>NZ_BAAHSG010000012.1:0-107780 GCF_054660775.1 Allocoprococcus similis
TACATAGGCAGACAAGAGTCAGCCTCTCAAACCAGCCCCTCAAACCAAACCCTCAAACCAGCCCCTCAAACTTGCCCCTCAAGTTTGCCCCTCAATCTAAACCCTCAAAAAGACATCCCCTCAAAAACTTTGATTACCCTTTAATCTTTCTGTAGAGTGGTGTGTTTTTTTATTAGATACAATCTCATATCAAATTGACAACACATTGTCAAAGTGTCATAATTATCCGCGGAGGTAGTATTTGGAAACTACAAAACTATACTCTGACTGAATCACAACAATTTCATATCGAAATCGTTTCCGTCAACAAGTGACGGAGAAGGAGCTTATATTTATTAAGAGGTAAAATAAGACTCAGGGAATACGAAGAACAGCAGAAGCATTTGCAGGGAAAAGTATGCCTTGACAATGCTTTTTTTCATATAATAGTTTTTTGATAAGGAAGAAAAGTATGGCTGCACTCTATATTTATGCTTATTTTTGTATTTCCGGACAGAAAAAGGAGTAAGACATGACAGTTGAGATGTTAAAAGGAAAGATTCATCGTGCTACGGTAGTACAGGCAGAATTAGATTACGTGGGAAGTATTACCGTTGATGAGGAACTGCTGGAGGCAGCAGGAATTATGGAATATGAGAAAGTTCAGATCGTGGACGTGAATAACGGAAGCCGATTTGAAACTTATACGATCTGTGGTAAGCGTGGAAGCGGAATGATCTGCTTAAATGGCGCTGCGGCAAGATGTGTAAGTACAGGTGATAAGGTAATTATCATGTGTTATGCAAATTATGATGCAGAAGAAGCAAAAGAACATAAACCAAAAGTTGTTTTTGTGGATGATGAGAATAAGATCAGCCGTGTGACAAATTATGAAAAACATGGGTTGTTGAAAGACCAGGAAAAATAAGGAATCTAAAAAAATGAAATTTGTTGAATTCAGAACAAGAGGCTATCTCCGAATTTATTATAAAGAGGAGAATTATCATGCAGGTAACAACAACAGTCGAGGAGACAAGAAAATTAGTTAAAAATTGGAAAAAAGAAGGGAAAACCGTAGGTCTTGTACCGACCATGGGATTCTTACATGAAGGGCACGCAAGCCTGATAAGGAGATGCCGTGAGGAAAATGATATCGTTGTGGTATCCGATTTTGTAAATCCGACTCAGTTTGGACCGACAGAAGATCTGGAAGCATATCCGAGAGATTTTAAACGTGACAGCGAGCTTTGCGAGAGCCTTGGAGCAGATCTGATCTTCCATCCGGAACCGAAGGATATGTATCATGATCCACATGCTTACGTAAGTATTGATACGTTATCTGATACCCTTTGTGGCAAGACAAGACCAATTCATTTTAAAGGGGTATGTACGGTTGTTTCCAAATTATTCAATATTGTAGCACCGGACAGAGCTTATTTTGGACAGAAGGATGCACAGCAGCTTGCAATCATCCGCAAGATGGTGCTGGATCTGAATTTTGATATCCAGATCGTAGGCTGCCCGATCATCCGTGAGGAAGACGGACTTGCCAAATCGTCCAGAAATACCTATTTAAGCGCAGAAGAGAGAAAGGCTGCACTGTGCCTTTCAAGAGCCGTTAAAACCGGTCAGGAGGCGATCTGCAAGGGAATTAAGGCAGAAGAAGTCCTGTCAAAGATGCGCGCAGTGATCGAAGCAGAGCCGCTTGCAAAGATCGACTATGTATCCATGGTAGATGCACTGGATATGCAGCCGGTCGATAGCGTGGAAAAAGATGTTCTGGTTGCCATGGCAGTCTATATCGGAAAGACAAGGCTGATCGACAATTTCAGCTATGAGGTATAGCCTATGGAAAACAGAATGAAAAAAGTAGGAAAAGTCAGCTCTTTTCTTACAAAATATATCGGGGTCATTATTATCTGTTTTTCCGTAGTGGCGTTTTTCTGGCGTGATGGATTTGCCTGGACAACGAGCTACACTTCTGTATTTCTTGGAGTAGCCATGTTCGGGATGGGGCTTACGATTAAGATGGACGATTTCAAAAGAGTCTTTTCCAGACCAAAAGAAATCCTGATCGGATTCGTCGCACAGTACACGATCATGCCGGTGATCGCGTGGCTCCTGTGTCAGCTGATGCAGCTGCCGACAGATCTGGCACTTGGCGTGATCCTGGTTGGTTGCTGTCCGGGCGGAACGGCAAGCAATGTGATCACCTATATTGCCGGAGGTGATGTGGCGCTTTCTGTCGGAATGACGATCACATCAACTCTTGCGGCACCGATTGTAACACCACTTCTGGTGTATGTACTCGCCGGAGCCTGGGTAGAAGTATCCTTCTGGGCAATGGTAATTTCTGTAGTAAAGGTTGTTCTGGTTCCGGTACTTCTGGGAATTCTGATCAACTGGGTCTGGGGAAAACAGATCCAGAAAATATCAGAGGTTCTGCCACTGATCTCGGTTGTATCGATCGTAATGATCATCAGCGGAATCGTAGCTGTTAATGCAGAAAAAATCTTGAGCTGCGGACTTCTGGTTCTCGGAGTTGTGATGCTTCACAATCTCTGCGGAATGGGAATCGGACTCGGTGCAGCGAAAATTTTACATATTGAGTACGATAAGGCAACTGCTATTGCTATCGAAGTCGGAATGCAGAACAGTGGACTTGCAATCTCCCTTGCGACTGCCAATTTCGCGGCAAATCCACTGGCAACCCTTCCGGGGGCGATCTTCAGTGTATGGCATAATATATCCGGATCTTTGTTTGCAGGGATCCGCCGGAGTGGAGAACAGACGAAAGAGGCATATCAGGAAGTTACAGAATAAGAAAAATCCTGCGATTTTGAATTGGCAAAACCGCAGGATTTTTTGTACTCAGAACAGAAAATACAGAGACTAAAGCACGTCATTTTTGTACCGATTTGAATGGCAGATGAATGGAAAAGAAGAGAACCGGAACTCTTCTTTTCCATTAATTTGCCCCTCGCGTCAAACAAAAAAATTTCCTCTTGCAAAACCGATCCAACTATGTTATATTATCAAATAGTTTGAATATAAAAGTATCTTAAACTAAAATGATTTTAAAACAAAACAAATGGAGAGAACAACCATGAGAGGAAGGATATGCGGTACCGGTTCCTATGTACCGGAGCATTACTATGACAACAATGACCTGTCAAAAATGGTGGAGACAAATGATGAATGGATCCGGGAACGTACCGGCATCGTGCGCAGACACATTGCAGAAGAAGATACAACAGTCAGTATGGCAGTAAAAGCAGCAAGAAATGCACTTGCGGATGCAAAGTTAAATGCAGACGATCTGGATCTGATACTGGTATCCACAATCACACCAAACACCGTGATCCCAAGCACCGCCTGTGAGGTCCAGAAAGAGCTTGGTGCGGTAAATGCGACCTGTTTTGATATCAGTGCGGCATGCAGCGGTTTCGTATATGCCTATAATACCGCACAGGCCTACATAAGTGCCAGAATGTACAGGAACATTCTGGTAATCGGAAGTGAGACACTATCCGGAATTGTTAACTGGCAGGACAGAGGAAGCTGCATTCTCTTCGGTGACGGGGCAGGAGCTGCTGTGATCCGGGCAGAAGAAGGAGAAATCCTTCCATCCGTCACACATTCCGACGGAGCAAAAGGACAGGTACTCGCCTGTGAAAGCCGCCAGCAGAAAAACTGGCAGGAAAAAGAAAATGAAAAACAGACTTATGTATCCATGGATGGACAGGCAGTTTTCAAATTTGCCGTAAAAAAAGTACCGGAAGTCATCGGAGAACTTCTGCAAAAAGCAGATCTGACCGAGAAAGATATTGATCTTTTCGTTCTGCATCAGGCAAACTTGCGGATCATCGAATCCGTAGCCAAACGAATGAAAACAGACATAACAAAATTTCCGGTCAACATCGAAGAATACGGCAACACCTCATCAGCCAGCATCCCGATCCTCCTGGATGAACTAAACAAAACCGGCTGTCTGCAAAAAGGACAGAAAATCGTCCTCTGCGGCTTCGGCGCCGGCCTTACCTGGGGAGCCACACTCATAGAGTGGTAAACATAAAATCAATCAACAATAAGGAGACAAAAATCATGTTAGAAAAAGTAAAAGAAATCGTAGCAGAAGGACTTGACGTAAACGCAGCAGATCTCACAGCAGAGACAACCTTTGAATCCCTCGGAGCAGATTCCCTCGATCTGATGGATATGGTCATGACATTTGAAGATGAATTTGGTGTGGAGATCGACACCGAAGCAATCGGTGATCTCAAGACAATCGGAAGTGTCGTAACCTACATCGAAGGACTGAAAAAATAAGCATCACAAAAAACGCATACAGAAAGAGGTTGTAATATGAAAACAGAAGTAACCGAATTACTTGGAATCGAGTATCCGATCATCCAGGGCGGAATGGCCTGGGTTGCTGAGTATCATCTTGCGGCCGGCGTATCAAATGCCGGCGGGCTTGGGCTCATCGGGGCTGCAAGCGCCCCGGCTGAGTGGGTACGTGAACAGATCAGAGAGGCAAAAAAGCTGACTGATAAACCATTTGGAGTAAATATCATGCTGATGAGTCCTTATGCAGAGGATGTAGCAAAGGTAGTGGCGGAAGAAGGCGTAAAGGTTGTAACGACAGGCGCCGGAAGCCCGGAAAAATATATGAAAATGTGGAAAGAAGCAGGAATTAAAGTAATTCCGGTAGTTGCATCTGTTGCACTTGCAAGAAGAATGGAGCGGTGTGGGGCTGATGCAGTGGTTGCCGAAGGATGTGAATCCGGCGGACACATCGGAGAAAATACAACAATGGTGCTGGTTCCACAGATTGTAGACGCAGTAAAGATCCCGGTGATCGCAGCGGGAGGAATTGCAGATGGAAGAGGAATTGCGGCAGCATTTATGCTGGGAGCAAAAGCCGTACAGATGGGAACCCATTTTGTTGCAACAGAAGAATCCATCGTACATGAAAACTATAAAAACGCGATCATCAAAGCGAAGGACATTGATTCCAGAGTAACCGGAAGAAGCACCGGACATCCGGTGAGAGCACTTCGCAACCAAATGACGAAAAAATATCTGGACCTTGAGAAAAACGGTGCATCCTTTGAAGAACTTGAACATCTTACACTTGGAGGCTTAAGAAAGGCCGTTGTAGATGGAGATGTGACAAACGGAAGCGTAATGGCAGGACAGAGTGCGGCAATGGTCAAAGAGATTATGAGCTGCAAGGACCTGATCCGGAAGCTGGTAAATGAAACGGATGCACTGATCGGAGGCAAAGGATTTTATGAATAAAACAGCATTCATTTTCCCGGGACAGGGTGCACAGAAATGTGGTATGGGAAAAGATTTTTATGAAAAAAGCAGTCTGGCAAAAGCAATTTTTGATACAGCAACAGCTGAGCTTGGAATAGATATGCAACAGCTTTGCTTTGAAGAAAATGACCAGCTGGATCAGACTGAATATACACAGGCGGCAATGGTAACAGCCTGTCTTGCCATGACAGCCGAGATTGAAAAAAGAGGTCTTACACCGGATGTGACAGCCGGGCTCAGCCTTGGAGAGTACTGTGCAATCAGCGCAGCGGGAGGCATGCAGCCGAAGGACGCCATTTCTCTTGTGAGAAAAAGAGGGATTCTGATGCAGAATACCGTTCCGGCAGGTGAAGGAGCCATGGCGGCAATCCTGGGACTGGATGGAGACACCGTTGCGGAAGTGACCGGGAAAATTCCCGGGGCGTCTGTAGCGAATTATAACTGTCCGGGACAGATTGTGATTACCGGGAAAACAGAGGCAGTCGGACAGGCAGCGGAAGCTTTAAAAGAAGCCGGAGCAAAAAGGGCAGTTCTGTTAAATGTAAGTGGTCCGTTCCACTCGAAGATGCTGGAGGGCGCAGGGGAAGAGCTGGCAAAAGAAATGGAAAAACGCACTTTTGAATCGCTTATCATTCCTTATGTGACGAATGTTACGGCGAAATATGTGACGGATATCAAAGAAACGAAGGCACTTCTTGCAAAACAGATTTCTTCACCGGTACGATGGGAAGAAAGTGTGAGAACTATGATTGCAGATGGTGTGGACACTTTCGTAGAAATCGGACCGGGAAAAACACTCGCCGGATTCATGCGGCGCATTGACAAAGGTGTCAAAGTATACAATATCGAAACCTGGGAAGATATGGAAAAAGTAATTGCTGAACTGGTGTAAAAAACAGGCAATAGAAAGGAAAAGCATATGACAGACAGAGAAAATTTGGAAGGGCAGATCGCGGTGGTTACCGGCGCATCCCGTGGAATCGGAAAGGCAATTGCGAAGGAGCTGGCTGCACAGGGAGCAACAGTTGTGATCAATTACAATGGTTCTGAAGTAAAAGCAGATGAAGTGAAACATGAAATCATAGAAAAGGGTGGATGCGCCCAGTGTATGCAGTGCAATGTAGCAGATTACGAGGGCTGTGAAGCATTTATAAAAGCAGTGATCGAGCAGTTTGGAAGAATCGATATTCTGGTAAATAATGCAGGGATCACAAAGGATGGTCTGCTGATGCGTATGAGTGAAGAAGATTTCTCCGATGTCATTGATGTCAATCTGAAAGGAACTTTCCATTGCATCCGTTTTGCATCCAGACAGATGATGAAGCAGAGAAGCGGAAGAATCATCAATCTGGCATCCGTAGTTGGAATCAGCGGAAATGCCGGTCAGGTAAACTATGCTGCATCAAAAGCAGGAATTATCGGAATGACCAAATCTGCGGCAAAAGAACTGGCATCCCGCGGGATCACGGTCAATGCGGTTGCACCGGGCTTCATTGAAACGGAGATGACAGAAGTTCTTTCCGATAAGCTCAAAGAAGAAATGAGAGGTCAGATCCCTCTTGCCAGAATGGGACAGCCGGAAGATGTTGCAAAGGCGGTGGCGTTTCTGGCGTCTGACAGCGCAGCATACATTACCGGGCAGGTGCTGCAGGTCGATGGGGGGATGGTGATGTAAAAGTGGTTGCAGAGAAGGTTGAGGGACAAATTGTACAAAAGATGTCCTTCAAATTCAGACTCGCAAACCATTCCGATGAGCCTCTGAAACCAAGGATTGTGTCAGCAAAGGCTTCCACAATCCTTTGAGTCTCATCTCCATTGCTCGAAAAATGAATTTGAATGACATCTTTTGTACAATTTGTCATTCAACTTTATCGAGAAAACCATTTTACATCCGTGAAGTAGTTCAATATACCAATAGAGAATTGCAGGGGGAAGAAATTGGTTTTAATTAGCATTGAAGGGATTTGATTGAATAAGATCATTAACCTAAAGAATTCACCTAAAAATACATACAAAATGATAAATTTTATCAAAAAGTGGAACAGTCAACAACACACCGAAAACGTTTCGTGGAAAACGCGTTTTAGCCAGTAGACTTGAGTCCGGCTCTGCACAAATATTCCTGTCGGCATTCTATTTTGTGCAATGGAGAGGAGACTCAAAGGATTATGGAAGCCTTTGCTGACATAATCCTTGGTTTCGGAGGCTCATCGGAATGGTTTGCACAACTTGAATGCCGACAGGAATATTTGTGCAGAGCCGAACACAACCTACATTTCCCGCATTTTCCACAAAAGGAGGCAATATGAAGCGCAGAGTTGTTATTACGGGGCTTGGAGCGATCACCCCGATTGGTAATACAGTAGAAGAATTCTGGAACGGTATCAAAAATGGAACCGTAGGAATCGGTCCGATCACAAAATTTGATACAACCGAATATAAAGTGAAGATCGCAGCGGAGGTCAAGGACTTTGTTGCGAAAGAACGGATGGATTTCAAGGCATCGAAGAGAATGGAGACATTTTCACAGTACGCAGTTGCAGCGGCGAAGGAAGCGTGCGCGGATGCGGGATTTGAAATTGAAAAAGAGGATCCATACCGTTGTGGCGTGATCATCGGTTCGGGAATCGGAAGTCTGCAGCAGATCGAGAAGCAGTACACGACGATTCTGGAAAAGGGACCGGGAAGGGTAGCACCACTGATGGTTCCGATGATGATTTCCAATATGGCAGCCGGAAATGTATCGATCCAGCTTGGGCTTAAAGGAAAGTGCACGAATGTCGTTACTGCATGTGCGACGGGAACCAATTGTATCGGGGATGCGCTTCGTGCCATTCAGTACGGAGATGCGGATGTAATGTTTGCAGGTGGTACGGAAAGCTGTATCTGTCCGACAGGGATTGCCGGATTTACCGCACTTACCGCACTTACTACCAGTGAAGATCCACTGCGTGCATCGATTCCATTTGATAAAGACAGAAGTGGATTTGTTCTTGGAGAAGGAGCCGGCGTGGTAGTTCTGGAAGAGCTGGAGCATGCGAGAGCAAGAGGCGCAAAGATTTACGCAGAGCTTGCAGGTTACGGGGCAACCGGAGATGCTTATCATATCACTTCCCCTGCAGAAGACGGAAGCGGTGCGGCAAAGGCGATGGAGCTTGCGATGGAAGAGGGCAGCGTGACGCCGGAAGAAGTGCAGTACATTAACGCACACGGAACCAGCACGCACCACAATGATCTGTTTGAAACCTATGCGATCAAGAAAGCATTCGGCGATGCGGCAAAGGATGTGGTTGTGAATTCAACGAAATCCATGATCGGTCATCTTCTGGGCGCAGCTGGTGCAGTAGAATGTATCGTTACCGTAAAATCCATTCAGGACGGATTTATTCATCAGACAGTCGGAACAAAAGAATGTGATGAAGAATGTGATCTGAATTATGCTGTCGGGGCACCGGTCGAAAAAGAGATCAAATGTGCTCTTACCAATTCCCTTGGATTTGGCGGACACAATGCAACCCTTCTTTTGAAGAAGTATGAAGGATAGAGGTAGAAGGATGGAATTAGAAAATCTGGTAAAACTGATTCAGACCGTTTCGGATTCGGACCTGACAGGATTTCAGTATGAAGAAAACGGTGTGAAATTGAAAATACAGAAAGAAAAAGAACAGATGGTTGTCAGTACAGGCGCAGCACAGATGGCGACAGTACAAAACGTGCCAGGAGCGCAGAGCAATGCAGCATCAGTACTGAAGCCGGAGGATGGACCGGAAAAAGGAAAAGAAGCAGAAGGGCAGCTGATCAAATCCCCTCTGGTTGGAACCTTTTACGCAGCACCGTCGGAAGAGGCAGCACCATTTGTGGCAGTTGGCGATCATGTGGCAAAAGGACAGACGGTTGCCATCGTAGAGGCGATGAAACTGATGAATGATATTGAGTGTGATTTTGACGGTGTGGTATCGGAAGTACTCGTGAAAAATGGAGAAACTGTGGAATACGGACAGCCATTATTCCGAATCGTGTAGCTGGATGGAGGGCGAAAAGCATGAAACATTTGGGAATCAAGGAAATTCAGAAAATCATTCCGCACAGACATCCGTTTTTGCTGGTAGATTATATCGAAGATTACGAGCCGGGAGAATATGCGGTTGGCTATAAATGTGTGACTTACAGAGAGGACTTTTTTGCCGGACATTTCCCACAGGAGCCGGTGATGCCGGGAGTGCTGATCATTGAAGCACTGGCGCAGGTCGGTGCAGTAGCGGTTCTGATGCAGGAAGAAAATAAAGGAAAGCTCGGCTATTTTGGTGGGATTAAGAACTGTAAGTTCCGCAGAAAAGTTGTTCCGGGTGACAAATTAAAACTGGAAGCAAGAATTATCCGTCAGAAGGGACCACTGGTAATCGGAGAAGCTGTTGCATCAGTGGATGGAGAAGTTGCAGTAAAGTCAGAGCTGTCTTTGATGATAGGGAAGGCGGAAACAGATGATTAAGAAAGTACTGATCGCAAACCGTGGAGAGATCGCAGTGCGGATCATCCGTGCCTGCCGGGAAATGGGGATCGAGACGGTTGCAGTTTATTCGGAAGCAGATAAAGAAGCATTGCATACACAGCTTGCAGACGAAGCAATCTGTATCGGACCTGCACCATCTTCGGAAAGCTATCTGAATATGGAGCAGATCATCAGCGCGACCATCGTGTCGGGAGCAGATGCGATCCATCCGGGATTTGGTTTCCTTTCTGAAAATACGAAATTTGCAGAGCTTTGTGAGAAGTGCAACATCATTTTTATTGGACCGGATTCGAAAGTGATCAGCAGGCTTGGAAATAAATCCGAGGCGAGAAATACCATGGCAAATGCCGGGGTTCCGATCATTCCGGGAAGCCGGGAAGCGATTTATGATGCGTCAAAAGGAAAAGAAGTTGCAAGAGAGATCGGCTATCCGGTAATCGTAAAGGCGGCTCTCGGCGGAGGCGGAAAAGGGATGCGTGTGGCGGAAAATGAAGCCGGATTTGACATGGCATTTAATACCGCGCAGAAAGAGACCAAGGCAGCTTTTGGGGATGACACTATGTACATCGAGCATTTTGTGCAGCATCCGAAGCATATCGAATTTCAGATCATGGCGGATAAGTATGGAAATGTGGTGCATTTAGGAGAACGTGACTGTTCGGTGCAGAGAAATCATCAGAAGATGATTGAAGAATCTCCATGTGCCGTGATTTCGGATGAGCTTCGCCGGAGAATGGGCGAAGCAGCGGTAAAAGCGGCAAAGGCAGCGCATTACGAAAATGCAGGAACCATTGAATTTCTGCTGGAAAAGAGCGGGAATTTTTATTTTATGGAAATGAATACCAGAATCCAGGTGGAGCATCCGGTCACAGAATGGGTGACAGGGATCGATCTGATCAAGGAACAGATCCGGATCGCAGACGGCCAGCAGCTTTCCTTTACGCAGGAGGATGTAAAGCTGACCGGTCATGCCATTGAGTGCAGGATCAATGCGGAAAATCCGGAAAAGAATTTCCGCCCGTGTCCGGGAACGATCACCGATATGTACCTTCCGGGAGGAAAGGGTGTGCGGATTGATTCAGCAATTTACAGTGGATACACCGTACCGCCATATTATGACAATATGCTGGCAAAGCTGATCGTATTTGCAAAGAACCGTACCGAGGCGATCCGGAAGATGCAGAGTGCACTTGGTGAGGTAATTATAGAAGGCATTGATACTAATGTGGATTATCAATATGATATTTTGCATGATCCAAAGTATCAGGCAGGAGATTTTGATATTGAATTTATTGCCGAAAGAGAAGCAAAGAATCGGCAAGGTTAGCTCTACAAAAGCGGAGGTAAAGCAATTTGAAACTGTCAAATATGTTCAAGAAAACAAGCAGAAGAGGGTATATATCTCTTGGCGAAGGAAAGCCTGTCCATATGGCACCGGAGGTTCCGGAGGGACTTCTGAAAAAATGTAACGTTTGCAAATCTGCCATTCTGACAGAGGATGTGAAGAAGGGATATTATATCTGTCCAAAATGTCAGAATTATTTCCGTGTGCATGCGATGCGCCGGATTGAAATGGTAGCAGATGCCGGCACCTTTGAAGAGTGGGACAAGGGACTTACTTCGGGAAATCCGCTGCATTATAAAGGCTATGAAGAAAAGGTAGAAGCACTACAGGAAAAGACCGGGCTTGATGAGGCGGTTGTAACCGGAAAAGCAATGATCGCGGGAAATGAAGTAGTTCTTGCAGTCTGTGACGGGCGGTTTATGATGGCGAGCATGGGAAAAGTGGTTGGCGAAAAGATTACCCGTGCAGTAGAAAAGGCAACCGGTGAGAAACTTCCGATTATTATATTTGCCTGTTCAGGAGGCGCCAGAATGCAGGAGGGGATCCACTCTCTGATGCAGATGGCAAAGACTTCAGCGGCACTGAAAAGACACCATGATGCAGGCTGTTTATATGTAAGCGTGCTGACCGATCCGACAACCGGTGGGGTAACGGCAAGTTTTGCCATGCTCGGAGATATCATTCTTGCCGAGCCGGGGGCACTGATCGGTTTTGCAGGTCCGCGTGTGATTGAACAGACCATAGGGCAGAAGCTTCCGAAGGGATTCCAGAGGGCAGAATTCCTTCAGGAGCACGGATTTGTGGATCAGATTGTGGAGCGTCCGCGTCTCAGGGAGACACTGGCAGAAATTGTAGCAATGCATAAGCAGGGAGCATACGATTTGCCGGAAGTAGAAGAAAAGGAAACACAGGCGGTACAGAAGAATCTGACACCATGGGAACGGGTGCAGTTATCCAGAGACAAGGCTCGTCCGGTCGGTGCGGAGTACATTGAAGAATTATTTACAGATTTTATGGAATTTCATGGAGACCGTTATTACCAGGATGATAAGGCGATCATTGGCGGGATTGCAAGATTTCACGGAATGCCGGTGACTGTAATTGCACAGGCAAAGGGGCGCACGACAAAGGAAAATATCGAGCGTAACTTTGGGATGCCGTCACCGGACGGATACCGCAAAGCCCTTCGGCTGATGAAACAGGCAGAGAAATTTAACCGTCCGGTCATCTGTTTTGTAGATACGCCGGGAGCGTTCTGCGGGCTGGAAGCAGAAGAGAGAGGACAAGGTGAGGCAATCGCAAGGAATTTATTTGAAATGTCAAATCTTCAGGTTCCGATCCTGTCAGTTGTGATCGGAGAAGGTGGAAGCGGAGGAGCCCTTGCGATGGCAACTTCAGATGAAGTGTGGCTTCTTGAAAATTCGATTTACTCCATTCTTTCGCCGGAAGGATTTGCAAGTATCCTGTGGAAGGACAGCAGCCGTGCAAAAGAGGCGGCAGGTGTGATGAAGCTGACAGCTGATCAGCTCCTGAAAGCCGGTATCGTAGAACGGGTGATTCCGGAGCCGGAAGACTTCAATCTGGAAACATTTACAGAAGTGACAGATCCGATGGATGATTATATCTGCATTTTTTTGAAAAAATATGGAGCAATGACAAAGGAAGAACTTACTGAAAAGCGGTATGACAGATTCCGCAGGATGTAGTAGAAAGAGGAGAAGAAAAATGGAAGGATTACCGGAACTTGTGATTGGTGATTTGAAAGTAAAAAGACCGGTCATTCAAGGGGGAATGGGAGTCGGTGTGAGCCTTGGACAGCTTGCCGGAGCGGTTGCAAAGGAAGGCGGAGTCGGGATCATCTCAACCGCACAGATCGGATTTCGTGAACCGGATTTTGAAACGAATACAAGGGCGGCAAATATCCGTGCAATCGGATCTGAATTCCAAAGAGCAAGAGAGACGGCTACGGATGGCGTGATCGGATTTAATATCATGGTTGCGCTGAAGGATTATGACGAGCATGTGAAAGCAGCAGTGGACGCCGGAGCAGATCTGATCGTATCCGGGGCAGGGCTTCCGATCGAGCTGCCAGGACTTGTGGAGGGCAGCAGTACCAAGATTGCTCCGATCGTATCGACCGAAAAATCAGCGAAAGTTATTTTAAAATACTGGGATAAAAAATTTTCCAGGACCGCAGACCTGGTTGTGATCGAGGGACCGAAAGCCGGAGGACATCTGGGGTTTGACCGGGAGCAGCTGGAAACTTACACACAGGAAAGCTATGATGATGAAATCGAGAGGATCATGGCAGTGGTCAGAAAGTACGCCCAAAAATATCAGGTGCATATCCCGGTGGCAGTAGCCGGAGGAATTTCGGATAAAGATGCGGCAGAGCATGCCTTTTCATTAGGAGCAGATGCAGTCCAGGTGGCAACAAGATTTGTCACGACCTGGGAGTGCGATGCGGATCTCAGTTACAAGCAGAGTTATCTGAATGCGGAGAAGGAGGATGTCATTCTGGTGAAAAGTCCGGTTGGAATGCCGGGGAGGGCAATTAAGAATCCATTTATCAGTCATGTGATGGCAGGAGAGAGGGTGAAGCCTAAGAGATGTCTTGGGTGTCTGAAAAACTGTAACCCGGCGGAAGTGCCATACTGTATCACGGAAGCGCTGATCAAAGCGGCAAAAGGTGAGATTGGTGAGGCGCTTCTGTTCTGCGGAGCGGACGTGTGGAAAGCAGAAAAAATAGAAACCGTGAAAGAAGTGATTGATTCTTTGTTAGGTGACTGTGTATAATTGAACTAGAAAAAGACACAGCAAGGAGAAGAAGGGGAATTGGACGCATACGAGAGCATCAATAAGATACTGGTACATCTTTTTAATGATATCTGGGGACTGGAAGAAAAAGCAGTGATCACAGAAGAGTTTAAGGATCTGACGAACAATGATATGCATATCATTGAGGCAGTCGGTCTGGGTGACGGGAATAATATGTCTACGATCGCAAAGAAGCTTGGGATTACCGTAGGATCTCTGACGACTTCGATGAACAGTCTGGTCAATAAAAAGTATGCGGTCCGTCACCGGAGTGAGGAAGACCGCCGGATCGTCAATATCAAGCTGACGGAAAAGGGTGAGAAGGCGTACCACCATCACGCAGAGTTTCACAGGAAGATGGTAGAAGCGGTCGTTGAGACCTTAGATGAAGAAGAAATCCCGGTGCTGACGAAAGCACTGGACAATCTGTATCATTTTTTTAAGACGTATAACGGTTAAAGTGAAAAATCCTCTGTCACTCTTTGATAAAAAGAGCTGGCAGAGGATTTTTGGACTGCATGAAAATGGCATGTTGTCCGGGAAATTACAGCTTACAGGTATAGCGGAAATTTTCTGGATTCTCCGGCTACACGTGGATACGGTCTAATACTTCTCCGATCGGCTCATGGATCGTCAGGGTTGCGCCTACATCACGGGCAGTTGCATCCTTGTTGATGAGTACCAGATATTTGCCGTGGAAATAATCGATAAATCCGGCAGCAGGGTAGACCACAAGAGAAGTACCGCCGATGATCAGCATATCTGCTTCTGAGATGGCGCGGATACTTTTCTGGATGATCTGGTTATCCAGTCCTTCTTCGTAGAGAACTACATCCGGGCGGATGGTTCCGCCGCAGTCGCAGGTTGGGATTCCTTTCGATTCTTTTACAAAACGTGCACTGTACTGCTTTTTGCAACGCATACAGTAATTGCGGTGGATACTTCCATGAAGCTCCAGTACATTTTTGCTTCCGGCAGCCTGGTGGAGTCCGTCAATATTCTGTGTGATAACGGCGGTCAGCTTTCCGGCGGCTTCCAGCTCGGCAAGCTTCAGATGCGCTTTATTTGGCTTCGCATCAAGGAACATCATTTTCTCTTTATAAAAATCATAAAATTCTTCCGTATGCTGCATGAAAAAGCTGTGGCTTACAATCTGCTCCGGTGAGTAGCGGTACTTTTGTCTGTAGAGTCCGTCTGCACTTCTGAAGTCCGGAATATTACTCTCGGTAGAGACGCCGGCACCGCCGAAAAAAACGATTCTGTTGCTCTCGTTAATCATGTCCTGTAACTGTTTGATCTTGTCCATAATTTAATAACCTCTTTTCCTGGAAAATCAAAACCTGTCTTTTTAATCACAGTATACCAAATGAAACGAAAAAAGAGAATAAAATAAAAAAATTCCTTGTCCACAAAACATGCACCGAGTATACTATAAAGTATTGGATTGTGGAAAATTGGGGAAATCTGCAGACAAAATACATATGTCAAGGAGAGAGTAATATGAAAATGTCAAATATGAAGAATCTGTGCCTGATTTTATTGGGGAATACAGTATATGCACTTGCAATCGTAATGTTTATCCTGCCGAATGATATCATTACCGGAGGGACCACGGGGCTTGGAATTGCCGTGAATCATTATTTTGGATTACAGATCCATACATTTGTACTGATCTTCAACACACTGATGTTTCTTCTGGGGGCTGCAGTGCTTGGTATGAAATTTGCACTTACTACACTGGTCAGTACGTTTTATTATCCGATCATTCTGGGAATACTGGAGAATGTTCCGGTATTACAGAACATCACAGACGACAAGATGCTTTCGACGATCTGTGGAGGTCTGATGATCGGACTTGGAATCGGAGTTGTTATAAGATGCGGAGCATCAACAGGAGGTATGGATATCCCACCGCTGGTACTGAATAAGAAATTCGGGCTTTCCGTATCGGTTATGCTCTATGTATTTGATTTTGCGATTCTGATCTTCCAGATGGTATTTACCAATAAAGAAGAGATCATCTATGGTATCCTTCTGGTACTGATTTACACGGTGATGCTGGATAAAGTGCTTCTGATGGGATCGACCAGAACACAGATCAAGATCATTTCCGGAGAGTATGAGAAGCTGAACCATCTGATCCAGGAGAAGCTTGACCGAGGAACCACACTGGTCTACACGCAGACCGGTTATTTGAGAAAGGATCAGCCGATGATCCTTACCGTTGTGTCTAACCGTGAACTGATGCGGCTGAACCAGATCGTGCAGGAGATAGATCCGCACGCATTTATGATCATTGGCAATGTAAATGAGGTCAGAGGACGGGGATTTTCAACACAGAAAGTATATAAAAACGAAGTGGGCATGAATGAATAAACAAGAGCTTGAGAATGAGGAAGTAAGACAGGAAGAGAAAAAAACAAAGAAGAAAAAGGTCCGGAAAAAGAAGACCATGCTTGGACATATCCGCAGTATCATCAGTATTCTTCTGGTTGTGGGAATCATCGGAGGAAGCTACTGGTATTACGCATTCCAGTACAGAGCCGAGGTGGAGCCGGAAACCAACCGGAAGGTGACGAATACGGATTCCATTTACACGATGGAGCAGTATATAAAAACGCTGAAGCGCAACCAGACTGTTTATAAATACGCCTGCGATGAAGCCGAAGTGGACAATGACTACGGGACTTATGTTGTTCCTGGTCTGAAGTCAACAAGGACGCTGAAAGTAAAAGGGGACGGAGAAGCAGAAGTCTGCACATCCATGACACCGCAGGGACTTGCAATTACAGAGGATTATATTCTGGTCAGTGCTTATTGTAAGACAAAGGCACATGATTCGGTGATCTACGTGATCGACAAAGAAAGCAGACAGTTTGTGAAAGAGATTGTGCTGAACACCAAAGCCCATGTGGGCGGGATGGCATACGATACGATGAACCAGATTCTGTGGGTGACAGGACAGGGTTCCACCTGGGCGCAGGCAAATGCGATCACACTGTCTCATCTGGAGAATTATTCCTTTGATGACGGATATCATCCGATTGAATTCGATATGTCTTACAACCTTTACAAGATCAAGCGGGCGTCATTTATGACGTATCATGACGGTGCATTGTTTGTCGGATTCTTTACACAGGATAATGCCAGCGTCATTGAAAAATATCTGATCAATGCAGACGGTACCTTGTATGAAAAAGAAGATATGAACCTGAAACGGACGGTCGGCGTGACGGATCCGGTTGCCTATGCGGTCAGTATGCAGGTAATTTCCGGTAAGGTGCAGGGAATGGCATTTTACAACAATAAGATCCTGCTTACCAGGTCCTGGGGGATCCTGCCATCGGAGGTACAGATCTTCAACTATTCCAGATATGGAATCTTGTCAACTTCCGAAGCTTATAAGACGATCAAATTTCCAGAGAGGCTGGAACAGATCTATCAGGACGGTGGCAGCATTTATGCACTTTTTGAGTCGGGGGCTTATGCCTACCGAATGTCATCCATTAACCGGATTGACCGGGTTGTGAAGCTGAAAGGAAGTAAACTGGTAAAATAAAGACTGAAATCCATGAAATTTGCTTGAATCGGAAGTAGATTTATGGTAAAATACATGAGTGGTTCAAACATCAGGAGGTGTGATTAGTAATGGAAATTTTAAAAACAGTGCTTTTAATTTTATTTGCAATAGATTGTATCGCATTGACAGTAATCGTATTGATGCAGGAAGGTAAGTCAGCAGGTCTTGGAACAATCGCAGGTATGGCAGATTCTTATTGGGGACAGAACAAAGGTCGTTCTATGGAAGGCGCACTTGTTAAGTCTACCAAGTTTTTAGCAATTCTGTTTATCGTACTTGCAGCAGTCCTGAACCTGAAAGTTTTTGCATAACGAATGATTGAAAGAAGATGAGGAACACTCTATAGTATCTATAGGGTGTTCCTTTTTTGACAGGAGAAGAGATGGACGAATTATTTGAAAAAAGAAAGAAAATTATTTATGAATTTATCTGTGATGAATTTTATGTGCCGATGAAGCTGAAAGAGCTGTCGATGCTGCTTCAGGTCCCGAAAGATCAGAAAGGGGAACTCAAGGCTGTCATGGACAGCCTGGAAAAGGAAGGCAGGGTACATGTCACACAGAAAGGAAAATACATTAAAGGTGAGGCAAAGCAGCTGCGGGGAATATTCCAGGCAAATGCGAGAGGCTTCGGCTTTGTCACCGTGGAAGGTGAGAGTGAAGATATCTTTATCTCGGAAGATGATATGAACGGTGCCATGCAGGGAGATGAGGTAGAGGTTGTCATCACCAAAGCACCGGAAGGAAAGCGAAGAGAAGGAAAGATCACGAAGATTGTACAGAGGGGAACCCAGCGGATCGTCGGCTATTATCAGAGCCGGAAGAATTTCGGATTCGTTGTGCCGGATAATGAGCGTTTCCTGCAGGATATCTTCGTACCGGCAGAGCGCTCTAAAGGAGCTGTGACCGGGCATAAGGTTGTGGTCGAGCTGACCTCTTATGGGGAGAATGGAAAGAAGCCGGAAGGAAAGATCGTAGAGATCCTGGGGCATGTGACCGATCCGGGAGTTGATATTTTGTCGATTGTCAAAGGATATGATCTGCCAACCGAATTTCCGGAGAAGGTACTGAATCAGGCAGAGCGTGTGGCAAAGGCAGTGACGAACGCTGATATGGCAGGACGTAAGGATGTGCGGAGCTGGCAGACCGTGACGATTGACGGCGAGGATGCGAAGGATCTGGATGATGCGATCACTCTGACAAAAGAGGGAGACCGTTATATTCTTGGCGTGCATATCGCTGATGTGACCAATTATGTGCAGGAGAACAGCGCCCTTGACCGGGAAGCATTGAAAAGAGGTACCAGTGTCTATCTGGCAGATCGTGTGATCCCGATGCTGCCAAGAGTTCTGTCCAATGGAATGTGTTCATTAAACGCAGGCGAGGACCGGCTGGCACTGAGCTGTATCATGACCATTGATGCGAAGGGAAATGTAGTTGATCACCAGATCGCGGAAACTGTGGTAAATGTGGATGAACGCATGAGCTATACCAGTGTGAAAAAGATTCTTGAGGATCGGGATGAGGCAGAATGCGAACGGTATCATGATCTGATCCCGATGTTTGAACTGATGAAAGAACTGTCACACATTTTGAGAGAAAGACGTCACAGAAGAGGGGCAATCGACTTTGATTTTCCGGAGGCAAAGATTATTTTAAATGAAAGCGGTGAGCCGGTGGATATCAAGGCATACGACCGCAACGTGGCGACGAAGATCATCGAGGATTTTATGCTTGTGGCAAATGAGACGGTTGCAGAGGATTACTTCTGGCAGGAGATTCCATTCTTATACCGTGTGCATGAAACACCGGATGATGACAAGATGAAAAAGCTTGTGACATTTTTGCAGAATTTCGGATATACCATGCACATGCAAGGGGGACAGGAGATCCGTCCCAAAGAAGTGCAGAAGCTTCTGGACAAGATCGAGGGGACTCCGGAAGAAGCCATGATCTCAAGGCTTGCACTCCGTTCCATGAAGCAGGCAAGATATTCGCCGGATAATGACGGACATTTCGGACTTGCAACCCAGTATTACACGCATTTTACTTCACCGATCCGGCGCTATCCGGATCTGCAGATCCACCGGATTATCAAAGATAATCTCCGGGGCAGGATGAATGATGCAAAGAGGCATCATTATGAAAAAATCCTGCCGGAGGTGGCGATGGAGACAAGTTCCTTAGAGCGCCGTGCGGATGAGGCAGAGAGAGAGACGCTGAAGCTGAAGAAGGTACAGTATATGCGGAATTCCTTCGGACAGGAATTTGAAGGAGTTATTTCGGGTATCACGAAGTGGGGAATCTATGTAGAGCTGCCGAATACCGTGGAAGGTCTGGTGCATGTTACCAATATGACGGACGATCATTATGACTACGACGAAGAGCATTATCAGATGATTGGTTCACATCTCAGAAAGACCTACAAGCTGGGGCAGAAGGTGCGTGTGAAGATGATTGATTGTGATGAGATATCAAGAACCATTGATTTTAGACTTGTAAAGGAAAGAAAAGAGGAGAGAGAAGATGGCTAAGGCAAAAGCGCAGGGCAAGATGATTGCGAACAATAAAAAGGCGTATCATGACTATTTTATCCTGGATACTTATGAAGCGGGAATTGCACTTGCAGGTACGGAAGTAAAATCCCTCCGCATGGGGAAATGCAGCATCAAAGAATCCTTTATCCGTATTGAGGATGGGGAAGTGTTTATCTATGGAATGCATATCAGCCCATACGAAAAGGGAAATATTTTCAATAAAGATCCTCTGCGTGTGAGAAAGCTCCTTCTTCACAAATCGGAGATCAACAAACTGATCGGCAAGACCAAGGAAAAAGGAATGGCGATCGTGCCACTGAAAGTGTATTTCAGCAAGAGTCTTGTCAAAGTAGAGATCGGACTGGCAAAAGGTAAAAAACTATACGATAAGCGTGATGATATCGCGAAAAAAGACCAGAAGCGTGAGGCAGAAAGAGAGTTCAAGATCCGCAATTTCGGATAAAACAAAACTGTCCCCTTGAAAAAAGTGAGAATTGTATATTTTTACAGAGACAGTGACGCGGTACAATGTTCACTGACCTGATGAATTAATGTATTACAGTATTTCACAAGGAATGAGAAAGGATGGGACAGACTATGAAAACAAATTCAACCGTTATGAAAATTGCGCAGACAGCGCTGTTTGCTGCACTTTGCTACGTAATCTTTACGTATCTGCAGATTAAAATACCGATGCCGGGAGGAGATGCAACATCAATCCACCTTGGAAATGCATTCTGTGTGCTTGCCGCACTTCTTTTGGGCGGATGGTACGGCGGACTTGCAGGAGCGATCGGAATGGGAATCGCGGATGTGATGGATCCGATTTATATTACCGGAGCACCGAAGACATTTATCCTGAAGCTCTGCATCGGACTGATCACAGGACTTGTAGCGCATAAGATCGCAAAGATCAATGAAAGTACCGATAAGAAATATATTTTCAAATGGAGCCTGCTGGCATCTGTTGCCGGACTTGCATTTAATGTCATTGCAGATCCGATCGTCGGATACTTTTACAAACAGTACATTCTGGGACAGCCGCAGCAGATGGCTGAGGTTCTTGCAAAATGGAGCGCAGCTGCTACCTTTGTAAATGCGATTCTTTCTACGATCGTTGTAGTAATTATCTACAATGCACTGAGACCGGCACTTGCAAAGAGCGGAATGCTGGAAGTGGGAAAGACAAAAGAAGCGTAAAATTATGTAGAGATACATTGATAAGCCATATAAAAAAATAGCGGAATGGTATATTTTGTAAATATGCTTTTCCGCTATTTTTGTGTAGAAAAAAACGGTGTTGGAACTTTCTGATAAATAAAATGCATTATGTGTTGGATTTTGACCTTTTAAAGGTTAAAATAATGATGTAAATTATAATTAAAATATTGCATATAATATAAAGGAATTGTATAATGAAACTAATTAAGGAGGATGAGTTCATGAATACAGCATTATTAGATTTAACCGACAGACTTGTATCAATATCTGATTTTAGTCAGGGAAAAGCAGGAAAGATTTTTAATGATGTAGCTGAAAATAATACAGAATATATTGTTTTAAAAAATAATCAGCCAACTGCTGTAGTAGTGTCTATCAACGAATACAGAGATATACAGGAAAAAATCAGCAAATTAGAAAAATTGCTGGACAGGATTGAGAATATAAGATTACTGAAGCTTGCAGAGAGCAGAGTGGATAGTCCGACATCTTCTTTTGAAGAATTTGTGAAGGAAGAGGGATTCTCCATGAAAGAACTGGAGAAATTGTCAGAGAGCGTGGAGTTTGAATAATGACATGGACAATAAAAATTACAGAGGAAGCCAGAAAAGATTATAAAAAGATTGAAGGAAGTATACGGGCGCAGGTATTGGCGGGAATTGTGAAAGTGTCAAAAGCACCACTTCCAAGTCCGAATGGGTATGGGAAGCCGCTGGGGAATAAAAATGGAAACAACCTGACGGGCTTTTTCAAAATAAAATATCGTGGAATCGGAATAAGGGTTGTATATACACTTGTAATCGAAGAAATGGCTATGAACATTGTGGTTATCTCACAGAGAGATGAGAATTATTGTTATGAGCTGGCAGCAAAATTGTATGAGAAGTATGGGGATGACATCTTTAAAAATATTTTTGATGATTTTTAGAATGACAAGATGGAATCTACGGTTATTCCATTAACAATATGGCTCATAATAATCCGTATAAAATGTGGCAGAATAAGCCAGATTGAGTAAAATATATGTGGAGATCCCTTGACACAAACCGGGATGTCCGCATATAATATATAGAGCAAATGGGAGAGCAGAAGAATTACTTCTGAACGGATCTTGTTTGCAGGAGCGTATTTTTGATGATACGGCTTCCAAGAACCAGGGCTTGTACTGGTTTCGACGGGGGCACGGAAGTCAAGGAAGCCATCCGTAGCGGGACACTACGTTAAAAGTTCCAACTAAATATAAACGCAGACGAAAATTTAGCGTACGCTGCCTAGTTGCAGCAGTCGGCCTTGAGTCTCTCATCGCTTAAGTAACCGGCTTCGACCAGATGAGGCACTTCGTTTCCAAAGCTTTGAGGGAATGGAAGAATTTATGAAGCTACTAAAGTAAGCAGCCTGTTGTTCGGCGTCTTATGGAGGGAATGTCAAAAGAATGACTGTGATGGGAGATGCCTTTATGGAAGAGCTTTCGGACAGGGGTTCGATTCCCCTCAGGTCCATACCTGTAAAACCGCTGAAAATGTGATGTTTCGGCGGTTTTTTAATACTTAAAAAGGGGTGAAAATGCCGTTTCAGACCGTTTGAAACCACCTGAAATCGGAAAAATTGTGGTCAAAATTGTGGTCAAAAAATAGACTGAAATTGTAACTCAAAAATTCAAATAATGTATCAAAAAAATAAAAATACCCCGGTATGCCTATTTTTTACGCTTTTATACAATGAAAAGCCTAATCCCCCAGCTATGCTGGAAAAACAGGCGTAGAAGTGAAAGCACTGGCAGGAGAAATCTTTAGGAAATCTTGCAGGTGCTTTATGATAACATTTGAAGCTAAGAGAAAGGAGTGTTATAATAAAAAAGGGTTGATTCCACAAAGTACTCTCGCAAAACTTAAAATGTGTTCGGGAACACCTGAAGAAATAAAAAAGAAACTTGAAGATTATAAGAATGATCCGAAACATAATGGAAAAGAATTTATATATGATGTAAGTACCAAAACGATTGAGGACTTATGTCAGTTGCTTCAGTGCCAGCCACAGGATATTATGGATTGGGAAGTGAAATTAGATCCTGAATTATCGTATGAGAGGAAATTTTGCGAAGAATAAGCAAATTTTAGCAAAATCAAAAAATCGAGGTCGAAAATCCCCCGTAAAATAAGGGATTCTGAGCCTTAATTTCCCGATGAAACCGGGTTTTCATTTCAAACAGGAAGGGAGCTGAAAATATGCCATTACCAAAAGAACATATTTACACAACAAAAGATATTTATGAACTTCCGGAAGGACAGCGCGCTGAGCTGATAGATGGGACGATTTATGATATGGCACCGCCAAGCAGATTGCATCAGAAAATATCTACAAGATTAGCAAGTATCATTGATAGATATATTTCAGATAATAATGGAAAATGTGAAGTATATGCAGCTCCATTTGCAGTTTTTTTGAATGAAGATGACAGAAATTATGTTGAACCGGATGTGTCAGTTATTTGTGATCCGAATAAGTTAGATGATAAGGGATGCAACGGTGCACCTGATTGGATTATTGAAATTGTATCGCCAAGTAGTCAGCGCATGGATTATATGACAAAGTTGTTTAAATATCGTACAGCTGGTGTAAGGGAATATTGGATTGTTGATCCGACGCAAGAAAGAGCTCAGGTTTATTCATTTGGAATACCGGAAGATTTTATGCAGTATTCATTCGATGAAGAAATACCAGTGGGAATTTATCCAGGCTTTAGGTTAAATATAGCAGAGTTATTGAAGTAGAAGAGAGACGATTAAGGATGTTGGAAATTATATGTCACATACACAAGTAAATGTCAATGAAGAGACAAAAGGTGAAAGAAATGCTATACAGAAGCAAGAAGCTTTTTCAAAATAAAGAACACCAATTTGAGGAGAGAGCGAAATGCTCTCTCCTCATTTATTATAAACTCTGCATTTAACAATATCGGTCTCTCTTTTTCTGCAACTGGTTTTCCAATGGAACGATGTTTACATATTCGGCATGATTCTCTTCGATGCATGTTCTGACGGCATCAATGTCATCCGGATGGATCAGAAGCGCCATCCCGCAGGCTGCTTTGCCGTCAGTGTCACGTGGGGCAGGTGCGATCCGGTTAGGAAGACCCTGCTTATCCAGAAGCTCATGGAGCATCATGCCCTGTGTGTGATTGTCAAAGAGAATATAATAGCGGATATGTTTATTTTTTTCTTCCATTTTACTGATTCAGCATCTCCACAAATGCTCCGATTCTTGTACGAAGCTGTTCAGCATCTTTATCGGTGTAATCTGTTTCCAGAGAGAGTACCGGAATATTTTTCGCCTTCAGTGCTTCAGAAACTGCAAGCTTTTCTGTGTCGTATAGGCAGCAGAACATCAGACTGCAGTCGATGACGCCGTCTACCTGATATTCGTCTACCATACGGAGAATGTCGTCGATACGTCCGGTATTTGGTGTGAAGCATGCGCAGTTTGTCTTCATGTAACGTTTGGACAGATTCATGAACTGTTCATCCAGTGTTTCGCCGGATTCGTCTACAAGATTTTCAAAATATCTTGTTCCTGTACACATTTCTTCACAGACAACAGCAGCGCCACTTGTCTCGATGATGTTATGTAATTTCCAGTTCGGAACTGCAAGCGGTGTTCCCGTGATCAGGATACGTTTTGTACCTTCCGGTACAACGGATACACCATCTTTGATACGCTGTTCCAGTTCGTCAGCCAGACGGTTACACATCTGGGCACAGCGTACCGGATCATCGAAGAAAGAAATCTGGGTCATGAGCAGAGCATCTCGTCCGGAAATTGGCAGACATTTTGATTTTCTGCAGTCATAAACTCTCTGAAGAGCTTTACGCTTCTCATTGCAGATCCTGATCGCTTCTGCAAGCTTTTCTGGTGTAATTTCGTTTCCGGTGAATTCTTCTACAATCTTTGCAAAATCTGTAATTTCTTCTTTCCATTTGATAATATCTTTCTCACGCTTCATCTGTGGAACGTCCATAATATGCATTGGAACGTCTTTTCCGAGAATCTCGTAAGCTTTCTTTTTGCCATCGCAGGTAGTTTCCCCGACATACATATCTGCGATACGGAAGAATGGGCAGGTGCGTCCAAGTCTTGCTCCTACAGAAGCTTTTACAAGTGGACAGACATTTTTCGGAAGGACTTTTTCGCCGTCCGGAACCCAGAACTGTGATCCACCGCAAAGTCCTGTTACGATACCATTTGCAGCGATAATTACTTCATCCGGTACATATACGCAGAAGGTTCCGAATACCTTACGTCCCTTTTTCTGTTCCTCAATGAGTTCAGCCGGGCGGATACCGTGAACTTCAGCAATAACCATATCCCAGAAATCCATTGCTTTCGGACGGTTCTCCTGTGTCATAAATACATCCCCAACTGCCGTCGGAAGAACCTGGCAGAGATTGTCATGATTCTTGACATCCATTCCAAGGTTTTCCCACATTTTTACATAATCAGCCATTTCCATTTCCTCCTTTTATACAATGACGATTTGTTAGTATCCATATATTTTGTCGCTAACCATATAAAATATTGTACAAAATGACGAATGAGTTAGTCAATGCATATGGAGAAATGTATAAAATAACTATAAGTGGGACGATATATAGAAAAAACGAATTATTGAAATACGTTTTACGTATAACCATTCAAATGTGGAATGTTGAAGATATAAAATCCTTATGATATACTGAAACAACAGATTAACGTATAGAATAGGAATTGAAGAAAACAAATTTATTAAAAATTTAAATATAAAGACTGAGGTGGAAGAGTATGCTGAAGACCGAAAGATTAATACTGAGAAAATGGACAGAGGAAGATGCGGAAAGTCTGTTTGAATATGCAAAAGATCCGGAGATCGGACCTGCTGCAGGATGGCCGCCGCATAAGAGTGTGGAGGAAAGCAGAGCTGTCATCAAAAATGTATTTGATGGAGCAGAGTGCTACGCAATCTGTGAAAAGGAAAATAATATTGCGATAGGTGCTGTGGAACTGAAACTGAATGGATACACGAATAAAACAAAGCGTGACGATGAGTGCGAGCTTGGATATTGGCTTGGACAGCCATTCTGGGGAAGAGGCTATATGCCGGAAGCTTCCAGAGAGTTATTGAGACATGGATTTGAAGATCTTGGCATGACAACAATCTGGTGCGCTTATTATGATGGCAATCTGAAATCAAAAAGAGTGCAGGAAAAGCTGGGATTTGTTTATCATCATACCTGTAATGAAGTCCCTGTGCCGCTTTTACATGAGGTGCGGGTCGATCATACGAATGTTATGACAAAAGAGCATTGGGAAGAAATCTACAGGTAATGGTCTGGAAAGCAGGAAGTAAGGGGGAGATATGCTGACGGAAAAAGAGAAAATCTGTAAAAAAACTGAAAAAAGTATTGACATTTGTAGAAAATAATAGTAGAATGAACAAGTCGCATAAATGTGATGAGGGATCATAGCTCAGCTGGGAGAGCATCTGCCTTACAAGCAGAGGGTCATAGGTTCGAGCCCTATTGGTCCCACTACAACATAAGTTGTAAATTTCATATGGCGGGATAGCTCAGTTGGCTAGAGCACGCGGTTCATACCCGCGGTGTCGCTGGTTCAAATCCAGTTCCCGCTACTAAAGAAGGAGTCCTTGTGTGGGGCTTCTTTTTTTACATAGCAGAAAGTTTTACATTATCTAACGTCTTAAAGCTTCTACATATACAATAACGAACATCCCCACACATCGCCCCCACAACCAATAACCTTGAACGCCAGTTTCATGAAGACTGGCGTTACAGCCTTATTCGTCAATAACTTTTATCTATTCCCTCATGCCATTATTTTCCTTGCACCCTACCACAAAATGAATTATCCTAAAATAGAACACAAACTGCGAAAACAGGAGGATATAGACTATGGCAAAAATCGATCATGCAGCAATCAGAACGGCATCTTATGAGGACGCACAGAAATTTTTTGAAGATGTATTTGAAATGCATATGTGGAGAGAAATCGGTGAAAAGCCGGGAAGAAAATGCTGGTACGAAGAAGGAATCCAGCTCTGCGAAATGGAAGAGATCAATACAGAAGGAGAAAATGGATACGACCATATTTCGATTGCGGTAGATTCTGTAGAAGAGACGATGGAAAAGATCAAAGCTTATCCGGTAAAAGCAATCAATGACCACTGGTTTTCGTTGCCGAATGGAACGAAAATAGAATTAAAACTTCTGGAAAACTGGAAAGTAAATAAGTAAGATCCGGAAGAGATTATTTTCGGGCAGGTGAAGTGATAGGCGAAAGATCAGTGAAGAAGAACTAAAAAAGATAGAGTACGTTTATAAGAAAGAAGATTCTTTAAGACGTATTCTATCTTTTTGCTTATGCCTTTAATAAGGTGTCAATCAGCCGGGATGCTTCACTGCGCGTGATCGTATCCGGATTCCATTCCGGTGCTTTTTTCTTCTGGCTGCACAGTCTCTGCAAAAGTGCGACCTGTTTTGCTGTGGCAGGCTGCACTTTTTTTACTTTGTATGTAAGCTGCTGTGGCTTGAAAAGAGAAGGATCCTCATTTTCGAAATAGTGTGCCAGTGTCTGATACAGTTTTGCTGTGGCAAGCGCATCATAGTAGGCGCGGTGCGCAGCTTTATTTTCAATCTGGTAGTATTCACACAGACTGGAGAGACTTTTGGATGGAAGTGATTTTAAGGTGCGCTGGGCGATTTTAAATGTGTCGATTCCAAATTTTTCAAAAGTAAGTCCTAAATTGGAAGCACCTGATTTCATGAAGCTGTAATCAAAGCCGACATTGTGACCGATCAGGACATCATCCTCACAGAATTCAAGAAAATCACTGATCACAGCATTGGCAGATCTGGCATTTGCAACCATTTCATTCGTAATGCCGGTGAGATTCGTGATCATCGGGGAAATCTCTTCCTGCGGATGAATGAATTCCATAAAACGTTCGGCAACCTTTCCGTCACGGACTTTCAGTGCTCCGATTTCAATAATTTCATTATATAGCGGGTCAAGCCCGGTTGTTTCCAGGTCAAAACAGACATAGGATTTTAGCATTTCAAAACCTCCGTTTCTGAAATCCTATTTTAACAGATGCGAGGAGAAAGTGCCAGAGTTTTCTTGATACAACCCTCCTCAGATGGTAAGATACTGGTATATTTGCCTGTGTAAAAGAATTTTGACATGCAAAAATGCCACCTGTAAAAGATGTTTGATAGACTTTTGGTGCGCTATATGGAATGATGTCCGTGAAAGGAGGAGCTAAGGATTATGGAAATAGGGAAGAAACTAAAAAATGCACGGATGGAAGCCGGACTTACCCAGGAGAAGGCGGCAGAGAAAACAGGTGTTTCCAGGCAGACCATTTCCAATTGGGAAAATGAAAAATCGTATCCGGATATCATCAGTGTCATTGCGCTTAGTGATCTTTATTCCGTAAGTCTTGATGAGCTGTTGAAAGGAGATCAGAAGATGACAGAACATCTGGCAGAGAGTACTGACGTTGTAAAAAGCAACAAAAAACTGACTGGAGCAATTATTTTAAATATTGTACTGATGATACTGTTGATTGCGCTGAATATGCTGTTGCCGGAAGGGACCTATTATCTGGTAATTGTATTTTGCGTGGTGATCATGAGCTCATCGGCATTGCTTTATCAGATTATCAAACGGATTTAGGAGACAGATAATTATGGAATGGAATCAAATGGCAGCAGTAGCAAGCGGAGCAATCGCTTTGGTGGGCGCAATCTGCACCGCATGGCAGATTTATCAGATGACGGTATTGGATGCAAAAGCAAGAGGCTTAAAGCACCCGAAGTTCTGGGGATTTTGGGCGATGAATGGAAATAATTCAAGTGGACTGATTCTTTATCTGATCGGAAGGAGAAACTATCCGGTTCAGAATATGAGCATCGAAGATCAGGAAAAGATTGAAACAAGAAAAAAGGCAGCAGGAGCTGCGCTTGTGTTTCTGGCACTTGGAGCGATTGGATTTGTGATCAATGTGATGAGAATTCATATTTAAGAAAGCATGTGAAGAGCGGTATAGATTGTGATATGCCCCTTTCAGGCAACAAGTTTTATTGTTTCACTTGTCTGCCTGCGAGGGAGCATATCGGTGATCTATACCGCTTTTTTCAGTTCTTTTTGCATATCGATAATTTTTTCATAGATCGCATTAGCAAGTGCAGCGTGACCGGCCGCGTCCAGATGCTCCCGGTCTGTCGCGCTCGGAGTGGCAAATGCGGAGGCATCCAGAAATGCTGCATGATGCAGAAGTGCTACTTTGTGATATTCTTCAGCAAGCTTTTTTGAAACTTCTACAGATTTCTCATCAAATTCCGGATCAAAACCAGGTTCGCCAACACCTTCGCCCAGATGGATCGGTGAAATGACGAGAAGGTCAAACGGCTGGGAAGCATTTTTCCGGGCTTTCTGAATGACCTGTGCAAGTCCTTTGGCAATGGTTCCGGCGGAAGCGTTGTATCTGGATTTGCAGTCGTTGGTCCCAAGCATAAGGATAAGGAGAACGATGGGATTATGCATTTCCATAGTGATGCCGATCAGATCAAGTCCACGACGTCCCTCACGAAGATCATCCTGAAATACAGTGGTTCTTCCACAAAGACCTTCCTCAATCACGCGGTGGTCAGCGCCCAGTTTCTTCTGAAGCAGAGCGGTCCATCGGGTGTCGGTGTCAAATCTGCCGGTTCCGTCCGGTTTGTAGCCATATGTGTTTGAATCGCCAAAGCATAAGATGTTCATTTTGTGTCACTCCTTTTATAAACCTACTAAATTGATATGTTATATATGATAAATGGGATTGCTGGAAAAGTCAAGAGGTAAAATTGTATTGGAAAGGTTTTGAAATTTACCTGGATTTTAATTTACATTTGTATACAGCAAAGATATACTAATGGGTGGAGGAGAAAAATTATGGAGAATAAAAGAGAAGTTTTGGTTAAACTTTTTCTGTCTACATTATATCTGAGTGCATTTACATTTGGCGGCGGTTATGTGATCGTCACGCTGATGAAGAAAAAGTTTGTGGATGATTATCATTGGATTGAAGAAAATGAAATGCTGGATCTGGTGGCAATCGCACAGTCAGCACCGGGACCGATTGCGGTAAATGGGGCAATCGTGGTTGGGTATAAGCTTGCCGGTCTTGCAGGAACACTGGTTGCAATTATTGGAACGATTATTCCACCGTTTGTGATCATTTCTGTGATCTCTGCTTTTTATAATGCATTTCGGGATAATTATCTGGTGAGTCAGATGCTGGAAGGGATGCAGGCAGGTGTCGGAGCTGTGATTGCCTCGGTAACTTATGAAATGGGATGCGGAATCATAAAAAAGAAAGATAATGTGGCAACGATTGTTATGATTGCAGCATTTATAGCAGCCTGTGTTTTAGGAATCAATGTGATTTATATAGTGGTTGCAAGTGGGATTTTTGGTATAATCCGGACATTTTGGAACAGACGGAGGAAAAGAGTATGATTTATATACAATTATTTTTAAGCTTTTTTCAAATCAGTCTGTTCAGCTTTGGCGGTGGATATGCGGCACTTCCACTGATCCAGGGGCAGGTCGTAAATGTGCATCACTGGCTTAGCATGACGGAATTTACGGATCTGATCACCATTTCCCAGATGACACCGGGACCGATTGCGATCAATGCAGCAACTTTTGTCGGGATGAAACTGACCGGAATGCCGGGAGCGGTTGTGGCTACACTTGGATATATCACACCATCTTGCATTATCGTGACAATCATTGCAAAATTGTATTTAAAATACCGGGAAATGGATATGCTGCAGGGAATACTTGGAGGAATCAGACCGGCGGTGGTCGCACTGATCGGTTCGGCGGGGATTTCCATTTTACAGACAGCGTTCTGGGGATCTTACGGGAAAATGGTGATATCTGGTACCAACTGGCTGATGGTTGGGATATTTGTGGTATGTGTGATCTTGCTCAGGAAGGTGAAGATGAATCCAATCTGGGTGATGGTGCTGGCCGGGGTGATGAAAGTTGGCGTGGAGATGGTTTGGAAGATGTAAATCTGGTATGATTGTAGTGAAAGGTTGGGTGAACAGTGATGGAGATTATTTGTTTTCATAATCCAGATGAAGAAAATGGATATTTAGGAAATTGGTATTTATCAGAGTTTGAAGTGGATGGAATTAAATTTTCATCAATGGAACAATTCATGATGTATCGGAAAGCACTTTGTTTTCAGGATGTCGAGACAGCATATAAAATATTGGGTACAGATGATGTGGCAAAAATTAAAAAATTAGGACGGGAAGTTCGTGGATACAATGAAAATGTTTGGAATGGAGTAAGACAGATTATTGTTTACGAAGGACTTAAGGCAAAATTTTCTCAAAATGAAGAATTGAAAGAGAAACTGAGTGCTACAGAAGATGCGGTACTTGCAGAATGTGCGGTAAAAGATCAGATATGGGGAATTGGTCTATCCATGAAAGATGAAAACAGATTTGATCTGGATAAGTGGAGAGGTCAGAATTTACTTGGATATGCTTTGATGATGGTGAGAGAACAATTTCATCGGTAAGTGTGATGAAATGTAAAACATTAAGAGTGTCACAAAATTTAATGCCGAAAGGGAGTGGTTTTGATGAGTGAACAGAAAAGAAAAATTGGTTTTACTATTGCATGTGTAAATGAATTTGCCCATAAATATCAGATAAGTAGCAAAGAGGCATTTCAGTATCTTTTCAAGTTTAAAGGAATTGCTTTTATCAAAGAAAATTATGATGTGGAACATACGCTGGACTTTGAAACAATATTAGAAGATTTGGGAATTTTATGCAAAAAAAATGGAGGTACATTATGAGATTGTATCATGGGAGCAATATAGCGATTGATAATATAAATCTGGCAATGTGCAGACCATACAAGGATTTTGGACAGGGATTTTATCTGACAGATATTGAAAAACAGGCTGAAAAAATGGCAATAAGAGTAGCAAGAATTTATGGGGAAAAGCCGATTGTAAATATATATGAAATAGATGATGATTTCAAAGATTTCAAAGATCTTAAAATTAAAGATTTCGGGATACAAACAACAGAAGAATGGGCAAGATTTGTAATGAATAATAGGAGCAGAGTATTTACTGATATCAAAAATGTTTTGTGTAATAAAGACAATAAATACGATATTGTTATAGGACCTGTTGCAGATGATAATATGGCTTTAATGTTCCGGCAATATGAGAATGAAATTATAGATTTTGAGACATTGGTAAAAGGAATGATTTATAAAGAAACTTCTTCACAATATTCTTTTCATACAGAAAAAAGTGTGAAACTTTTGCGAAAGGTGATGAGTAAAGATGTGTAAAAAGGATCTGTTAATGGAATATTTGATACAGGATATTGTTGATATGATTAGTACCGATCAAAAAATAGAATATGATGAAGCGATGAATAAATTTTACAATTCAGAGGTCTTCGAAAAACTTACAGATAAAGAAACGGGATTGTATTTGGAAAGCCCGGACTATGTGTACGATTTATTTAAAGATGAAATGAATTTTGGACATATTGTTCAAGCTGAAATTTAACTATGTTTTAACGGACTTTTCTCGCCCAAATCATTGCGGGTTAGTCAAAGATATGGTATATTTAAAGTATATTTTTGTCAAAATGTACAAAAATAAGAACAAATTATAGTAGGGAGTGGTCAAGATGTATCAGGAAGAGTACAAACGTTGGCTGGAAGCAGATCTGGAAGATGCCGATCTGAGTCCGGAATTAGCGAGAATTGAAGGAAATGACGAAGAGATAAAAGATCGTTTCGCTGTAGCTCTGAAGTTTGGAACAGCCGGACTTCGTGGAGTTCTCGGAGCAGGAACGAATCGTATGAATATTTATGTAGTACGTCAGGCAACACAGGGACTGGCGAACTGGGTTAAGACACAGGGTGGCACACAGACTGTAGCGATCAGCTACGACAGCCGTCTGAAGAGTGATGTATTTGCAAAGACAGCAGCAGGTGTTCTGGCAGCAAACGGAATCAATGTCAGAATCTATGACGCGCTGATGCCGGTACCGGCACTTTCATTTGCAACACGTTATTATAACTGCAATGCAGGTGTTATGGTAACTGCATCCCACAACCCGGCAAAATACAATGGTTACAAAGCATATGGACCGGACGGATGCCAGATGACAGATGATGCAGCAGCAATCGTATATGCTGAGATCCAGAAGACAGATGTCCTCACAGGTGCAAAATACATATCCTTCGCAGAAGGTGTAGAAAAAGGACTGATCCGCTTTGTAGGAGATGACTGCAAGAAGGCACTTTATGAAGCAATCGAATCCCGTCAGGTAAGACCGGGACTTTGCAAGACAGCAGGACTGAAGCTGGTATACAGCCCACTCAATGGTTCAGGACTTGTTCCGGTAACACAGGTATTAAAAGACATCGGAATCACAGATATCACAATCGTTCCGGAACAGGAATATCCGAATGGATACTTCACAACCTGCAGCTATCCGAACCCGGAAATCTTTGCAGCTCTGGAGCTTGGACTTAACCTTGCAAAAGAGACAGACGCAGATCTGATGCTTGCAACAGACCCGGATGCAGACCGTGTAGGTATCGCAATGAAGTGCCCGGATGGTTCTTATGAACTGGTAAGCGGTAACGAAGTAGGTGTTCTGCTTCTCGATTACATCTGCGCAGGACGTATTGAAAAAGGAACCATGCCTGAAAAAGCAGTTGCAGTAAAATCTATCGTATCTACCCCGCTTGCGGATGCAGTAGCAGAGCATTACGGTGTAGAACTCAGAAGCGTACTTACCGGATTCAAGTGGATCGGTGACCAGATCGCACAGCTTGAAGAATCCGGAGAAGTAGACCGTTTCATCTTCGGATTTGAAGAGAGCTACGGATACCTTGCAGGACCATATGTACGTGACAAAGATGCTGTTATCGGATCTATGCTGATCTGTGAAATGGCAGCTTACTACAGAAGCATTGGAAGCTCACTGAAGCAGAGACTGGAAGAAATCTACGCGCAGTACGGACGTTATCTGAACAAAGTAGACAGTTTTGAATTCCCGGGACTTAGCGGAATGGACAAGATGGCAGGCATCATGGAAAATCTTCGTAAGAATCCACTCACAGAAGTAGCCGGAATCAAAGTTGCATCTGTTACAGATTACACCAAACCGGAAGAAACCGGACTTCCTTCTGCTAATGTACTGATCTACAAACTGGAAGATGGCGAGACTGTTATTGTTCGTCCTTCAGGAACAGAGCCGAAGATTAAGATCTATTACACAACACTTGGAAAAGATCTGGAAGAAGCACAGGCAAAGAAAGACAAATTCGCAGAAGCATTAAAGCCGATCATGGCATAGCGGTCAAAAGCTGATTTTGGAGAATGAGTCTGATCTGAATTTGTAGAGAATCAGACTTGACAGAAAAGAACCTGCCCGATATAATAATTTTTATCGATAAGGGAGTAGTTGGCGCGATGACGTAGCTTTGTCAACATACTGACAGCAATGGCTGTCTGGCATAGCTTTAAATAATGAGACTTATTCGTAGTATTTTTATGCTGCGAATAAGTCTTTTTTTGTGTATACGATGAGCCAAGTGCAGGCAAAGCACTGCCGCAGACAATTATTTTCACATTGGATAAGATGATTAGCTTTAAAAAGGAGAAAAATTATGGGTTTAATTGAATTGTTTTTGATTGCAGTAGGGCTGTCCATGGATGCATTTGCAGTTTCTGTCTGTAAAGGACTTGCTATGCCGAAGTGCACTTTCAAAAAGGCGGTTATTGTTGGCTTATGGTTTGGCGGATTTCAGGCATTGATGCCGGCAATTGGTTATATTTTAGGAGCGCAGTTCCAGGAAGCCATTGCTTCTATAGACCACTGGATCGCATTTGTATTACTTGCGCTGATTGGTGGAAATATGATTCGTGAAGCATTGGGTGATGACGAAGAGGAAGCTGATGCAAGTCTGGATGTGAAGACCATGTTCCTTCTCGCAGTAGCAACCAGTATTGATGCACTCGCTATAGGAATTACCTTTGCATTTCTTAAGGTAAATATCATTCCGGCGGTCTGTTTTATCGGAAGCGTGACCTTCATCATTTCCTTTGCCGGAGTAAAGATTGGTAACGTCTTTGGAGCCCGCTATAAGAACAAAGCCGAAATCGTCGGTGGGGTCATCCTTATTCTTCTTGGTCTGAAGATTTTGTTAGAGCATCTTGGCTTTTTAGGATAAAAATAAATACGAAACTATGATCCTGCTGTTCCTCTTTCACATAAAGAACACAATTATCTGCTATTCTGGTGTATAATTAGAAATAAAGTGATAAAAAGGAGCCCGTGAGAGTTATGGATAAACTGAAAATTCTTGTAGTAGATGATGAAAGCCGTATGCGCAAACTGGTGCGCGATTTCCTGGAAAGAGAAGGATATGCTGTACTCGAAGCAGGAGACGGTATGGAAGCAATGGACATTTTTTATGAGGAAAAAGATATTGCGCTGATCATCCTGGATGTCATGATGCCGCATATGGATGGCTGGCAGACCTGCCGTGAGATCCGTAAAGAATCCAAGGTTCCGATCATTATGCTGACCGCAAGAAGTGAAGAGAGGGACGAGCTTCAGGGATTTGAACTCGGTGTGGATGAGTACATTTCCAAACCGTTCAGCCCGAAGATCCTGGTTGCAAGAGTTACTGCGATTTTGCGCAGAACCAATGCGCTTGCTTCAGATGATCTGCTTCATGCGGACGGAATCGAGATTGATAAAGCAGCACATATGGTGAAGATCGATGGAAAGCCGATCGAACTCAGTTACAAAGAGTTTGAACTTCTGACTTATTTTGTGGAGAATCAGGGGATCGCTTTATCGAGAGAGAAGATTCTTAACAATGTATGGAATTACGATTATTTCGGGGATGCCAGAACCATTGATACCCATGTAAAGAAGCTGAGAAGTAAACTTGGTGATAAAGGAGATTATATCAAGACTATCTGGGGGATGGGGTATAAATTCGAGGTACAGTCATGAAACATTCAATAAAAAGACAGATGCTGACCGTTTTTGTAGGTTTGATTCTGTTTATGATCGTTGTATTTATGATCGTCAACGGAAGCTTTCTGGAGAAATATTATATTTCCAATAAGAAATCAGAATTTATAAAGGTTTATACAATGGTGCAGGAAGGTGTGGAGAACGGGACAATCAGTTCTGAGACACCGGAAAAAGACCTGGGAAGACTTACAGAGAAAAATAATATTTCCATTGCAGTCATCGATTCAGAATACAATGTGGTTTATACTAATGTAAGAGAAAAACAGATGATGGTCGTACAGCTTTTCGGATATCTGTACGATAAGAATCATCAGGAGGTTCTGGAAAAAACAGACAGTTATGATATCTGCAAGTCTGTTGATCCGCAAAACAATACAGAGTATCTGACTATGTGGGGAAACTTTGACAATGGTGATATTTTTATCATGCGAAGCCCACTGGAGAGTATTCGTTCGGCAGTCACGATTTTTAACAGATTTATCGGAGTCGTCGGCGGATGTGTGATTCTTGTGAGTGTATTGCTTGCGTGGTATTTCTCAAAAAGGATCACGGAGCCGATCAAGGAGCTTGCAACACTTTCACAGAAGATGGCCGATCTGGATTTTGATGCAAAATATACCAGTGGCGGAAGCAACGAAATCGGTGTACTGGGAGAGAACTTTAATCGGATGTCAGAGAGGCTTGAGCAGACGATTTCCAATCTGAAAGAAGCCAACTATAAATTGCAGAAAGACATCGAGCAGAAAGAAAAACGAGAAAATATGCGAAGCGAATTCCTGGGGAATGTTTCCCATGAACTGAAGACGCCGATTGCCCTGATCCAGGGATATGCAGAAGGTCTGAAAGAAGGCGTCAATGATGATCCGGAGAGCCGGGAATTCTACTGTGAAGTCATTATGGACGAGGCAGGCAAGATGAACCGTATGGTGAAGAATCTGCTTGCCCTGAACCAGCTGGAATTTGGCGAGGATGATGTACAGTTTGAACGGTTTGATATTACTTCATTGATTTCGGGTGTCCTGCAGAGTCTGGATATTCTGATCGAGCAGAAGGAAGCGCAGGTGATTTTCCGACACAAGAACCCGATTTATGTCTGGGCAGATGAGTTTAAGGTTGAGCAGGTTGTCCGGAACTATGTCAATAATGCCCTGAACCATGTTGATGGTGAGAAGGTGATCGAGATCAAGATCACCCAGGAAAATGATGTGGCAAAAATTACCGTATTCAATACCGGAACGCCGATTCCGGAGGAAGATCTGCCACATATCTGGGAGAAATTCTATAAGGTCGATAAGGCAAGAACCAGAGAATACGGTGGAAATGGTATCGGGCTTTCCATTGTGAAAGCGATCATGGACTCCTTTGGAAAAGGATACGGTGCGATCAATCATACCAATGGGGTTGAGTTCTGGTTTGAACTGGACATGAAATAAACGCGAATCTTGCAATTCACACTGTAACGTGGTACATTATAAAAGAGCTGATTGCTGACTGACACAGGGAAGAAGATTGTGCAATGAGCGGCAAAAGCTCTTTTGAATAACTAAAAGAATATAAAATCGTGAGGGTATGCGGATGATAGCGATTATTGATTATGATGCAGGAAACATTAAAAGTGTAGAAAAAGCGTTAAAATATCTCGGTGAGGATGCGGTTATCACAAGGGACAGAGAAGAAATACTTTCTGCCGATAAAGTGATCCTTCCGGGAGTCGGCGCATTTGGCGATGCCATGTATAATCTGAAAAAATATAGACTGGATGAAGTGCTTCGTGAAGTAGCAAAGAGACAGATCCCGCTTCTTGGAATCTGTCTTGGGCTTCAGCTTTTGTTTGAAAGAAGTGACGAGACGCCAGGTGTGGAAGGCCTTGGTATTCTAAAAGGAGAGATCCTTAGAATTCCGGACTGTCCGGGCCTTAAGATCCCGCATATGGGATGGAATTCACTGAAACTCCAGAACAATGGTCGGCTGTTTGAGAATCTTCCGGAAGAGCCGTATGTATATTTTGTTCATTCCTACTATTTAAAAGCAGCAGATGAAAGTATTGTAAAAGCGACAACCGAGTACAGCACACATATTCATGCTTCGGTTGAACAGGGGAATGTATTTGCCTGCCAGTTCCATCCGGAAAAGAGCAGTGATACAGGACTTCAGATACTGAAAAATTTTGTAGAATTGTAGGAGGGCAGGCAGTGTTTACAAAGAGAATTATCCCATGCCTTGATGTGAAGAACGGACGGGTTGTAAAAGGTGTGAATTTTGTGGATCTCAAAGATGCAGGAGATCCGGTTGAGATTGCGAAGGCTTATGATAAGGCAGGTGCGGATGAACTGGTATTTCTGGATATCACGGCATCTTCGGACGACAGAAGCACGGTGGTTGACATGGTGCGTAAAGTTGCGGAGTGTGTGTTTATTCCATTTACGGTAGGTGGTGGAATCCGGACCGTTGACGATTTTAAGGCATTGCTCCGGGAAGGTGCGGACAAGATTTCCATCAATTCTTCTGCGATCAACCGACCGGAACTGATCCGGGAAGCAGCAGAGAAGTTTGGAAGCCAGTGCGTGGTTGTCGCGATTGATGCGAAAAGAAGGGCAGACGGCAGCGGTTGGAATATTTATAAAAATGGCGGACGCATTGATATGGGGATTGATGCGGTCGAGTGGGCGAAGAAAGTAGAAGCGCTTGGTGCAGGAGAGATTCTTTTGACCAGTATGGACTGTGACGGCACGAAGGCCGGATACGATCTGGAGCTGACAAGGACGATCGCGGAAAATGTATCAATTCCAGTGATCGCATCTGGAGGAGCAGGTAATCTGGAGCATTTCTACGAAGCACTTGGTGAAGAGGGAAAGGCAGACGCGGCGCTTGCGGCATCCCTGTTCCACTATAAAGAGCTGGAGATCAGAGAAGTAAAAGAATATTTGAGAGAAAAAGGCGTATCGGTACGTCTGTAGAGAAAAGGTGGGGAATATGGCAGCAATTAACAATGACTGGCTGGATGTACTGAAAGGTGAATTTTCCAAGCCATACTATAAGAAACTGTTTGAGACAGTGAATCAGGAATACCGGACACACCGGGTATATCCTCCGGCAGATGACATTTTCAATGCATTTCATCTGACACCGCTTAAGGATGTCAAGGTTGTGATCCTCGGTCAGGATCCATATCATGGAGATGGACAGGCAGAGGGCTTAAGCTTTTCTGTAAAACCAGGGGTTGATATTCCACCGTCACTGGTGAATATTTATCAGGAACTGCATGATGATCTGGGATGTACGATCCCAAGCCATGGCAATCTGGTGAAATGGGCGAAGCAGGGAGTACTTCTTCTCAACACGGTTCTTACGGTAAGAGCGCATCAGGCTAATTCACATCGTGGAATTGGCTGGGAAGAATTTACAGATGCAGCAATCCGTGTACTTAATACTCAGGACAGACCAATCGTATTTATCCTGTGGGGAAGACCGGCACAGATGAAAAAGAGAATGCTGACCAATCCGAACCATCTGATCCTGGAAGCACCGCATCCGAGTCCGCTTTCTGCGTATCGTGGATTTTTCGGAAGCAAACCGTTCAGCCAGACCAATAAATTCCTTGAGGCGCATGGTGTAGAGCCGATTGACTGGCAGATTGATGAACTGTAAAGAATAAAAATAGAGATTTCGGGCAGACTGTGAAGATTTATTTGCAGTCTGTTTGTTTCTGTTCACTCCCGTGTCAATCACTACGCTGATTGGCACGGAGGATGCACTTTTATCCTGAATGGCATCTCGCCCATCGCCAAAGGCGATTTAAAATGGCGAGATGCGTTGCTGGTCACAGGTACTGTGAACAGTAACGTCTGTTTTTACTTTGCATGCCGGAATCAATGGAAACAGTTGACCGTAAAGAGATCATTTGGCATAATAGATATATGAATACTTGTTCATATGAAAGGGGTAACTATGAAAAAGACAGAAGTAGAATGTTGTGATACATTTTGTATACACGAAGAACTTGTACATAAGGCAGAGGGGCATATACCGGATGAAGAAGTTTTGAAGGACCTTGCTGATTTTTTTAAGGTATTTGCGGATACTACACGGATCCGGATCTTATGTGTTCTTTTTCAGTCTGAGATGTGTGTTTGTGATCTGGCGGAAGTTCTTGGAATGACGCAGTCCGCGATTTCCCATCAGCTCCGGTTGCTCAAGCAGATGAAGCTTGTGAAGAACAGGCGGGAAGGAAAAACGGTGTTCTATTCCCTTGCTGATGATCATATCCAGACCATCATGAACCAGGGAATGGAACATATTCTGGAATAACAGACGATATATCAATATAGAAGGAAGGAAACGATAACAGTGACAGCAGGAAGAAAGAAAAAGGTAATCATAGGGATCCTTGTGGCACTTTGTATGACAGTAACGGGATGCGCCGGTTCCGTAAAAAAAGGAACGAAGTATCTGGAAGAAAAAGACTATAAAAATGCAGAGGTGGAATTCCAGGATGCGGTAGACAAAAAGAAGAATCTGGGAGAGGCTTATCGCGGACTCGGACTCTGCTACTGGGAACAGAAAAAGTATGAAAAGGCAGAGAAGGCACTGGAAAAAGCACTGAAGAATGGAACGGAAGAGACGGCAACTCTTTATAATATTCTGGGAATCTGCGATCTGGAACTGGATAAACCGGAAAAAGCAGTTTATTATTTTGAAAATGGGCAGGAGCTTTCTGGCGCAGGAAAAGAGCTGCTAAAAGAAATGGCATATAATCTGGTAGTTGCCTATGAAAAAGCAGGGGATTACCAGACTGCAAAAAAGAAGCTGGAAAGTTATCTGAAAGCAAATCCGGATGACAAAAAAGCGCTGAAAGAGCAGGAATTTTTAAATACACAGATTTCGGAAGGAAATCAGCAGTAGAGCGGATCGGATGAGCAGAGCTGATGCGGGATGGAAAGAAATCTGGCAGGGGAGAATAATATGGCACTTTATGAAATAAAAGAAGAAAAGGAAAGGGTAATTCTGGTCGGTGTCAGTACGAGGGAGAATGATGACACGGAAGATTCTCTGGATGAGTTAAAGGATCTGGTGAAGACAGCAGGTGCGGAAGCGGTCGGACGGGTGATCCAGAAAAGAGAGCTTGTCCATCCGGGAACTTATGTCGGAAAAGGCAAGATTGAGGAGATCCGGGAACTTTTGTGGGAGCTTGACGCAACCGGGATCGTCTGTGATGATGAGCTGTCTCCGGCACAGATGAACAATCTGACGGATATTCTGGATGTGAAGGTAATGGACCGGACGATGGTCATTCTGGATATTTTTGCAGGACGGGCTTCTACAAGTGAAGGAAAGATCCAGGTAGAACTGGCACAGCTTAAGTACCGGCAGTCACAGCTTACCGGGGCAGGAAGGGCGATGTCACGTCTGGGAGGCGGAATCGGAACCAGAGGACCGGGAGAAAAGAAGCTGGAGATGGACCGGAGACTCATCAAGAACCGGATCGCACAGCTGAACCGTGAACTCAGGGAGGTGAAGAGACACCGGGAACTGACACGCGAACAGCGGACGAAGAACCGGATTCCTGTCGTGGCAATTGTCGGTTATACCAATGCCGGAAAGTCCACGCTTCTCAACACACTGACCGGAGCCGGTGTGCTGCAGGAGGATCAGCTTTTTGCAACTCTTGATCCGACGACAAGAAGCCGGAAGCTGCCAAGTGGACAGGAGATTCTTCTGACAGATACGGTAGGCTTTATTCGGAAGCTGCCTCATCATCTGATCGATGCATTTAAAAGTACGCTGGAAGAAGCGAAGTATGCGGATCTGATCCTGCATGTAGTCGATGCATCCAATCCACAGATGGACGAGCAGATGTATGTGGTGTATGAGACACTGCAGCGTCTGGAGGCAATGGACAAACCGGTGGTCACGGCATTTAACAAGATGGACAGGATCGGGGAGAGCCTGACGGTACGGGACTTTAAGGCAGACCGGATCGTACAGGTGTCTGCAAAGACCGGAGAAGGTCTGGAAGCACTTCTTCAGGCAATAGAAGAGATCCTGCGGGAGCAGAAAATTTATATCGAACGAGTTTATTCTTATCAGGAATCCGGGAAAATCCAGCTCATCCGGAAGTATGGAGAACTGCTGGAGGAAGAATACAAAGAAGATGGAATCCATGTATCTGCATACGTGCCGAAAGAGCTTGACGGGAGGGTATAACAGATGGCTTTACAGTTTATTTTTGGAAATCCCGGTTCGGGCAAGTCACATTATCTATATGAACATATCATTCGGGAATCGATGAAACATCCTGATACTAATTATATTATTCTGGTGCCGGAACAGTTCACGATGCAGACGCAGAAGGAACTGGTCCTGCGGCATCCGAGACATGGAATTATGAACATAGACGTGCTGAGCTTTGCACGTCTTGCTTTTCGTGTTCTGGAAGAAACAGGGAATGGAAGCAGGGAGATTCTGGATGATGAAGGAAAGAATCTGATCCTCAGGCGACTCGCGGGGAAAAAAGAAGATTCGCTAAAGGTTTTAAAAGGAAATATTAAAAAGCCAGGTTACATCAGTGAGGTGAAATCCGTTATTTCCGAGCTGACGCAGTACAATATTTCCCCGGATGGCATGGATGATATGATCACGGAGGCAGATGAGTCTTCGTATCTTGCCTGGAAATTGAAGGATATCCAGGTGATGTATCAGGCATTTGAAGAATATCTTGCAGATAAATATATTACAAAAGAAGAAATTCTGGATATTCTCAGCAGTGTGATGGACAAATCGAGAATGCTGAAAGACAGTGTGATCGCACTGGATGGATTTACCGGGTTTACGCCGCTTCAGAATAAGGTGCTGGGGGAAATGCTGCAGCATTGTCAGAAGGTGATGATTACTGTTACGATGGATAAGAGGGAAGATCCTTACGTGCTGAAAGACAAGTATCAGCTGTTTGCGCTGAGCAAGCAGATGGTGACGTCTCTTGTGAGGATTGCAGGGGAGAAAAAGGTGCTGGTCGAAGAGCCGGTCTGTCTGTACCAGGAACCGGTCTGGCGTTTTAGAAATGCACCGGCACTTGCATTTCTGGAGAAGGAACTGTTCCGTTACAGTGGCAGGACTTACAGGGAAAAGCAGTCAAATGTGCGGATTTATGCAGCGACAAATCCCAGGATGGAAGTAGAATGTGCTGCCCAGAGGATACGTTTTTTAATTCGTAAGAAAGAATATCGTTACCGGGAGATCGCGGTGATCGCAAGTGACATGAATCTCTATGCGGATGAGATCGAGAAGACCTTCCGGGAGTATGAGATTCCGGTTTTCATGGATTATAAGCGGAATGTACTTTTAAATTCTTTTGTGGAGTATATCCGGAGTCTTCTTGCGATGACAGAACAGAATTTTTCGGCAGAAAGTGTGTTTCGTTTCTTAAGAACGGATCTGACCGGATTTACCGGTGAGGAACTGGATCTTCTGGAAAATTATGTACTTGCTCTTGGCATCCGTGGCTACAAAAAATGGCAGGAAAAATGGATCCGCAGAGCGAAGGATACGACAGAGGAAGATTTGGAGGTACTGAATCATCTCCGGGTACGCTTTGTGGAAAAAACAGAAGATCTGGTGTTTGTCTTAAAGCAGCGTCAGAAGACAGTGCGGGATGTGACGCTTGCAATCTGTGAATTTCTGGAAAAAGAAGAAATCCAGAAGCAGGTAAAAGTATTGGAGAATCAATTTACAGAAGCAGGTGAGCTTGCACTTGCAAAAGAATATGCACAGATCTATCGTGTGGTGATGGAGCTGTTTGACAAGTTTGTAAGTCTTCTTGGAGATGAGCGGATTGCCCTCAAAGAGTACAGGGAGCTTCTGGACGCCGGAATGGAAGAGGCAAGGATCGGTGTGATTCCGCCAAGTCTGGATGAAGTGATGGCAGGAGATATTGAGCGAACGAGACTGAAAGATATCCGGGCGCTGATCCTTCTGGGAGTTAATGATTCTCTGATTCCGGGAAATGCATCCGCAGGTGGACTGATTTCAGACAGAGACCGGGAGCGTTTTGAAGAAAGAGGAATTGCGCTTGCACCGGGAACAAGAGAAAAAAGTTACATCCAGAAATTTTATCTTTATCTGCACATGACAAAGCCGACGGAAGAACTGATGCTGACCTACAGTAAAGTATCGGCCGATGGAAAGAGCAGGAGGGCGGCATATCTGATCGGGGATCTGAAGCGGATGTATACAAAGCTTCCTGTATTTAATATGGATCAGTATGGGATGGAGACGAAAGAAATGCTTCCACAGACCGGGATCGGGCCATTGATCGAAGGATTACAGAACCCGAAAAAGATGGAGGAAGGCAGCTGGCAGGAGCTGTACCGTTGGTATTGTGCGCAGGAGGACTGGAGCGAAAAGGTGCATGATCTGGCAAGAATCAGCAGATACCGCAGACCGGAGGACGATCTGACTTTGCAGACCGCGCGGAAGCTTTATGGAGACTGGGTACCGAGCATTTCAAGACTGGAGAAATTTGCTGCCTGTGCCTGTGCGCATTTTCTGACCTATGGACTTCGCCTTAAGGAGAGAGAGGTCTATGAATTTGCTGCTCTTGATTTTGGAAATATTTTTCATAAAGCACTGGAAAAATATGCCTGCCGGGTAGAACGGGAAAGTCTGGAATGGGCTGAGGTTACAAAGGAGCAGCAGGAACAGTTTGCTTCGGAAAGCGTGGACGAGAGCATCGTAGATTACAGCAATACCGTAATCTACAGCAGTGCACGGAATGCGTATATCGTGCCACGTATGAAACGTATGATGAACCGGACGGTCTGGGCGATGACAAAGCAGCTTCGGAAGGGAAGCTTTAAACCGGAGGGCTATGAGGTAAGCTTTGGAAGCGGAAAGATTGACAGGATCGATACCTGTGAGACGGAAGATCAGGTCTATGTGAAGATCCTGGATTATAAAACCGGGGCAAAGAGTTTTGATATGGCAGCTTTTTATCATGGTCTGCAGATGCAGCTGGTGGTGTATATGGAAGAAGCAGTCCGGCTGGAGGAAAGAAAGCATCCGGGTAAAAAGATCGTGCCGGCAGGCATTTTCTACTATCGGATGAAGGATCCGATCGTCGGGAAAGAGCTGGATGAAGAAAAACTGGAAGAGGCAATTTTAAAGGAGCTTCGGCTGGATGGAATCATCCGTCAGGAGGATGCAGTGATTCAGAGACTGGATGCGGATTTTTCGGGGAATTCGCTTGTGATTCCGGTCGGAAAGACGAAAAGCGGATATTCCAAAGCATCCAAAATGCTCCTACCGGAAGAGTTTGATGCAGTGCTGACTTATGCACAGAAAAGACGGACTGATCTGCAGGGGGCAATGTACCGCGGAAAGGCGGAGGCACTGCCGTATGAGATGGGTACGCAAAATGGCTGTACGTATTGCCCATACCGGGATATCTGCGGATTTGATGAGCAGATCGAAGGATATGAATACCGGAAGCTGGAGAAGCTTCCGAAGGAAATTGTAATGGAGAAAATTATGGCGAAGCTGGAAGAGGAGAAGCAGACATGGGAGTAAAATGGACCGAAGAACAGCAGCAGGTGATCGACCTGCGAGATCATAATATTCTGGTGTCAGCGGCCGCAGGTTCCGGGAAAACTGCCGTTCTGGTGGAGCGGATTATTGCGCGACTGACAAGGGATGCAAATCCGGTGGATGTCGACCATATGCTGATCGTGACCTACACTGAGGCGGCGGCAGCTGAGATGAAAGAAAGGATCGGTGCTGCGATTGAGAAGGAGCTGGAGGAGGATCCGTCAAGTGAACATCTGAAGCGGCAGTCTGCCTTGATCCATACAGCAAAGATTACAACGATCCACAGCTTCTGCCTGTCTGTGATCCGGGAGTATTTTCACACGATCGATCTGGACCCGGGCTTCCGTATCGCGGAAGAAGGAGAATTAAAGCTTTTGAAGCAGGACGTGATGAAAGAGCTTCTGGAAGCAAAATATGAAGAAGGAAACGAGGATTTCCTGCGTTTTGTGGAGACTTTTGCAACCGGAAGGGAGGACCTGCAGCTGGAAGAAATCATCAGCAGACTGTATGAATTTGCCGGAAGTTATCCGGACCCGGAGGAGTGGCTGGATGACTGTGCAAGGATGTACGAAGAGAGTGGGGAAAATGCCACCTATATCGAAAAGGTGATGGAGTATATCCGGAGAACAGTTGCGGATGTGCAGATGCTGATGGAAAAAGCGGATCAGATCTGCATGGACCCGGACGGACCGTATATGTATGGAGAAATGCTGGAAGCGGATCAGAAAGTTCTGAGAAAGCTTTTTACGGCAAAGAGCTATGAAGAAATGTATGAGGCATTGAAAGAAAAGCCGGCATGGAAAACTTTGTCCAGAAAGAAAGATGACGCAGTAGATCCGACAAAAAGAGAGCAGGTAAGAGCTTATCGGGATACCTGGAAGAAACTTACCGATGACATTCGAAACAATTATTTTTTCCAGCCGCCGTCTGAGATGGAAGCAGACCGGAAAATCTGCATTCCGGTCATGCATGAGCTGGTCAGTCTGGTAAAAGAATACCAGAGGGCACTTGCAGCTAAGAAGGCAGAAAAAAATCTGATCGATTTCCGGGATATGGAACAGTTTGCACTGCAGATCCTGACAAGAAAAGAAAACGGAAAAAGAGTGCCTTCTGAGGTGGCAAAAGAGTATCAGAATACCTTTGAAGAAGTAATGATCGATGAATATCAGGACAGTAACCTGATCCAGGAGGCGATCCTGACCAGTGTGTCCCGGATCAGCAGAGGGGAAAATAATCTCTTCATGGTAGGAGATGTGAAGCAGAGCATTTACCGTTTCCGCTTGTCAAGACCGGAGCTTTTCATGGAAAAATTCAATACCTACAGTTTGACGGACGGAGGAAACAGGCGGATCGATCTGCACAAAAATTTCCGAAGCCGGGCAGAAGTGCTGGATGCGGTAAACTTCATTTTCCGACAGATCATGACCGAGGAGCTTGGGAGGATCACATACGATGAGAATGCTGCACTTTATGTGGGAGCTTCTTACCCGGAATCCGAAAAGAATGAGACAGAAATCCTTCTTCTGGATACAAAAAGTGAGGAAGAGGATACCGGGCTTTCTGTGCGAAGCGGAAGCCAGACGGCAAAAGAGCTGGAAGTCCGTCTGATCGCACAAAGAATCGGAGAGCTGATGGAAAGTCAGCAGATTGTAGATAAAGAAACGGGAATGTTGCGACCGGTACGCTATCAGGATATTGTAATCCTGACAAGAAGTCCTGCAGGGTGGACAGATACTGTTACACGAATTTTGCAGGAGGAGGGAATACCGGTTCTGGCTGAATCTGCAGATGGGTATTTTGAAACTCTGGAAATTGGATGGATGATGGACTATCTGCGTGTACTTGACAATTTTCGGCAGGATATTCCACTCGTTGCAGTGCTGAAATCCCCGTTTGGAAAAATGACAAATGAAGAACTGGCACAGATCAGAGAATTGAATGCAGAAGTACCATTTTATCAGAATGTACTGGAAACAGCGGATCCGGAAAAAAAGACCGATCTTCCGGCGGGCATTCTGAAAAAGGTGCGCGATGTATTTGGATGGCTTTTTTATTTCCGGGAGCGGATACCGTACACGGCAATCCATGATCTTCTGTGGGAGATCGTGAAAAAGACAGGATACCGGGAGTATATCGCAGCAATGCCAGGCGGAAAAGGAAGACGCGCGAATCTGGATATGCTGATCACCAGGGCAAAGGCATTTGAGGCAACCAGCTATAAGGGACTGTATCATTTTGTCCGTTATATTGATCAGCTCAAGAAATATAATGTAGACTTTGGAGAAGCCGGGCTTTACGATGAGCAGACGGATGCAGTTCGTCTGATGAGTATCCATAAGAGTAAAGGACTGGAATTCCCGGTTGTGATCGTGGCCGGAATGGGAAAGAGGTTCAACATTCAGGATACCACGGCAAGCGTCGTGATCCATCCGGATCTGGGACTTGGAATCGATGCGATCGATCTGGAGCGGCGAACAAAATCTCCGACACTCTTAAAGAAAGTTATTCAAAATGAAATCGGTCTGGAAAATCTTGGTGAGGAGCTTCGTGTGCTTTATGTAGCACTTACGCGTGCGAAGGAAAAACTGATCCTTACCGGAACAGTTCCACATGCGGCAGACAAGCTGGAAGCCTGTCTGCTGGAACAGGAGAACAGTAAAAAAGAAACTTTGGACTTTACAAAACTTGCACATGCAACGTCTTATTATGACTGGATCCTTCCGGCAGCAGTGCGTAAAACAGAAGAAGTTCCGATCGAATTAAAAGTGATTGGTGTTGATACACTTGTAGAAGGTGAAGTGGATAAGGAAGCAGCAGACTATCTGGAAAAAGAGGTGTTCCTTGAAAAAATAGAGGCAGAAGAACATCCGATGGCTGTGACGGATGAACGTTTTCGGGCAAAAATCGAGGAAGCATTTTCCTACAGATATCCGTATCAGGGCGAAGAACAGATGAAAATGAAGTACACCGTGTCAGAACTGAAAAAATATGCGGCAGCTTCGGAAGAAGAGGATGGAGAAATGCTGATTCCGGAAGAGGAGATTGTTCCAATCGTTCCGAATTTTATGAAAGAGGAAGAAGAGGTAAAAGGAGCAACAAAAGGAACAGCATATCATAAAGTAATGGAGCTTCTTGACTTTATGAAAATATATACGATGGATTTACTGCGGGAAACCATAGAAGATCTGAAAAATGAAGGTTACCTGGATGCGGAAACAGCCAGATGTATTCAAAAAAAAGAAATTATAGAGTTTCTTAATACGAATGTGGGAAAAAGAATGCAAAATGCAGCCAGGGCAAAAACACTTTACCGTGAGCAGCCGTTTGTTCTCGGTGTAGATGCAAAAGAATTTTATCCGGATCAGAAAAAGGGTGAAATGGTATTGATCCAGGGAATTATTGATGCTTACTTTGAAGAAGACGGAGAAATTATCGTACTTGATTACAAAACCGACCGTGTACAGACCGAGGCTGAATTAAAAGACCGATACCAGGAACAGCTACGCCTTTACACCAAAGCTCTCGAACAGATCACCCGGAAAAAAGTAAAAGAACAGATCATCTACTCCTTCACCCTTTGCAAAGAAATCCACCTGGAGGACTACAAAAATGATTAAAATAATACTCCTGGCATACCTGCTATTGATCAACATCATCACCTACTTCACCTACGCCGCCGATAAAACCAAAGCCCGCCAAAACAAATGGCGAATCCCCGAACGCACCCTCATCCTCCTGGCCCTTCTGGGCGGCTCCCCCGCCGCCCTCCTCGCCATGAAACACTACCACCACAAAACCCGCCACCTGAAATTCAAATTAGGAATCCCTATTATTCTAATCATTCAAATGATAATCATCTTTTTTCTTTACCCAAATATTTAAAATATTTGATCCCCCAGCACAGTCGCCTCACAGGCGCTGTGCGTCCCCTTTATCCAAAACATAATACAAAACGAAACTCTCTCACCCAGGGACGCTGCGCCCCTTTATACAAACTTCCCTCCCCCAAATTTTGCAGTCGTCCCGTCCCCCTTTCACAATCCCTCAAATTTCGCCACAGCATTAGCCCTGGCAGCCCGCCCAAGCGGATGGCTGGGCATTCGATAACCTTGAGCGGCTTGCAGATAGAAATAAAGTCCACCACTTCCCTTGAGGGGCAATGGAGATGAGACTCAAACATTGTGGAAGCCATTGCTGACACAATGTTCGCATTCAGAGGCTCATCGGAATGCTTTCGCCCCGTGGGAAGCGGTGGACTTTATTTCTATCCGCAAGCTGTCACAACCTCCCTTCCTCCCACCCATCCGTCCCCCACCCATTTCTTTAGGAAATCTTCAGAAAGTCTTATACAATATTATATTGACTCACTATATTATATGACGTATAATATGCTTAACAAAACAATATAACAAGCAACAAACAAAAGGATGTGAATAAATATGGTATTTAACACCGGAGCTGCTCTTCTCGATGCAATTGTCCTTGCCGTTGTATCACGGGAGCAGGAAGGAACCTATGGATATAAGATCACACAGGATGTCCGGAGAGTTCTGGATGTATCGGAATCAACGATGTACCCGGTACTCAGAAGACTTCAGAAAGATGAATGCCTGGAAGTCTACGATATGCAGTTTGACGGAAGGAACCGCAGATACTATAAAGTTACAGAAAAAGGAATGGCACAGCTTAATTTGTATAAAGTCGAATGGAAGAACTACACAAGGAAGATTACAGAGATGTTCGAGGGAGGTGCAGCCGAATGAGCCGTACAGAGTATATGAGGGAATTAGATGTACTGCTTCAGGGAATTTCGAAAGAAGAAAGAGAAGAAGCAATGCAGTATTATAATGATTATTTTGATGACGCCGGAAGCGAGAATGAAGAAAAGGTAATCGAAGAGCTTGGAAGTCCTGCAAAGCTTGCAGATACGATTCGCGCCGGGGTAAATGGCAATACCGATGAGGCGGAAAGTTATGGAGAGTACGGAGAGAGAGGATATCAGGACAGACGTTTTGATACCAGTGAGTATCCGGCAGGAAAAGATGGCTATTATAAAGACAGCTATTCAGAGACATATGGAGAAAGCCAGTCACAGAATGACAGGAATCCATTTTCAGAAAGACAGTATTCTTATACAGCCAATTCTAATCAGGGATATACATATGCGGGAAATCAGGGATATGGTGCGGGTCAGACGACAGAAATGCCACGTAAGAAATCCAGTGCCGGCAAGATCATTTTGATCATCTGTATCCTTGTGATTGGGCTTCCAATTGTAGTTCCGACAGCACTTGGTCTTCTTTTGGCGGCATTTGGAGTTCTGGTCGCACTTGCAATATCAGCAATAGCAATCTGGGTGGCAGCAGTTGCAACCGCAGTCGTAGGGATTCTGTTGGGGATTCACGGATTTGGTCAGCTGTTTTATTCCCCGGTTCTTGGAATCGGAATGCTTGGTGTCGGCTGCCTGCTGCTGGCACTTGGGGCATTATTTACAGTATTGATCGGATGGGGATGTCTCAAACTGATCCCAATGATGTTCCGTGGACTTGTAAATCTTTGTCGCAGACCATTTCAGAAAAAGAGAGGTGAATGCAGATGAAAAAAGGATGGAAGATTTTCTGGACAGTTATTATAAGCCTGACGGGGGTAGGCGTTGTATTTTGTATCATTGCTCTATGCTTTGGAGTTACATTTTCACAGTTTGAAAAAGCATATCCGAATGGAATTGGTATTATAAGAAAGAATTATGTTTCTTTTGATGACGATTGGGATGATGATGAGCTGGATGATACAGAAAATGTTGTATCGGGAGAGGTATTTTCCGGTGTGGAGAATCTGAAGCTTGATATTGGTGCAAGTGAGGTGCGGATCAAGACGGGGACAGATGACAAGATCCATGTGGATGATTCCAGAATGAAAACAGAAAACGCAGTGCAGAAAACGCTGTCCGATGACGGGAAAACTCTGGAAATAACAACGAAAATGCGCAGCAGTTTCAAAAATGTGAGAAACGTAAAGGGAACACTTGTGATCTATCTTCCGAAAGATTACAAGTTCGATCAGATGGACATGGAATATGGTGCAGCAACAGCAGAGATCGATGGACTAAATGCGAAAAGCCTTAAGATTGAAAGCGGGGCATCAGGCTGTACAATAAAAAATGCAGATATAGAGGAGTTAGATGTAGAAACAGGAGCCGGAAGTCTGGATTTTTATGGAACAGTGGAAAAAGAAGTGGACATTGACTGTGGTGCTGGAAGAGTCACACTGAATCTGGAAGGAAAAGTGGAGGATTATAATTATGAACTGGATAGCAGTGCCGGTTCGGTAGAAATTGGAGAAGATATAGATCTTGGCGGCTTAAGCACAGAGAAGTCAATCGATAATGGCAGTAAACGCACGATTGAGATATCGAACGGAGCAGGCAGCGTGGAGATCCGTTTCCATTAGAATTAACATAGACAGAAAAATGTATCAGATGAAACACATATATAATAGAAGAAACACAGAAAAGGAGGAACTTTTATGGAACCAAAAAGATTATACAGATCTGTAACAGACCGCAAGATCTGCGGTGTATGTGGAGGCCTTGGAGAATATTTTAATATCGATCCTACATTGATCCGGCTTGGAGGTGTTTTGCTGGCTTGCGTAAGCTGTGGGACTGCCGTGGTTGCCTATTTTGTTGCAGCAGTTATCATTCCGGATCCGGAATAAAAAAATAAGAGAGCTTTGCCGATAAAAAAGGCAGAAGGAGAAGAAGTCGGAAGTAATGTTTCCGGCTTCTTTTATAATAACCAGGTATATATGTATAAAATCCGTAATTGGGGAAACACTCTGAAAAAGGAGTTGAAAACCATGAAAAGCACAAAGACAAAGAAAATCAGACGCGAAGATATCCCCAATCTGGAAACAAGTGAGCGGGTAAAATACGAGATTGCGGAGGAGCTTGGACTTCTCGATAAGGTTCTGGAAGATGGCTGGAAGAGTCTGTCATCAAAAGAAACCGGGCGGATCGGAGGAATCATTTCAAAAAAATCCAGGAAGAATGAGACCGGGAATTTACAATAATATTACAAATTTTAAAAAATGTGAATATTTTGCAACGTTTGTTGAAAAAGCACTGTATGTTTGATATAATCGCTTGACCGCAAAAACCGAGAAAATGGAACGGGTGAGGCAAATGAATGAAAAAATGAACGTACTGGACGTACAGCTTGATAACTGTACTGCAAAAGATGCGATGAAGCTCATTGCAGAATATATGCAGACAGAAGAACTTAACACAGTAGATATTGTTACGGTGGATACCCTGATGAGAGCGACGCAGCTTGACGGTATGAAAGAAGAGCTGGAGAAGCTGGATCTTCTGCTTCCGGGAGATCTGGCGATCCTTGAAGCTGCAAAGATTACAGACAGAAAGCGGATCCAGGAGATGGAGGATCAGACGCTGCTGAAGATGGTATTCCATTATTTTCATAAGAACCGCTGTAAGATATTTATACTGGCAGGATCTGAGGAAGAAGGAGACAGACTGCAGGGCTATCTGCATGAGGCATACAGTGGGATTCAGGTTGTCGGTATGAAAGCAGTACCGGCAGACGAAAGTGAGGATGACAGGATCACCAATCTGGTCAACGGCGGAGAAGTAGACTGTGTGATTGCCAGCATGGATTTTCCTTGGCAGGAACAGTTTGTTTACCGGTGCAAAGAGCAGCTGAATACCAGAATGTGGTTTGGAACAGGACATAGTATTGCTTCCTTTGCAAATGGTGAGAACTGGGCAGATCACCTGAAAAATTTTATCGGTAAAAGGATTTTAAAACGGGAGATCAAAAAAGAGCAAAAAAGAAAAGAAGTATAATTGAAGCGACAAAAGACTGAAAATAATAAAAAAAATCAAAAAATCTTTTTCGACAGAATAAATTTTATAATAAACTCAATTGAGGAAATGCATAAAAAAATGTGATTTCCTCTTTATTTTTTTGGTAATATGTATTAAAGTATTATATATGTATATGGCTAAGTCCACAGTTGCGGGGGATGAAGATTGTACAAAGTGTATAGAACCACGGAGGATGGAGGAAAGAGAATATGATATCAAATCAGATACTGCAGAATACAATTGAAGGGTTGAAATCAATTACAAGGATTGATCTTGGAGTGATGGATACAGATGGAAAGACTTTGGCGACAACATTTCCGGAGCCTGGAGATTATGAGAATGCCGTTCTTTCATTTGTAGAATCTCCGGCAGAAAGCCAGGTGATTCAGGGGTATCAGTTTTTCAAAATTTATGATGAACACCAGCTGGAGTATATTCTGATCGCCAATGGCGGCAGTGAAGATGTTTATATGGTTGGCAAGATTGCAGCCTTTCAGATCCAGAATCTTCTGGTAGCATATAAGGAGCGTTTTGATAAGGATAATTTCATCAAAAATCTTCTTCTTGACAACCTTCTTCTGGTGGATATTTATAATCGCGCCAAAAAATTACATATTGACACAGAGGTAAAACGTGATATCTTTATAGTTGAGACTTCTCGGGAAAGAGATGTCAGTGCGCTTGACAGTCTCCGTTCTGTTCTGGGTGGAAAGGGCAAGGACTTTATTACAGCAGTTGATGAGAAGAACATCATCGTAGTAAAAGAATTAGGTCCTGGCGATGGATATCCGGAGATGGACAAGACTGCGCATGAGATTCTCGATCTTCTGAAAGCAGAAGGAGAAGAGAATATCCGTATCGCATATGGTACGATCGTCAATGACATCAAAGAAGTATCCAAGTCTTACAAAGAAGCGAAGCTTGCGCTCGATGTAGGAAAGATCTTCTTCGACGAGAAGGAAGTTATTGCATATAGTGCGCTTGGAATCGGACGACTGATCTATCAGCTTCCAATTCCGCTCTGCAAGATGTTTATCCGCGAAATTTTTGAGGGGAAATCTCCGGACGAATTTGATGAAGAGACGCTCACGACCATCAATAAGTTCTTTGAGAACAGCCTGAATGTTTCCGAGACATCAAGACAGCTGTATATTCACAGAAATACACTGGTGTACCGTCTTGACAAACTGCAGAAGAGCACAGGACTGGATCTGCGCGTATTTGAGGATGCAATCACATTCAAGATCGCGCTGATGGTAGTCAAATATATGAAATACATGGAAACACTGGAGTATTAAGTTATATCGGAGTATGGATAATTAGGAGGAGCATATGATAGAACTTAAAGAAGTTACCAAGGAATACTCGAAGGGTATTGCTGCGCTCAATGGTATCAACCTTCGGATCGAACAGGGAGAGTTCGTATTCGTAGTTGGAGACAGCGGTTCCGGAAAGTCTACGTTGATACGTCTTCTGATGAAGGAGATCGAACCAACGTCAGGTACGATTATTGTCAACGGTCAGAATCTGAATCGTATGAAACATCGCCAGATTCCGCAGTACAGAAGAGGAATCGGCGTTGTATTCCAGGATTTCAGACTTCTGAAAGACCGCAATATTTATGAGAATATTGCATTTGCACAGCGGGTTACTGAGAAATCTACCCGTGTGATCAAAAAGAAAGTGCCGGCAGCTCTGTCACTTGTCGGACTGGCACAGAAGTACAAAGCATTCCCGAAGGAATTGTCCGGTGGGGAACAGCAGAGAGTTGCAATTGCCAGAGCTGTTGTAAATGAGCCTGCCATTTTGCTGGCTGACGAACCGACAGGAAACCTGGATCCAACCAACTCATGGGAGATCATGAAACTTCTTGAAGAAGCGAACGAGAGAGGAACTACAGTTCTGGTAGTTACTCACAACCAGGAAATTGTAAACGAGATGAAAAAGCGCGTTATTACGATGAAGAAGGGTGTCATTGTCAGCGACGAACAAGAAGGTGGGTATAAGCATGAGGATTAGTACAGTTGGATACTCCGTGAAACAGGGAGTTAAGAATATTGGAAGAAATAAGATGTTTTCACTGGCATCTGTTGCAACTATGGCTGCATGTATCTTTGTGTTCGGACTGTTTTTCTCAATTATTATGAACTTCCAGTATATTGTACACAAAGCAGAAGAAGGCGTGGCGATCACTGTATTTTTCAATGATGATGCAACGCAGGAGCAGATTGATAATATTGGTACACAGCTTAAAAAGCAGGATGGTGTAAAAGAGATCAAGTATGTGTCTGCAGACGAAGCGTGGGAGACATTTAAGGATCAGTATTTTGGCGAATCAAGTGACCTTGCAGAAGGATTTAAAAATGATAATCCTCTGGCAGGATCTGACAACTATGAAGTATATATGACAGATGTGGCTTCACAGAAGAAGCTGGTTTCCTTTGCGGAAAGCCTTGACGGGGTTCGCAAGGTTAACAAATCAGATACCGTAGCAAATACACTGAACAGCGTGAACAAGCTGGTATGGTATGTATCGGCTGTTATCATCGCGATTCTTCTGGCAGTATCTATTTTCCTGATCAGCAATACGGTCACAATGGGTATTACTGTCCGAAGGGAAGAGATTGCAATCATGAAATATATCGGTGCGAAGGATGGTTTTGTACGGGCACCGTTCATCATTGAAGGTATCCTGATCGGTCTTGTCGGTGCGGCGATTCCGCTTGGTATCCTTTATATACTTTATAACAAAGCAATTACTTATATTCTTACAAAATTCAGTCTGCTGAATAATATTCTGGATTTCCTTCCGGTGGGACAGGTATACAAGACACTGCTTCCGGTCGGACTTTTACTGGGAATCGGAATTGGTTTTGTAGGAAGTTTCTTTACGATTAGAAAGCACTTAAGAGTCTAGTCGCATAATATTTAAGGGAGACGAATATGATAAGAGGGAAAAAGATACTTGGGGCGTTACTGGCGTTTACGCTTTGCTTCGGTATGGTAATTCCGGCACAGGCTGATGATATTTCGGATGCGAAAAAGAAGCAGCAGGAGCTGGAACAGCAGAAGAATACGGCTGAGGCGGAGAAGTCGGAACTTTCTTCGGAACTGGATTCCATTGTATCAAAGATGGAGAAGACACAGTCAGATCTGACTGCAAAAGAGACTGAGATCAATGATGCAGAGACAGAGCTGGTAACTGCGAAAGCCAACGAAGATGACCAGTACCAGACGATGAAGCTGCGTATCAAGTATATGTATGAGAACGGGAGCAATGAATTCCTGGAGATCCTGATGGAAGCTAACAGTATTGCAGATCTGCTGAACAAAGCAGAATACATCAACAAGATTTCCAAATGCGACCGTGAACTTCTTGTAGAATACGAAGATACAAGAAAAGATGTCGAGAACAGAGAAAATGCACTTAAAAAAGAGTATGCAGAGCTGGAAAACCTGCAGGATGAACTTGCGGGAGAACAGGCAAATGTAGAAAAGCTTCTTGCAGATAAGAACATTCAGATCGATAACCTGACATCTGAGATCAGCAGTAATGCTGACAAACTGAAGCAGCTGATTGCAGAAGCAGAGGCGGCAGAAGCCCGCAGAAAAGAAGCAGAAGCAACGGCAGCCGCTCAGGCTGCACAGGCAGCGGCGGCAGCTCAGGCATCAGCTTCGTCAGGAACAAGCAGTTCAGGCAATACAAGCAGCAATGCAAGTGCAACGGGAACCGGATCACTTACACATCCGGTGCCGGGGGCAGCGATTACCAGTGGCTTTGGCGGACGTGTGGCACCGACTGCAGGTGCAACAACCGGTCATGACGGAATCGATTATGGTGCAGGATACGGAGCAGCAGTTTATGCGGCTGATTCCGGAACCGTTATTACCGCACAGTACAACAGTGCACGTGGAAATTACATCGTAATCAATCACGGTAATGGAATGCAGACATGGTATCAGCATCTGAGTTCGATGAGCGTTACCGTGGGACAGACGGTGGCAAGAGGTCAGGTGATCGGAAATGTCGGTACGACCGGAATTTCCACAGGACCACATCTTCACTTTGAAGTTCATGTAGGTGGTGTACCGGTCAATCCACTGAACTATCTGTAAGATAATACATAACAGGTATGAAAGAGTAAATGATGGAAAATAATAAAAAGAATTTTTGGAAGGGGGCGCTTGCAGGCGCCCTCGCCATGTTTATGGTAGGTGCTGCGGCACTTGGAATTATGAATGTCGCAGGTGTAGACCTTGGGACCAGTCAGGAAAAGGTCGTAAATGCGCAGGAAGAGAAAAAACTGAATAAACTGAAAAAGCTGATTGATGAAAATTATCTTTATACAGATGATTTGAAAGAAGAAGATCTGGAGAACGGACTTTACAGTGGATACATTAATGCACTGGGGGATCCGTATTCTGTATATTATGATGAAGAACAGACCAAATCCCTGCAGGAATCAACTTCGGGAGAGTATTCGGGAATCGGAGTTGTTTTTTCGCAGAATCAGGAAACTAAGGTGATCACTGCAGTTCAGGTTTATGAGAACAGCCCGGCGAATGAAGCAGGTATCCAGGCGAATGATATTCTGTATAAGGTCGGAGATAAGGATGTAAGTGGAACGGATCTTTCCGATGTTGTACAGCTGATCCGCGGTGTAGAGAATACGACTGTTGATATCACAGTCCTGCGTGGGGATGATGCGAAGGAAGTGACGATGACAGTTACCCGGAGAAAAATCCAGGTGGAGACAGTCAAGTCTGAAATGAAGGATGACCAGATCGGTTATATCCGGGTTACGGAATTTGACAGTGTGACCTACGACCAGTTCAAGAGTGCACTTGACAGTCTGGAGGATCAGGGGATGAAAGGACTTGTGGTTGATCTTCGGGCGAATCCGGGAGGCAATCTTGCGACAGTCACACAGATGCTGGATCTGCTGTTGCCAAAAGGTACGATCGTGTCAACAAAAGACAAGAGTGGTCACGAAGAGGTGATCTCATCGGATGATGAACACCAGTTTACGAAGCCGATGGCGGTTGTTGTTGACGGCAACAGTGCAAGTGCTTCCGAGATTTTTGCCGGAGCGATCCAGGACTACGGACTTGGACCGATCGTGGGAACAACAACTTACGGAAAAGGAATCGTTCAGCAGATCTTTGATCTTGGAGACGGAACCTGTGTGAAACTGACAATGGCTGAGTACTATACTCCGAATGGAAGAAATATTCACAAAAAAGGAATTACACCGGATGTAGAAGTTGAATATCAGCAGGATGAGAATAATCCGGATGCAGATAATCAGCTTGATGCAGCATTGGAACAGGTAAGAAATAAAATCAATCAATAACAGAAATCCGGAGGGAATGCCGAAAACGGCATTCCCTTTTAGTTTTTAATATGATATCATAAGTAAAGAATATTTTTTTTCAGGTAACAAAAAGATAATATTTTCTGTTACAGTAAAAATATAAATAGAAAACTGGAGGGAATAAGATGATTAACAAATTAGTCGCTAACATTAAAAAAACAGGAGCACCTATCGTTGTCGGACTGGATCCGATGCTTTCCTATGTACCAGAGCAGGTACAGAAAAAGGCATTTGCAGAGTATGGTGAGACTCTGGAAGGAGCAGCAGAAGCTATCTGGCAGTTCAATAAAGAGATCGTGGATAAGACTTATGATCTGATTCCGGCAGTTAAACCGCAGATCGCTATGTACGAACAGTTCGGAATCCCGGGACTTCAGGCATTCAAGAAGACGGTAGACTACTGTAAAGAAAAGGGACTTGTTGTCATCGGAGATATCAAGAGAGGCGATATCGGTTCTACTTCAGCAGCATATGCTGTTGGACATCTTGGAAGAGTTCAGGTAGGAAGCAAATCCTATGTACCGTTCGATGAAGATTTCGCTACTGTGAATCCGTACCTTGGATCTGACGGAGTTAAGCCATTTATCGAAGTATGTAAAGAAGAGAAAAAAGGTCTCTTTATCCTTGTTAAGACATCCAACCCATCCAGTGGAGAATTCCAGGATCGGCTGATCGACGGACGTCCGCTTTACGAACTGGTCGGAGAAAAGGTTGCCGAGTGGGGAGCAGACTGCATGGGTGATGATTACAGCTACATCGGAGCTGTTGTAGGCGCTACTTATCCGGAGATGGGAAAAGTCCTTCGTAAAGTAATGCCGAAATCTTACATTCTGGTTCCGGGATACGGTGCACAAGGTGGAAAAGGAAAAGATCTGGTTCATTTCTTCAATGAAGACGGACTTGGAGCAATCGTAAATTCATCCAGAGGAATTATTGCAGCATATAAGCAGGAAGCTTATGCAAAATATGGTGCAGAGAACTTTGGAGATGCATCCCGTGCAGCAGTAGAAGCCATGGTAGCAGATATCAAAGGCGCGCTTGAGAACAGATAAGAGAAAAGAATGAGCCGGTGTGACAGAAGCTTCTGACATACCGGCAAATCCGGATTATAGGAGAATAGAAGATGACTACAAAGAAAAAAGAACAGGCAAAGGTTGTATCGCAGGAACAGCTTGCAGATGGAATCTTCAGTATGTGGATCCAGACAGAAGCAGCAGGGAGTGCAAGACCGGGGCAGTTTATTTCCATGTATACCAATGATGGCAGCAAGCTTCTTCCACGCCCGATCAGTATTTGCGAGATCGATAAAGAAGGTGGAAAACTTCGTGTGGTTTACCGTGTAACAGGGGAAAAAACCGGAACAGAAGAATTTTCACAGATGAAGGCAGGAGATACAATTCCGGTGATCGGACCACTTGGTAATGGATTCCCATTTGAGAAGGCCGAAGGAAAGAAGGTATTTCTGATGGGAGGAGGAATCGGTGTGCCGCCGATCCTGGAGCTTGCAAAGCAGATGGAATGTGAGAAAAAGCAGATCGTGGTTGGATACCGTGATGCACATACCTTCCTGAAAGAAGAATTTGAACAGGCAGGAGAGCTTTATATCTCAACCGAAGATGGCAGTGTCGGAACAAAGGGAAATGTCATGGATGCGATCCGTGAGAATGCACTGGAAGCAGATATGATCTATGCCTGCGGACCAACTCCGATGCTCCGCGCAATCAAACAGTATGCAGAAGCAAATGGAATCGAATGCTACATTTCTCTGGAAGAGAGAATGGCATGTGGAATCGGTGCCTGTCTTGCGTGCGTATGCAAGTCAAAAGAAAAGGATGCGCACAGCAATGTGCACAACAAACGTATCTGTAAAGACGGACCGGTATTTCTTTCTACGGAGGTGGAAATCTAATGGATATGCGTGTAAATATTGCCGGAGTAGAATGGAAGAATCCGGTAACAGTGGCATCAGGAACCTTCGGATCAGGAGAAGAGTTTTCTGAATTTGTAGATCTGAACAAGCTTGGAGCAGTGACGACAAAAGGTGTGGCAAATGTACCGTGGCCGGGCAATCCGACTCCGCGTGTAGCCGAAGTCTATGGTGGAATGATGAATGCCATCGGACTTCAGAACCCGGGAATCGAGCTGTTCTGTAAAAGAGACATTCCGTATCTGAAAAATTACGATACCAAGATCATTGTGAATGTCTGCGGACATGCACCGGAAGAGTATCTTGAAGTGGTAGAACGCCTTGCGGATGAACCGATCGATATGATGGAAATCAACATTTCCTGCCCGAATGTTAATGCAGGATTCCTCGCTTTCGGACAGGATGCAAAGCATGTAGAGGAGCTGACCGGACAGATCAAGAAGATCGCAAAGCAGCCGATCATCATGAAGCTGACACCGAATGTAACGGATATCACCGAGATAGCAAAAGCGGCAGAAGCAGGTGGAGCAGACGCAGTTTCCCTGATCAATACGCTGACCGGTATGAAGATTGATATCAATCGTAAGACATTTGCGGTGGCAAATAAGACCGGAGGCGTATCCGGACCGATCGTCAAACCGATCGCTGTACGCATGGTATATCAGGTAGCACAGGCAGTGAACATCCCGATCATCGGAATGGGCGGTATTTCCTGTGCAGAAGATGCGATTGAGTTCCTTCTTGCAGGAGCAAGTGCCGTATCCGTAGGAACAGCCAACTTCCACAATCCGGCAGTGACGATGGAAGTGATCGATGGAATTGAAGCCTACATGAAGAAGAATGGCTTTGAGTCTGTGAAAGATATGGTTGGAATTGTAAAATAAAGAACAGATAAGAGATGGAGGATAAATAAAATGGAAAGTTACAAACAGGAATTTATTGATTTTATGGTAGAAAGCCACGTTCTTAAATTTGGAGAATTTACACTGAAAAGCGGAAGAAAGTCACCGTTCTTCATGAACGCAGGTGCTTATGTGACCGGTTCACAGCTCAAGAGACTCGGTGAATACTACGCAAAAGCAATCCATGACAAATACGGGGATGATTTTGATGTATTATTCGGACCTGCTTACAAGGGAATCCCGCTTGGAGTTGTAACTGCGATCGCTTACAGTGAATTATACGGAAAAGAGATCCGTTACTGCTCAGACCGTAAAGAAGAAAAAGATCACGGAGCAGATAAGGGAAGCTTCCTCGGAAGCAAGCTTCAGGACGGAGACCGCGTGGTTATGATCGAAGATGTCACCACATCCGGCAAATCCATGGAAGAGACTGTACCGAAGGTAAGAGGAGCCGCTGATGTAACAATTGTTGGACTGATGGTATCCCTTGACCGTATGGAAGTTGGAAAAGGCGGCGTGAAATGCGCACTCGATGAAGTAAAGGACCTTTACGGATTTGAAACTAATGCAATCGTAACCATGAAGGATGTAGTAGAGCATCTGTACAACAAACCATGCAATGGTGAAATTGTTATCGATGACAAGATCAAGGCTGCAATCGACGCATACTATGAACAGTATGGCGCAAAATAAGGAGGAGTTACAGTGACAGAAAAGACATATAAAGTGATGGGACTTGCCGGCGGTGCAAATATCGCGATCGGAATTATTTCTATCGTTATTGGTGTGACAACCGGGATCATTCTGCTTGTCAGCGGTGGAAAGCTGCTTGGTGCGAAAAAGGGACTGACATTTTAGGAAGGGCGCTTTAAGTTGAAAGCAAAGAACAGAAAAAGACTTCGGGTTCTTGGAAAGATTTTATTTGTCCTGTATATTGGATTTTTATTTTACTTTCTGATTTTTTCTGACTGGTATGGACGGGAAGGAACCGGGGAATATCATTATAACCTGGTTCTTTTCTGTGAAATAAAAAGATTTTGGCTGTATCGAGATGTTTTGGGATGGGTAGCTTATGCAAATCTGTTCGGAAATGTCCTGATTTTCGTGCCATTTGGATTTTTTATGCCGATGGCAAGCCGGTATCGCAGCTTTTTTCTTACCCTTTTCTACAGTTTTGGAGTGAGCTTCTTTGTGGAGTGCTTTCAGCTGGTAACAAGAGTGGGGAGTTTTGATGTGGATGATATGCTGCTCAATACCCTTGGCGGTGTGATCGGGTATATCGTCTTCGCGATTTGTAATATGATAAGGAGATGGCACGATGCGAAGCAGGAGAGATAAAAAAAGAGCACGTGAAAGAGACAGAAATAAAAGAAACCGGAAGTATGGTCAGATAAAAAGAAAGCATTCCCGCAAGGGAATCTGGTCCTGTGTGATGGCAGTACTTGTTACGGCAGTGATAGCGGGATTGATTGTAATGGCATTTATGAATAAAGGGAAATCAGCAGCGATGGTAGGAAGCTTTGGAGTTTTCGATATGATTCTTGCCTGCATCGGTATTGTAACGGGTGTAAAAGGATTTAAAGAAAGAGATAAAAATTATCTGACCTGCAAGATCGGAATCGTTGTAAACGGACTTGTTTTACTTGCCCTGATCTTAGTATTTATAAGAGGATGTGTATAAATGGAAGAAAGATATAATCTGGCAATTGACAGAATGAAAGCAATAATAGAAGAAAAAACAGTAGCAGAGCCATATCGGGAGTATTTCCAGCATGTGGCTCGGTTTATTTTAAAGCTTGATGAGCTGAAACAGAATGTGGAGAGCGGAAAGCAGAAAGAGATGTCAGAAGAAGAACTGCAGGAAGAGATGAAGGATCTTTATGCAGACGAACTTGAAGCAAACTATGAGAAATCTTATGCAAATCCGGCTTATGCGGTTTCGGTGCTGGGAGAAGAGCTTGGAAGCTTTTTATCTGCGGTTTACACCGAGATCCGCGGAAGCATTTCTTATGTTCAGGAACAGCGTATGGAGTATGTTGTGATAGGAGCAGAGCTTTTTATTGAAATCTACAACAAATTTGAAGAAGAAAAGCAGCCGCAGCCGGAAAGCCTGAAGGAAATCTTTTACTGGTATGCAAGTGATTACTGTGATGTCTTTGCAGCAGACCGCATCAAAGACCAGATCGATCCGGAAAGTGGATGCTTTATTGTGAATATGATCATGAATGAAGATCTTTCCGATCTGCGTTACCTCTACCGTATGGGAGAATACGTGGGAGAAAATGAAAGAGGCACAGCAGCTTATTTAAATTCCCTTCCACAGGAGAAGATTGATAAGATGGCAGATACCTTCAGTGAAGGATACCGGATCGGCTTTGTAAATACCGGAAAAGATCTGTCAAAAAAATCTGTGGTCAATATTTACTATGCAATGGGATTCGAACGGATCGTAAAGAAAGCCATTGAGAATTTTGAAAAAATGGGATTAAAGCCAACGATTTTTCGTACCAGCCACAGCGTGATCACAAGAGGGCGCAACAGCCAGATCGGATTCTTCAATATTTCCGGTAACAGGCAGTACATCTATGATCACCGGGATGATATCGGGCTTGTGATGGACAAGCAATATGTAGAGCGCAAGCTGGAAGTCATGCGCACCACTTATGAGCAGAATAAAGAGATTGCAGCAGGTTATGCAGGACCGGCGGTCATTGATATTTTCGGGGAAAAGACCTTTGTTCCACAGGCAAAACCGGAGGCAGTTAAGTTAAGTGAAAAACAGGAAGAACTTCTGGTTGCGATGAATGGAAGAGCCGGACGTCTGACCAATGAATATCTTCCGGGAGATGAGAGAAGCTTTACGATCATTTCCTGGCCGGTTCCGGAAATCGGAGAGCAGTATCATGAGATTTTTGACGAAACCATCAAGATCAATACACTGGATTACAAGCTTTACCAGAAGGTGCAGCAGACTATGATCGATGCACTGGATAAAGGGGAGTATGTAAAAGTAACAGGCTCAGGCGAAAACCAGACGGATCTGAAAGTGATGCTTCATCCGCTTGCTGATCCGGCAAAAGAGACGATCTTTGAAAACTGTGTTGCCGATGTCAATATCCCGGTAGGTGAGGTGTTCACTTCTCCGGTACTGGAAGGAACAGAAGGCACCCTTTTTGTGAGTAAGGTATTCCTTCATGGACTTCCGTATTACAATCTGAAGATCAGTTTTAAAGAAGGAAAGATCACAGAGTATACCTGCACCAATTTTGATTCAGAAGAAGAAAATAAAAAATATATTTTCGATAATATTCTGCACAATCACCAGACACTTCCGATCGGCGAGTTTGCGATCGGAACCAATACCACAGCTTATGCGGTTGCGAAGAAATATGATATTGCAGACAAATATACGATCCTGATCGCCGAAAAGACGGGGCCGCATTTTGCAGTAGGGGATACCTGCTACAACTGGGCAGAGGATGTAAAGGTTTACAATCCGGATGGAAAAGAGATCATTGCAAGAGACAACAGCATATCGATCTTGAGAAAAGAGGATCCGTCGAAAGCATATTTCCAGTGCCATACCGATATCACCATCCCTTATGATGAGCTGGGAAGCATTGTTGTGGTGGCAAAAGACGGAACAGAGACAGAAATTATCCGTGATGGACGGTTTGTTCTTCCGGGAACAGAGATCCTCAATGAACCTCTGAATTAGTATTAGTTATGGATTTTCAATAATACCAATAAGTAAAAATAAATAATGGTCAGATAAGTAACGGTTGACATACCGCAACAGACTTAGTAAAATAACTTATAAGTGGTTAGCTATTTATTAAAATACTTATAGATAAAAGAAAAGGAGATCATTATGCCAAAAGTAGGAATCGTAATGGGCAGCGACTCAGATATGAAAGTAATGGGAAAAGCTGCTGACATGCTGGAAAAGTTTGGAATCGATTATGAGATGACGATCATCTCGGCACACCGTGAGCCTGACGTATTCTATGAATATGCGAAGTCTGCAGAAGCAAAAGACTTCAAAGTAATTATTGCAGGTGCAGGTATGGCAGCACATCTTCCTGGAATGTGTGCAGCAATCTTCCCGATGCCGGTTATCGGAATCCCAATGTCAGGGAAGAATCTGGAGGGTGTCGACGCACTCTATTCAATCGTTCAGATGCCGCCTGGAATCCCGGTTGCCACAGTTGCGATCGACGGCGGAGCAAACGCAGCAATTCTGGCTGCAAAGATTCTTGCAACCTCAGATCCTGAGCTTCTTCAGAAACTGAAGGATTATACTGCAGAAATGAAAGAAACCGTCCAGAAAAAAGCAGAAAAGCTTGAAAAAATCGGACACAAAGAATATATCAAGCAGATGTAGGCATACAGATGTCAGTGAAAATACCAGGAGGATATAGAAAATGTTGGATTATAAGACAGCCGGCGTAGATATCGAGGCAGGATATAAATCAGTAGAACTTATGAAAAAGCATGTAAAAGAAACCATGAGACCGGAAGTGTTAGGCGGACTTGGCGGTTTTGCAGGTGCATTTGATCTAAGCGGAATCAAGAATATGGAAGAACCAGTACTTCTTTCCGGAACAGATGGATGCGGAACAAAGGTGAAGCTTGCATTTGTAATGGACAAGCATGATACGATCGGTATTGATGCCGTTGCCATGTGTGTGAATGATATCGCATGCTCCGGTGGAGAACCGTTATTCTTCCTGGATTATATTGCCTGTGGCAAGAATTACCCGGAAAAGATCGCTACCATCGTAAGCGGTGTGGCAGAGGGCTGCAAGCAGTCAGGATGTGCACTTGTAGGTGGAGAGACAGCAGAGCATCCGGGACTGATGCCGGAGAATGATTACGACCTTGCAGGTTTTGCAGTCGGAGTTGTAGATAAGAAAGACATTATCGACGGTTCTGATATTAAGCCAGGTGATGTACTTGTTGCAATGCCGTCTACAGGGGTTCACAGCAATGGATTTTCACTGGTTCGTAAGGTATTCGACATTACAGAAGAATCCTTAAACACATACTATGATGAATTAGGAAAAACACTTGGCGAAGCACTTCTTGCTCCGACCAGAATTTATGTAAAAGCACTGAAGAACGTAAAAGAAGCCGGTGTGAGAGTCAAAGGATGCAGCCATATCACAGGCGGTGGATTCTATGAAAATATTCCGAGAATGCTTCCGGAAGGAATCCGTGCAGTGGTAAAGAAGGACAGCTATGAAATCCCTGCAATCTTCAACCTGATCGCAAAGACCGGTAACATTGCAGAAGAGATGATGTACAATACCTTCAATATGGGTATCGGTATGGTTGTCGCTGTCGATGAAAAGGATGTAGATGCTACAATTAAGGCAATGAAAGAAGCCGGAGATGAAGCATTTGTGGTTGGTTATGTAGAAGCAGGAGAAAAAGGAGTTACTTTATGCTAAGAGTTGCTGTACTTGTATCCGGAGGCGGAACCAATCTGCAGGCAATCATTGATGCAGTAGAAAATGGCACGATCACAAACACTAAGCTGGTCGGTGTCATCAGCAATAATAAGAACGCATATGCGCTGGAAAGAGCCGGGAATCATCAGATCCCGGCACAGTGCGTTTCACCGAAGGATTTTGAGACAAGAGAAGAGTTTAATAAAGTCTTTCTTGAAAAAGTAGACGAACTGAAACCGGATCTGATCGTTCTGGCGGGATTTCTGGTTGTGATCCCGGAAGAAATGATCAGCAGATACCGGAATAAGATCATCAATATCCATCCATCTCTGATCCCGTCATTCTGCGGAACAGGATACTATGGACTGAAGGTTCATGAGGCGGCACTCGCCAGAGGGGTGAAGGTGGTTGGAGCAACCGTACATTTTGTAGACGAAGGAACGGATACCGGTCCGATCATTCTCCAGAAGGCTGTTGAAGTAGAAGAAGGCGATACACCGGAGGTTCTGCAGAGACGTGTGATGGAGCAGGCGGAGTGGAAGATCCTTCCACATGCGATCGACCTGATCGCAAATGGAAAAGTAACCGTAAAAGATGGCAGGGTATCAGTTGCCCGTTAGAGAAGGAGGAGCACCAATGAAAGTATTGATCGTAGGCGGCGGCGGAAGAGAACATGCAATCGCATATTGTGTAGCAAAGAGCAGCAAGGTAGAGAAGATGTACTGTGCACCGGGAAATGCCGGGATTGCAGAGCTTGCAGAATGTGTGCCGATTGGTGCGATGGAATTTGACAAGCTGGTTACATTTGCAAAAGAAAAAGAGATCGATCTGGCAATCGTAGGAATGGATGATCCGTTGGTTGGCGGTCTTGTAGATGAATTTGAAAAAGCCGGGATCCGCGCATTCGGACCAAGAAAAAATGCAGCAATCCTGGAGGGAAGCAAGGCGTTTTCAAAAGATCTGATGAAAAAATATGACATCCCGACCGCAGCATATGAGAACTTTGACAATGCAGACGAAGCGCTGGCTTATCTGGAGACAGCCAAATTCCCGATCGTTCTGAAGGCAGATGGTCTGGCACTTGGAAAAGGTGTACTGATCTGCAATACGCTGGAAGAAGCAAAAGACGGCGTGAAAGAGATCATGCTGGACAAGAAATTCGGTGCATCCGGTAATACCATGGTTGTAGAAGAATTCATGACAGGACGTGAGGTTTCTGTTCTTTCATTTGTAGACGGAAAGACAATCAAGACTATGACAAGCGCGCAGGATCACAAGAGAGCCAAAGACGGAGACCAGGGACTGAATACCGGTGGTATGGGAACCTTCTCACCGAGTCCTTTCTATACAGAAGAAGTTGACGAATTCTGCCGGAAATATGTGTACCAGAAGACGGTAGATGCAATGGCAGCAGAGGGAAGAGAGTTCAAGGGGATCATCTTCTTCGGACTGATGCTTACCGAAGACGGACCGAAGGTTCTGGAATACAATGCCAGATTCGGAGATCCTGAGGCACAGGTTGTTCTTCCGCGTATGAAGAATGATCTGATTGATGTGATCGAAGCCTGCATCGACGGAACACTGGAGCAGGTAGATCTTCAGTTTGAAGACAATGCAGCAGTCTGTGTGGTACTTGCATCTGACGGTTATCCGGTCGCTTATGAAAAAGGACTTCCGATCACAGGCCTTGACGAGTTCAAGAAGCATGAAGGTTACTACTGCTTCCATGCCGGAACCAAATTCGACGGAGACCAGATCGTAACCAACGGAGGACGTGTCCTCGGTGTGACAGCCAAAGGAGCAACGCTCAAAGAAGCACGTGCCAATGCTTACAAAGCAACCGAATGGGTTAAATTCGATAACAAATATATGCGCCACGATATCGGAAAGGCGATTGACGAGGCATAGAATTTCAGGGCGGGATCTTTCAGAGGTGGAGAGGTTCCGCCCTTTGTGCCGGAGAAGGCAGATGCTGGATGCGGGTATCGGAACACAGCAGGCGTATTTTTGATTTGCCGTGTGGGAATCTTTAAGAAGTTCTAAAGATTTCATGAACTTCTTGACAAATCGAACTTTGAATACTATGATTATCAATAGTTATGGGAAAGGCAATGAGAAAGAGGAGTATGCAGGTTAGTCCGAAGAAGAGAGAACCGTTCAGGGGCTGAGAGACGGTTTGCGGGAAGCGACTGCGGAAGGTAGCTTTTGAGCCGGATATCTGAAAAGGGCGAGTAGGATGTCACGGGGTGGTTTCCGTTATAGAACTGTGAGAGATACGAGATGAATCTATTTCGTGGAACAAAGGTGGTACCGCGTTTATACACGCCCTTTACGTTTTGTAAAGGGTGTTTTTTATTCATTTACAATGTTCTATTATATAGAAGAAAGCAAAGTGCGCGGTGTACTTATAAGAGGAGGAAACAATGAGTAAGAATCTTGAAAAGACCTACAATCCGAAAGAGATTGAAGCGAAACTTTATGAAAAATGGTGTGAAGAAAAGTATTTTCACGCTGAAGTTGACAGAAGTAAGAAACCATTTACAACGGTAATGCCGCCACCGAATATCACCGGTAAGCTGCATATGGGACATGCTCTTGATAATACACTTCAGGATATCCTGATCCGTTACAAGAGAATGCAGGGATATAATGCACTGTGGATCCCGGGAACAGACCACGCTGCAATTTCAACAGAAGTAAAGGTTACAAACCAGTTAAAGGCAGAAGGAATTGATAAGAAAGAACTCGGAAGAGAAGGATTCCTTAAGAGAACCTGGCAGTGGAAAGAAGAGTACGCAGGAACTATCGAAGGTCAGCTGAAAAAGCTTGGTGTATCCTGTGACTGGGACAGAGAACGTTTCACCATGGATGAAGGATGCTCGAATGCGGTCAAAGAAGTATTCATTCGTCTTCACGAAAAAGGATTTATCTACAAAGGTTCCAGAATCATCAACTGGTGTCCGGTATGTAAGACTTCCCTTTCTGACGCAGAAGTTGAGCACGAGGAACAGGCAGGACATTTCTGGCACATCAAGTACCCGATCGTAGGAACAGACCGTTTCCTTGAGATCGCGACTACACGTCCGGAAACTCTGCTTGGAGATACAGCGATCGCCGTACACCCGGACGATGACAGGTACAAAGATATCGTAGGAAAGAATGTCATCCTTCCGTTAGTTGGAAGAGAGATCCCGATCGTGGCAGACGCTTACGTTGATAAAGAATTCGGAACAGGTGCGGTTAAGATCACACCGGCACATGACCCGAATGACTTTGAAGTAGGAAAGAGACATGATCTTCCGGAAATCAACATCCTGAATGATGATGCTACCATCGTAGAAGGATACGGAAGATATTCCGGAATGGACCGCTACGAAGCAAGAAAAGCAATCGTAGAAGATCTGGAAAAAGAAGGATACCTTGTAAGCATCGAAGAACATGTACACAACGTTGGAACACATGACAGATGTAAGACAACCGTTGAACCGATGATCAAACCACAGTGGTTTGTTAAGATGGATGAGCTTGCCAAACCGGCGATCAATGCGATCAAGACCGGCGAATTAAAATTCGTACCGGAACGTTTCGGTAAGATCTACCTGAACTGGCTGGAAAATATCCGTGACTGGTGTATTTCACGTCAGATCTGGTGGGGACACAGAATCCCGGCTTACTATTGTGATGAATGTGGAGAAGTGGTTGTTGCACGTGAGATGCCGGAAAAATGCCCGCACTGCGGCTGCACACATCTGACACAGGATGAAGATACACTGGATACCTGGTTCAGTTCAGCACTGTGGCCGTTCTCAACACTTGGATGGCCGGAAGAGACAGAAGACCTCAAGTATTTCTATCCGACAGATGTACTGGTAACCGGATATGACATTATTTTCTTCTGGGTAATCCGTATGGTATTCTCCGGATATGCACATACTGGAAAAGCACCGTTCCATACCGTTCTGATCCATGGACTGGTAAGGGATTCCCAGGGCCGTAAGATGAGTAAATCTCTTGGAAATGGTATCGATCCGCTGGAGGTCATTGATGAGTACGGTGCAGATGCACTCCGTCTGACTCTGATCACAGGAAATGCACCTGGAAATGATATGCGTTTCTACAACGAACGTGTAGAATCCAGCCGTAACTTTGCCAATAAAGTATGGAATGCTTCCAGATTTATCATGATGAATATGGAAGACAAAGTGATTTCCAAACCGGACGAAGCCGATCTGGAAGTTACAGATAAATGGATCTTATCAAAGGTCAATACACTTGCAAAAGATGTAACTGAGAACATGGACAAATTTGAACTGGGTATTGCAGTACAGAAAGTATATGACTTTATCTGGGATGAATTCTGTGACTGGTACATCGAGCTTGTAAAATACAGGATCTACCATTCAGATGAAAATTATAAGAGCGCCAATGCAGCACTTTGGACACTGAAGACGGTTCTTGGTAATGCACTGAAGATGTTACATCCATTTATGCCATTTGTAACAGAAGAAATCTACAGCGCACTGGTACCGGAGGAAAAATCTCTGATGATGTCAGACTGGCCGCAGTTTACCGAAGACTGGTGCTATGCAGACGCTGAAAATATAACAGATCATATGAAAGAAGTTATCCGCGGTGTCAGAAATGCGCGGGCAGAAATGAATGTACCGCCGAGCCGTAAAGCAAAGGTTTATGTAGTATGCGAAGATGAGAAGCTTTGTGAAGGATTCGAAGAGCTGACAACATGCGCATGCCCGCTTATGAGTGCTTCTGAACTTGCTATCCAGGCTGATAAGGCAGGTATTGCGGATGATGCCGTATCAATCGTAGTACCGGATGCTTCTGTATATGTACCACTGGAAGAGCTGATCGACTTCGAACAGGAAATCGAGCGTCTGACAAAAGAAGAAGAAAAGCTTACAAAAGAAATCAACCGTGCAAAGGGAATGCTTTCAAATGAAAAATTCGTCAGCAAAGCACCACAGGCAAAGGTTGATGAAGAAAAAGCAAAGCTTGAAAAGTATACACAAATGATGGAACAGGTGAAAGAACGTCTGGAGGCTTTAAAGGCAGGAAGATAATCACTGCAGGAAAGTACTAAGGCATATTCTTTTTTAGCCAGATATACCGGCAGATGCAGCATAAACTGCACCTGCCGGTACAGAAACACGTAAGGGGTTAAAAGACGATGAAGGGAATTCATTTTAAAAAGATTCAGTGGAAAAAACCGGATCTGAAAGGAAAATGGCAGAAGCTGAAGAATATGAAGCCAGGAGATATAAAGGCGCATTTAAAAAAGCAGCATGAGCGAAGACAGCAGATTCTTGAAAAGCGGCGTAACAGCAAATTCGCAAAAAAGATGGCACCGTACTATAAGATAATGAACCGGTTCTCTTTGCCGCTTCAGGCACTGTGGGCTTGTATCATTAACTTTATCATTGAAGCACTGTCCAGACATTCAGCAATTGCAGCTTGGCAGTATATGACAGGAACACCGCTGGTATTTTTGTACAATGCCGGAATGATTTTCGTTACACTTTTAATCGCTTATCTGGTGCGGCGCCGGGTGTTTACACGACTGATCATCAGTGCATTGTGGCTCTTTCTGGGTGTTGTCAACGGAGTGATGCTGGCAAAGCGTGTTACGCCGTTTAATGCACAGGATCTAAAGACATTTACAGAAGGACTGTCACTGTTTACAAATTATTTCTCGGTGGCAGAGCTTGTGATGATGGGAATTGGTGTCCCGGCACTGCTCATCTGGCTGGTTGCCATGTGGAGACGTGCCGGACAGTATGAAGGAAAGATGCACAGGATCCCGATGCTGATTATTGTTGTTGCAGCATTTTTTGGATATTCTGTACTGACAAATGTTGCTGTAGATAAGAGGATTATTTCTACTTACTTTGGAAACATTGCATTTGCTTATCAGGATTACGGACTTCCGTACTGTTTTTCAGCCAGCCTTTTTAATACAGGTATTTCAGAACCGAATGATTATAACAAAGATACGATCGAGAAGATCACGAATAATGGAGAGATGACAGAGAGCACATCAGACAATGGTGTGAGACCGAATGTCTTGTTTGTACAGCTGGAATCTTTCTTTGATCCTTTTGAATATGAGGATCTGCAGATGTCAGAGGATCCGATTCCGAATCTGCGCAAGATGTTTGAAAATTATTCTTCCGGATATTTTAAGGTTCCTTCGGTGGGAGCCGGAACAGCCAATACAGAATTTGAAGTACTGACAGGTATGAACCTGCGTTATTTCGGACCGGGCGAGTATCCTTATAAGACAAAGCTTAAGAATCAGGTATGTGAAAGTGCAGCAACTGCATTTTCTGCATTCGGTTACGGAACCCATGCGCTTCACAATAACGGTGGTAATTTCTACAGCCGTGCGAAGGTATTTAACAATATTGGTTTTGACAGCTTTACAAGTAAAGAGTTTATGAATATTCTCCAGACAACAGAGAATGGATGGTCGAAGGACGATATTCTTCTGACGCACATCAAAGACGCTCTGGACTCTACCGAGCAGGAGGATTTTGTATTTACAGTCAGTGTACAGGGACATGGAAATTATCCGACAGAAAAGGTGATTGAGAATCCGAAGATCACCGTAACAGGAGCACCGACAGAAGAGAAGAACAATGCCTGGGAATATTACGTGAACCAGGTATATGAGATGGATCAGTTTGCCGGTAATCTGGTGAAAATGATGGAAGAACGCGGTGAGCCGACTGTGATCGTATTCTATGGTGACCATCTGCCGACAATGGGACTGGAAGCAAAGGATATGAAGAGCCGTTATCTGTACAATACAAATTATGTGATCTGGGACAATATCGGACTTCAGAAAGAGGATCGGAACATTCCGTCCTACCAGATCATGGCGGATGTGATGGACAGCCTGGGATTACATTCCGGTACGGTATTCAACTATCACCAGCAGAGACGCCAGACAAAGGATTATCTGAAGGATCTGGAGCTTTTACAGTATGATATTCTGTATGGAGACCAGTATGTATACAATGGTAAGCCGCCGATCACAGAAGGTCATATGCAGATGGGGATCAAGGAGGTTACACTCACGGATCTTGTAGAAAATCTGGATGAGACCTACAGCCTCTACGGAACAAACTTTACTAAATGGAGCAAGGTTTACATCAATGATGAAAAGCAGGAATCTACCTTCCTCAATAATACAAGGATCGAACTGCCGGACAGTAAGCTGAAGGATGGAGACATCATTACGGTCAGTCAGGTCGGATCAAGCAATACCATCTTCAGGACTTCAAGTGAATATATTTACACGGATGGAAAGATCTTGGAATATACAGATGAAGTAAAAGAACAGCTGAAGAAAGAAAAGGAACAGAAGAATTCTGCAAAGACGGACACCGATCAGAAGAAGACAGAAAATGCCGGACAGTCCGAAGAACAGCAGGATCAGAATAATAAAGAAGAAAAGAGCGGGCAGCAGTAGAGTTCCGCTTAAGAAAGACGGGAAAGATTGTGAAGTATGAAGAAGTAGTCCGGTATATAGAGGACATACCAAAATTTACAAAGAAGCATACGCTTTTGCATACCCGTGAATTTATGAAAAGATTGGGGAATCCCTGCCAGGGAAGAAAGGTTCTTCACGTGGCAGGGACGAACGGAAAGGGAAGCGTCTGCGCATATATGCAGGCGATTCTTCTTTTTGAGGGAAAGCGTGTTGGATTTTTTACATCGCCACATCTGGTGAAGCTCAACGAGCGGATCCGGATCAATGGAAAAGATATTGACGATGATACCTTCTGCCGGATTTTTGCAAAGGTACAGCAGGTGGCAGAAGAACTGGAAAAGGAAGGGCTGGAACATCCTTCTTATTTTGAATTCCTGTATGGAATGGGGATGCTTGCATTTGAAGAAAGTGATGCAGAGTATATTGTACTGGAGACAGGACTTGGTGGAAGGCTGGATGCGACTAATTCATTCGAGCATCCGTTCCTGAGTGTGATCACATCGATCGGACTGGATCACACAGAGATCCTTGGAGATACGATTGAAAAGATCGCGGGAGAAAAAGCCGGAATCATTAAAAAAGGCGTACCGGTATTTTTTGACGGCTCTGATGAAAGAAGCAGTCGGGTTATAGAAGAAACTGCCGAAAATCTGGAAGCACCGTGGTATAAAATGGAAAAAGATGCGTTGAAAATTCAAGAAATTACAGACAAACATATTGCTTTTTCTATTTTGGATGAGTATGATAATAATACCGTATGGCAGGTGGCGAGCACCGGAATCTATCAGGTGATGAACGCAGCACTTGCAATCCGGGCGATGAGATATACATTTGGCGACAAGGCAGAGATCTGCAAATGGCAGAAGGTGGTCGCATCTGTTAAATGGCAGGGCAGAATGGAAGAAGTTCTTCCCGGAGTTATCTTTGACGGGGCGCATAATCTTGCGGCAATCCATGAATTTACAAAGAGTATCCGGCTCCAAAGAGAGGCGGAAGGAGAACTCCATCCGCTGGTAATTCTTTTTTCAGCCGTTGCAGATAAGGATTACAGCCATATGATCGAGCTTCTATGCAGAGAATCGAAAGCAGATGCCTATGTCATTGCCAAAGTTGACAATAAAAGGGGAGCGCAGGCAGATACACTTGCCGCGCTGTTCCGGAAGTATACAGACAGACCGGTCTATCGGGAGGACACGCTTGCTGATGCATTTACACGTGCACTGAATGAAAAGGGCAGCGAAGGGAAACTTTACTGTCTGGGGTCGCTCTATCTGGTAGGGGAGTTAAAAGAACTGATAGGAGGACAAGATGCTTAATTTTGAAGAAGAACTTAAGAAGTTCAAACCAAGTCTGGAAGTAGAAGATATCGAGAATGCAGTATATCAGGAAGATCTGTCTGATATGACAGATATCTTAAGAGAGATGATGGATCAGAAAAAATAGGGGAGATTTTGATGGACTATAAGCAGAAACTCGAGTACCAGTCGAACTACTGGTACAATGATGGACTGAAGAAAGCGCAGATCCGGGATCTGTCCGGGGCAATTGTGTCGTTAAAAAGAAGTTTGCAGTTTAACAGAGAAAATATCACAGCGAGGAATCTTCTCGGACTTGTTTATTATGGACGTGGAGAAGTAGCGGAGGCTCTTGTAGAGTGGATCATCAGTAAAAACTTCAGGGTTTCCGAGAATATTGCCAGCTACTATATCAGTAAGGTCCAGGATAATCCAAGTGAGCTGGAGAAGGTGAATCAGGCAGTTCACAAATACAACCAGTGTCTTGGATACTGCAGACAGAATGGAGAAGATCTTGCGATCATCCAGCTGAAAAAGGTGGTTGTGGCACATCCGTCTTTCCTGAAGGCATATCAGCTTCTGGCACTGCTTTATATGCATTCCGGACAGTATTCCAAAGCAAGACAGAGCCTGAAGACAGCACTCAAGCTGGATGTGACGAATGATATTACGCTTCGGTATATGCATGAGCTGAACCGTCAGCGGAACCGACAGGTTGCACAGATTAAAGAGGAAAAGCATGGCAGACAATCGGTTGTCACATACAATCTGGGAAATGAGACGATCATTCAGCCTGCAGCAACACTGCGAGACAATGCGGCAGTGATGACCGTTGTCAATATTCTGATCGGTATGGTGGTTGGAGCGGCAGTGGTGTGGTTTCTGATCGCTCCGGCGGTAAACCAAACAAAGTCGTCTACAAAAAACCGGAATGTTATTGCACTAAGCGAGCAGATCGCTTCACAGAAGACGCAGATCCAGACGCTTAAGGATGAACTGGAAGGATACCGTAACAGTAGTGATGAGGTAGAATCGGCAAAGCAGACCGCCGCATCCACACAGGACAGCTATGATGCCCTGATCAAGGTATATCAGCAGTATTATGGTGGAACAACGAGCAATGCGGATATGGCAGATACGCTGCTTGGACTGAACAGGGATTCGCTGGGAGAAGAGGGACAGAAAATCTATGATTCAATCTCAGGTTCCTTGTTCCCGCGAGTATGTGTGAGCCTGTATTCGACTGCGCAGTATGAAGTGCAGAGTGGGAATTACGATGATGCCATTTCGGATCTTGAAAAGATCCAGAAGATGGATGACTCTTATAGTGACGGTGGTGTGTACAAGCTTCTTGGAGACGCGTATGCCGGCAAAGGTGATACGGACAATGCAAAGAGCAATTACGAAAAAGCCGCGACCGATTATCCGGGAACACAGGCAGCATATTCGGCACAGAGCGCACTGGATGCACTGGGATCAGATGGAACTTCGGAGAATACTTCCGGAGGAACAGGTACCCAGGGACAATAAAAATGAGGATTGCGAGAGTGCAAAGCACGTAGCAATCTGGTATCAAAGGGGCAAAATACCTTTTGACCCAACATCATAAAATATAGAAAGCACAAAAGAGAAAGTAGCGAAAAATGGCGTTACTTTCTCTTTTTTTATGGGAAATTCCGAAGGAACTTCCTATGAAAAAAAGGCACTGCGTGCCGGAGATGCGCACTCGCACGAAGATGAAGAATGTCGCAAGCGACTGCGCTCGGCGCGCGAATGTGCCAAGGCACATTCATTCTTATAAATTTTTATAAATCCATCAAGGTTATTGGCGTATTTGTATAAATAAAAAAGACAGAAAGGGGTTTAATCAAAAATGCAGTATCAGATCAAAGAAAATTGTCTTACGATTTTTCTTCCGGCGGAGGTGGATCATCACAATGCGGAGGAGATCAAACGGGAGGCGGATAAGGTGATCGAGGAGCAACATATCAAATATGTGATCTTTGATTTTGGAAGGACGAATTTTATGGACAGTTCCGGGATTGGAGTGATCATGGGACGGTACCGGCATATCTTTCTTCTTGGCGGGGAAGTATGGGCGATACATACAAGTGAACGGATGCGGCAGATTCTGAATATGTCCGGCGTGACGAAGATCATACAGATTTATGAGGAGGGAATGATGTAATGGAATATTTTAACGAGATGGAAGTAGTATTTGACAGCAGATCGGAGAATGAGGGATTTGCAAGGGTGGCAGTGGCTGCATTTATGACACAGATGGATCCGGTTCTGGAGGAAGTGGCAGACGTGAAGACAGCGGTTTCCGAGGCAGTGACGAACAGCATCATCCATGGATATGAGGGACGGACATCCGGAAAGATCACGGTCTGGTGCGGGATTGAAAAAGATAGGAAGACCATTCTGGTCACGGTGAAGGATCAGGGCGTCGGTATCGAAAACGTGGATCAGGCGATGGAGCCGCTCTATACGACCAGGCCGGATATGGACCGGTCCGGGATGGGATTTGCATTTATGGAGGCATTTATGGATGAAGTACAGGTGGAATCTGTGCCTGGAAAAGGGACTACGGTTTGGATGAAGAAAACGACAGGAGGGGAAAAGAAGGAAGCTGTATGGACCACACAATCGCATTGATCAGACGGGCTCACGAAGGGGATGAAAATGCGAGGGCACAGCTTGTGGAGGAAAACACCGGTCTGATCTGGTGTGTTGTGAAACGGTTTTACGGACGGGGCACAGAGGCAGAGGATTTATTTCAGATCGGAAGCATCGGGCTTTTAAAAGCAATCGATAAGTTTGATCTGGGTTATGATGTGAAATTTTCTACCTATGCAGTTCCGATGATCACAGGAGAAATCAAGCGTTTCCTGCGTGATGACGGGATGCTGAAGGTCAGCCGTTCCTTAAAAGAGATTGCATATAAAGCATATCAGGCAAAGGAGGCACTCACGGAAAAGCTTGGCAGAGAACCGCTTCTGGAAGAAATTGCGGAAGAAACGGGTGTGGAAAAAGAGGAGCTTGTGATGGCGATGGAGGCAGCAGGAGAAGTGGAATCGCTTCACAGACCGGTCGGAATGAAAGATGGAAATGAAGTGATGCTGCTGGAAAAGATTGCAGATACAGGCGGTGCAGAAGAAAAGATCCTGGATCATCTTCTGCTTACAGAGCTGATAAAAGAATTAAAAAAAGACGAGAGAAAACTTCTGTATCTGCGCTATTTTGCAGATAAGACGCAGACAGAAATCGGCGAAGAGCTTGGGATTTCCCAGGTGCAGGTATCGCGGATGGAGAAAAAGATCCTGAAAACCATGCGGGAACACGCAAAAGAATAAAAGGATGTATGTTTTCCGGAAAAACAGGGATACTATTTCCTATCTGAAACAGATCACAAAGGAGGCGGATGTGATTGGAAAGAAGAAAAAAATATATCTGGGGCTGTGTTCTTTGTGCCCTGCTGACAGCAGTTCTGATCGGAGTGGTCTACTATTACAATGACGTCCGGGGGACAGACCAGGTAAATGAAGGAACGCTGATCTGGCAGCCGGTACCGGTAAAGGAAAGGACGGATACAGATGTCTTCGGGAAATGAAATACTTTATATCAAAGGGGAAAAGAATACAGAGGTGAAAGAACCAAATGTGACACTGGGAGATATCCTGACAATGGAATGCAGCAATTCTTCCATCATGAACAGGATTAAACCACTGCGGATCCTGAAAATCCCGGAAAAAGGACAGCACAGGTATGTGGTGTCTGTTCTGAAAATCATAGAATGTATCCACCGGGAAATTCCCGGGTTACAGATCCGGAATGAAGGGGAAAGTGATCTGATCGTTACCTATGAAGGGGAGAAAAAACGAAATGCTATCTGGCAGGGAATAAAAGTGGTTGTAGTTGCAGGAATCACATTTATCGGAGCAGCATTTTCCATTATGGCATTTAACAATGATGTGTCGGTGACAAAGATGTTTTCCCGTATTTATCTGCTTCTTACCGGAGAAGAGTCGAATGGATTTACCCTGCTAGAGCTGACTTACTGCATCGGGCTGATCGTCGGGATCCTGATTTTCTTCAATCATTTTGGAAGAAAGAAATTTACAGCAGATCCGACTCCGATGGAAGTGGAAATGCGTTTGTATGAAAATGATATTCAGGAAACTCTGATCGAAGCTTATGCGAGAAAGGAAAAAGAAGTCGATGTGGATTAGGCAGATTCTGGTGGCGGTGGTTGGTCTTGCATCCGGATTTGCAGTCGCGGCAGGACTGTTTTCCTTTATTATCGGACTTGGCGTGGTGTCAGATTTTGCAGACCGGACACATACCGGGAAGCATGTCATGCTGTATGAAAACTGCATTATGGCAGGTGGGATCCTTGGAAATATTTTCTGGGTATACGGGCTCACGATGCCCGGCGGCAAATGGATCGTTCCGGTGTTTGGGCTTTTTTCCGGAATTTTTGTCGGATGCTGGTCAATGGCACTTGCGGAAATCCTGAATATTTTTCCGATCTTTATCCGGAGGATCAAAATCCTGAAATGTGTACCGTGGCTGATCTTTGGGATGGCGCTTGGGAAAAGCCTGGGAGCACTTCTGTTTTTCTATAAAAGATGGTAACTGGAGGAGAAAATGAAGCAACAAGAGAAAGAAAAAGAGTATGAAGCATATGTAAAAGAGAAAACGCCGGTCAGGAAACCTGGACCTGCGATGGCAAAAGCATTCGTGACCGGTGGGATTATCTGTACGATCGGACAGGCGATCTTAAATGCGTGCGAAAAGGCAGGAATGTCAAAGGATATTTCTGCAAGCTGGTGTTCACTGATCCTGATCCTGGCAAGTGTGGTGCTGACCGGATTTGGAATCTATCCGAAGATCGCGAACTGGGGAGGAGCAGGAGCATTGGTCCCTATCACCGGATTTGCCAATTCCGTTGCGGCACCGGCAATTGAATACAAAAAAGAGGGACAGGTTTTCGGAATTGGCTGCAAGATATTTACGATCGCAGGGCCAGTAATCCTGTACGGAGTTTTCACCAGCTGGGTTCTGGGACTGCTCTACTGGATTGGAACGCTGATCGGAATTGTGTAAGGAGGGATGGATATGAATGCGATAAAAGGTACGCAGAGTATTGCATTTTCGGAAAGTCCGTATCTGGTAAGCGCCGGATCGGTTGCCGGAAAAAAAGAAGGAGAAGGGCCGCTTGGAAAATACTTTGATATTGCATCGGAGGATGACCTTTTCGGAGAGAAAACCTGGGAGCTTGCAGAAGGAACAATGCAGAAGCTTGCGTGTATGCTGGCATTGAAAAATGCGGGAGTACAGCCGGAGGAGGTACGCTATCTCTTTGGCGGTGATCTTTTAAGACAGGGGATTGCTACATCGATGGGGGCGGAAGAACTTCAGATCCCGGTGTTTGGTCTTTTCGGTGCCTGCTCCACATCAGGAGAGGCACTTGCCCTTGCTGCAATGACTGTGGCGGCAGGTTATGGAGATCTGGTGCTTGCTGCAACATCGAGCCATTTTGGAAGTGCAGAAAAAGAATTCCGTTTTCCACTTGGCTATGCGAATCAGAGACCACTTTCCTCGACATGGACAGTGACAGGAAGCGGAGCCTTTCTGGTAGGAAAAAAGAAAAGCCGGGTGCGGATCAGTGGAGTGACGATTGGGAAAATTGTGGATTATGGACTGAAGGATTCACAGAATATGGGAGCGTGTATGGCACCGGCAGCGTGTGATACGATCCTGCAGAATCTTATGGATTTTGGAAGGGATGAAAAGGATTATGACCGGATCATTACCGGAGACCTGGGCTATGTGGGACAATCGATTTTATTTGACCTGCTTCGGAAAAAAGGACTGGATATCAAAGAAAATCATATGGACTGCGGAATGACGATCTTCGATCAGCAGACACAGCATACCAATTCCGGTGGAAGCGGCTGCGGCTGCGCGGCGATCACTCTTGCAGCATATATTATGCCACAGTTGATATCGGGGGAGTGGAAAAGGATCCTTTTTGTACCAACGGGGGCGCTGATGTCGACAGTCAGCTTCAATGAAGGAGAAAGCGTTCCGGGAATTGCACATGGAATTGTGCTGGAACATTGTTAAAGGAGGAAAGAAAATGGACTATATCAATGCATTCTGGGTAGGAGGACTCATCTGTGCACTGGCGCAGATCCTGCTTGACCGGACGAAAATGATGCCGGGAAGAGTCATGGTAAGCCTGGTGGTACTTGGCTGCATTCTTGGTTTTGTACAGATATTCAAACCACTTCAGGAGTATGCCGGGGCAGGCGTGAGCGTGCCACTGCTCGGTTTTGGAAATACTTTATGGAACGGGGTAAAAGAGGCAGTCGACAAGGAAGGATTTATCGGAATTTTTCTTGGAGGATTCAAGGCAAGTGCGGCAGGAATAAGCGGCGCATTGATTTTTGGGTACATTGCATCATGGATATTTGAACCAAAGATGAAGGAGTAATGGGAATAATTTTCGTCAGAACTACGAAAGAAAATTTATTGTACAGAGAGAAAAATGATGTTAAGATGAAATCGTGGCTGTGTAAATGGCCTGTAAAATAAGAATCAGAGTGAAAAAGAAAGTACATAAGAGGAGATAACACGACTATGAAGTACACAAGTATCATTATTCCGTTTGTCGGAGGCCTTGGTATGTTCATTTATGGAATGCAGATCATGGCACAGGGGCTGGAGAATGCTGCCGGCAACCGGATGAAGTCATTGCTTGAAGCACTTACAAAGAATAAGTTCTTCGGCGTACTGCTTGGAGCGTTCATTACCGCAGTGATCCAGAGCTCATCTGCGACGACCGTCATGGTAGTCGGTTTTGTAAATGCCGGGATCATGAACCTTCAGCAGGCGATGGGGGTTATCATGGGTGCGAACATCGGTACAACGGTTACCGGATGGCTGGTATCCAGTGTGGAATGGGCCAAATTTTTAAGTCCGTCCAATCTGGCACCGGTTGCGATCATGATCGGTGTGATCATTATGCTGACCGGAAAGCGGCGTTCGACAAAAGATATCGCAAGTATTGTGGTTGGTTTCGGACTTTTATTTGTCGGGATTTCATCCATGTCTTCAGCGGTGGAACCACTGAAAGATAATGCAGCATTCTGCAATATTTTCGTATCACTGGGACACAATCCGTTCCTTGGAATTGTGGCGGGTGCAGCAGTTACGGCGATCATCCAGAGTTCATCTGCGTCGGTCGGAATCCTGCAGAGCCTTGCAGCAGCAGGTCTTGTACCGTTTGGCGCAGCAATCTATATTATCATGGGACAGAATATCGGTACCTGTGTAACTGCAATCCTGTCCAGTGTGGGTGCAAAGAAAAATGCGAAAACCGCAGCACTGATGCATCTGATCTTTAATATCATCGGAACGATCATTTTCAGTATTATAGCGATCGCATATCTGAGTATTGTGAATCCGGCATGGGCACACGGCAATATTACCCAGACACAGATCAGTATGGTGCATACGGTGTTCAACATTGTGACAACCGTTCTGCTGTTCCCGGTTTCTGACTGGATCATCAAGCTTGCCAAGAAGATCGGACATGTGGAAGAAGAGGTACAGGATGAAAGTGCAGTCCTTCTGGATGACCGTATGCTGGAGACCCCTGGTATTGCGATTCAGTCAACCGTTTCCGAGCTTGTCCGAATGGGACATGTGGTTGCGGATTCCCTGGAGGTTGCAAGAAAGGTTATGTTCGAACGAAAAGAAGAACAGATTGCGTTCCTGAAGGAAGAAGAAAGCAAGGTAGACCGGTTAAGTGCCGGAATTACATCCTATGCGATCAAGCTGTCGACTTTGCAGATCAATGAACGTGAGCATGAAGAAGTGGCTCATATGCTTCAGATCGTGTCGGATATGGAACGTATCAGTGATTACTGTGAAAATATTTCCGAGTTTGCAGAATCCTTACAGGAGAAGCAGGTTGACTTCTCCGAAGTAGGAGTGGAACATCTGATCAAGATGCTGGATGTCTGTATTGCAAGTTATCTGTATGCGTTGGAAGCCTTTGAGTCCAATGACCGCGAAAGCGCATTGAAGACGATCGAGAAGGAAACCGAGGCAGACGGGCTGGAGATTTCCCTTCGTGCAAAGCATATCAAGCGTCTTACCAACCAGCAGTGTAACACAGAAGCCGGAGTGGTATTCCTTGATTCCCTGGTATGCCTGGAAAGAATTTCCGACCATGCCAGAAATATTGCGGAAGAAGTGTTAGCAGAATAGAAGATAAGGCAGAGATAAAAGATGAGCATCTATCGTTAATGCGTGATTGCTGAATTATGTAAGTGGAAAAAGTGCAATTTTATAATTTCAAACAACTTTAAAGAATTGTATACAGAAATCATATAGCAGAGAGTTCCCCTCTCTGCTATAATCATATCAGGAAATAAAAAGTACGAACCAGAATATATCTATCGGGGAGGTTATTCACATGCAGACAACTATTTTACAGGAAAGTAACTACAAAGAAGAGATGCAGACCATCGTAGAACCGTATCTTGCATCCATCGGAACAGAATTTTATCTGGAAAGGCATGCAGGACAGAAGATCCATTGTATGCATTATGTTCCGGAGAATCCACATGCAGTAGTTATGCTGTCACACGGTTTTGTTGAAAATGCGGAGAAATACAAGGAGATCGCCTATTATTTTGCAAAGGAGGGCTTTAGCGTATATCTTCCGGAGCACTGCGGACATGGCTTCAGCTACCGTATGACAGAGGATGAATCACTGGTACATCTGGATAATTTTGAGCGTTATGTGGAAGACTTTATCTTTGTAACCAAGAAGGCAAAAGAGGACAATCCGGGGATGAAGATCTATCTGTACGGACATTCTATGGGAGGCGGAATTGCGGCAGCAGTTGCGGCAAGAGCGCCGGAAATATTTGAGAAGGTAATTCTGTCGTCACCGATGATCCGTCCGCTGACCGGAGGGGTGCCGTGGCATGTGGCAAAGGCAATCGCAAAGACTTCATGCAAAGTGGGAAGGGAAGCAAACTATGTGGTTGGTCAGAAGCCGTACAAGGAGCCGGCAAAATTTGAGGATAGCTGTTCTCTTTCCCTTGCCAGATTTGAGTATTACGAGGAAAAGAGAACAAAAGAATCCCGCTATCATCTGAACGCGCCGTCTTATGGATGGCTTGGAAATGCAATGCGTCTGAACCGGTATCTGGAGAAGACCGGATGGAAAAAGATCGCAGCACCTGTTATGCTCTTTTCAGCAGGGAAAGATAATCTGGTGTCCAATGCAGAGCAGGAACGTTTTGTGCGAAAATTAAACAAGAACAGACCGGGAAGTGCCGAGCTTGTGAAGTTTCCGGAGTCCAAGCATGAGATATTCAATGCGGAAAATACGATTGCGGAAGAATACTGGAAGAAAGTGTTTGATTTTTTTGAATCATGATTTTTAAAGATTGTAAAGAAGCTGTAAATTATACAAATTGCTTATTGATAAATGCAAGAAAAGTGGTAAGATAAAATTTACAGAAAGGAATGAGACATATGGGATTTTTTGATAATCTGAAAAGCAGCCTGACAGAAACCGGTCAGGATTTATCACAGAAGGCAAAGGATACGACAGAGATTTTCCGCCTGACAAATTTAAATAAGACGAAAGAAAAAGAAATTGAAAAAGTCATTTATCAGATTGGCAGTACATACTATGCCAATTACAGAGATGAATGCATGGAAAAGATGCCGGAACTTGCAGCACAGATCAAATCCCTGCAGGATGAGATCGCAGCCAATAAAGAGATGATTGAAAAATTATCGACAGAAGAGATCTGTCCGCAGTATGGAAAGAAAGTGAATCCGGGAAGTAAATTCTGTATTTACTGTGGAACGGCACTGGAAGCACCGGCAGAACAACCGGAGGAAAAGGCAGAAGTGAAAGTGTGCAAAGCCTGTGGAAAGCCACTGGAAGAGGGAGCTGTATTCTGTACAAACTGTGGAACAAAAATAGAAGACGATAAGGCAACTGAGGAAAACTAGAAGGCAAAGCAGCGAATGATGAAACGCAGGTCAGAATGTAAAAAAATAAAAGAGTATATGCAAAAAGCCGGATAGGAGTTGTTCTGTCCGGTTTTTTGTGTATACGATAAGCCGGATGCAGATTTGGGACTGCACATCAGCGAACTGTTAAGTTACAGGTAAAAGAACGACCGGATAATATACTGGAGGACAGAAAACATGTATTGCACCAGATGTGGGAAAGAAATCAGGAGTGACCAGAAGTTCTGCGGGAACTGTGGAGCGAAGAATGTCAATTATAAAGAAAAAAATGATCTGAAAGAGATGATAGAAAAAGCTGCCGCCGGAGAAGAGAACGCTCTGGAGAAAATTTACAATCTGACTTATGTGCAGGGGTTTGCGATCGCACTTCAGATGGTGAAAAATGAGCAGGATGCAATGGATGTAATGCAGGATGCCTATATTTCTGCATTCCGAAATCTGAAGCAGATTGAGGATCCAAAGCGGCTGAAGAGTTGGTTCAACTGCATTGTGGCAAACAAATGTAAAGACTGGCTGAAAAAGAAGAAGCCACAGCTATTTTCTGATATACCGACAGGGGATGATGACCGGGAATTTGAAGATACAATTGCGGATGAAAATCTGACATTTTCACCGGAAGATTCTGTGGATTATGCAGAGACAAAGCGATTGATGAAAGAAATTCTGGACAGTCTGCCAGAAGATCAGAAGCTGTGTGTACTGATGTATTATTATGAGGAATTGTCGGTTGCAGACATTGCAGATGCACTTGGATGTTCGACCGGAACGGTAAAGAGCAGACTGAATTACGCCCGGAAGAAGATCAGAAATGATGTAGAAGAACTGGAAAGAAAAGGAACGAAATTATACAGCGTGGCGCCGCTTCCATTTATACTCTGGATGCTCAGAGAGGGTGAGAAGACGATATCGGTGCCTGGTTCATTTGGAAGAGAACTGGTAAGACAGGGGGCCGGCATTGTAAAAAGCGGAAGTGCACTGACAAGCGGAAATACCGGTTCGGGTAAAAGTGGAATCAGGAAGACAGATCCGGTAAAGAACGGGCAGGCAGCAGGCAGAAAGATCGTAAAGAGTGCGGCAGGAAAAGTGGCAGGGAAAATCATCGGTACAAAGGCTGTTGCCGGAGTTGTAGGAGCGGCAGTGATCGGAGGAGGTGCTGTTGCAGGGTATAATATCCACCAGGCAAAAGAGCAGAAAGTTACCAAAGAAGAATGGCAGGCGGCTTACAAAGACTGGGTTGGAAAATGGAGTGATGACACAAGGTTTGAGCTCTTTGACATGAATGGAGATGATGTACCCGAGATCGTGCGGGTTGGATCCTGCATGGCGGATGGTGCGACCGTAGCGACCTGTACACCGGATGGAATCCGGGAAGAAGAGATATACCGGATCGGGATGTGGTATATTCCGGGCAGCAATGTACTGGACAACAATGACGGAAATATGGGTGTTTTTTATGACCGTGTTTTTGAAATCAAAGATGGGAAATGGGTACAGATCGGTGATGGCGAATATGGAATGGAAGATAATACGAATCCGGAGTATGATGAAAACGGAGACTATGTTTTCCGGTATAAATGGGATGGAAAAGAAGTCACAAAAAAGAAATATGAAAAGAAATTAAAGAAATTATTTGGAAACAGAAAGCCGGAAGCACTGGGCAATGAAGCTGTTTCATACCATGAGATCATCAACCAGATCAGTCATTATTAAAAAAATAAAAATTTTTTCTTTTTTTTAAAACCAAATCGGATTTTGACTCGTCTTAATAATATAAAGAGTTAAACGAGAAAGTATATCATACAGAAAGGATGTAAAAGAGATATGAGGTGCAAAAATTGTGGAACTGAGAATCCAGATGGTTCAAGATTCTGTGCAACATGTGGAAAACCACTGGAACAGGAAGAGCCTGCTAAAAATGTAGCAGAACAGAAAGACGAAGAGGCTGCTCAGAATGCAGAAGAGCAGAAAGAAGAGGCTGTCCAGAATACAGAAGAGACGGTAACAAGTACAACAGAACCAAAATCACTCACACATAAAAAATCAAGAGGTCTGAACAAGTTTCTGATCGGTCTGGCGTGTGCAGTTGTCGTTGTAGTGATCGCAGCAGGGCTTCTGATATCGCGTGCAAGAAGAACAATCGATCTGAACAAGTATATCACCTTTGAAACAACAGGATATAACGGATATGGAAATGTATATCCGCAGATTGACTGGCAGAAGATCCAGAAAAAATATGATTCCAGACTGAAGTTTACAAAAGAATTTAAAGAACAGTTTGGTGACAGTGCCGATTCCGTATCTCCGGTAGCGGTACTGCAGTCCTATGTCAGTGTGGAAATGAATTCAGACAGCGATCTTTCCAACAAAGATAAAGTCAAATACAGCTGGAATGTCAATAAAGATTATGCAAAATATGTGAAGTGCAACCTGAAATATAAAAATAAAACCTATAAAGTAAAAGGGCTGGAAGAGGTTAAGACATTTGATGCATTCAAAGACCTGGAGGTATCATTTAACGGAATAAGTCCGGGAGGAGAAGTTTCATTTGATTATACAGGATCTGATCTTACATCTGCCGATTTTCAGACAGATGCATCAAATGGAACATTGGCAAACGGAGATAAGATTAAAGTATATCTGGATAAATCTATGGCAGACAGCTATGCCGCCAATCTGGGAAAGCTGCCGGAAAAATGGGAAAAAGAATATACCGTAAAAGGACTGTGGTATTATGTCACATCAGCCAGTGACATCGATGATGATACAATGCAGCAAATGAAGGACCGGGCGGAACAGGAATACAATGATCATGTGGAGAGCAGCTGGGTAGATTCCGAATCTCTGGAGAGCCTTACTTATATGGGAGATTATCTGCTGGAGCCTGTTGTGGGCAATGGAAATGAACTGTATCTTATTTATCATGTAAAGGTACGGGATCAGTACAGTAATGATGATGGATCTTATGACAAGGTGAATGATGTTTACTGGTATATGCATTATGGAACAATTCTTACAGACGGGGAAGGAAATACAGATGTTGATCTGTCTGACTATGGAACACCTGGCAATTTCTTTAAAATCAAGACTGATGCGAAGACAGACGGTATTTCCAGCATGGTATGGAAATATTATGGATACCCGACACTGGATGATCTGTATGCAGATGTTGTGGGCAATAATGTCGATTACTCTTTGGTGGAGGATGCGGTAGACAATACAAAATAGAAGCCTTTGGCGGAAAAGAAGGTGGACTATGAAATGGGACGAATGGCTGAAAAAGATCATTAAAGAGATAACGTCAGATTATACGATTTCAGAAGAAACCTCAAAAAGCTTTTTTGAAGAGCTGATGCAATTGTTGAAATAATACAGGAACCGGGTAGAAATGCAAATTTTTATCCGGTTTTTTAGTTTGAGCCGGAAAAGTATGATATGATGAGGAAAAGTACGGGATTGATATCCAGAAGGAGAAAGGTGGAATAACAACAGATGGAATATTTAGTAGAATCAGCATTATTGACACATGGATTAAAATCGGTATCAAATGAAACAATAAAAAAAGAATGGCAGGATCAGGGAAAAAAGATCACTTGGATTGATCATGGGGAAATCAGGATCGGGGATATCGATGAGTTCCTTGAATTCAGAAGCCGGGCATCCGCTTATCCAAGAATTGACTGTGATCTGCTGGAAAAGGCATTATCGGAAAAGCAATCAGGCGCACTTACCGCTTCCGGAACAATGGCAGTCTGTGTGAAAATGGGAATTCCGGTTGCAATTACCTGTGGAATGGGTGGAATCGGGGACATCAAAGGAGAAGAACTCTGCCCGGATCTTCCGGCTCTTCAGCAGATTCCGGTGGTCCTGATCTCAGCAGGGCCAAAAGATATGCTGGACCGGAAAGCAACGATCGATTGGCTGATATCGCACGGAGTGAAGGTGATCGGAACAGAAAGAAATTACTGTACCGGTTATGTATTTTGTGGAGAAAAAGTTGAACTGCAGGGAAAGACAGAAAACAGTGCAGAAACGGTAAAGCCACCAATGCTCATCATCAATGAAATCCCGGAAGAAAGACGGATAGAAGACAGGGAGATTTTGAGAGAAGCAATTGCCGAGGGAAAGAGAGCAGAGAAGGAAGGACGCTATTTCCATCCTGCGGCAAATGGAAAGATTGACGACTGTACCGATGGATATTCTTCATTGATCCAGCTGCGGGGACTGATTGCAAATATGAAAGTGGCAGAAGCACTTTAAAGAGCGAAAAAAGAAGCTGGGATCTGGCTGATAACAGAAAAGCCTGAATATAGGCAGTTGTGTTATCGGTCAGACTCCGGCTTCTTTGCATACAAAGAAAGTTTTGACTCCTGATTATAGATTACAGGAAAGGTAATCAGATATTCTGTTTGAAATGTTGTTGCGTGAATCCTAATTTGCCTGCGGCATCTGTGATTTATGTACAAATAGACTGATTCCGGCACCGATGATTGCCAGAACAGCACCAATTCTTCCCCAAAGAGCAGTCTTGTGGCACATCATACCTGCCTTGGCACAAATACCAATGCCAATTGAAGTATTGCTAAGAAGCAGGATCAGAACAGCAGTGATAATGATAACAACCGGTAATTTAAAATCGTGTGTTCCGAAGAAAAGAAGAACGGATTCTGCAAGCAGGAGCAGAGCGAAAAAAAACAGTGCAATTCCATAATAATGACACCGCATCATGCATTCTCCTCCGTTTGCAAGTTCCATGGTTCCTTTGCATACCGGGGCAAAGATCTTATCTGCTGCAAGAATAAGAATTGCTGCAAGACAGGAAATTGCTCCGGATAATTTTTGTGAATTCATAATTCATATCTCCTTTAAAAAGTTATTGTATTTAGTATAACACACTTATAGTTAATAAGTTCATTTTTACCAGATAAAAACTATAGAAAATTGTAATAAATAAAATTGCATATAAAAAATAACAATTTTACATTTGTGCAAAATGCTAATATAATTAAAAAGCATTAAAAGGAAATGGTAAAATTTTACAAAGGAGTCAAATGAAAAATGGAGAATGAAAGACAGCTTACGAGAGAAGAGTTGCTAGAAATGGAAAGTGCTCCGAAGACGAAGATGCAACATATGTTGGATGTGGTAATTTGTTTTTGTCCGTATTTTGCAGCGATAATTATGTTTTTAGTATATTATCTGATGCCGGATGCCGTTCAGAATTTTAATCCGCATGTGTTTACCATCGTTGTCTGCTTTTTTTTGGCATTATATCTGATCATGGTAGTGAGAGGATTAATGAATAAAAGCTATTTTGCAAAAGTACGTCATAAAGCACCGCTTTACTCTGTGATCATACTGGTAATTATGCTGTATGATTTTCTGACAGTTAAGACAGCTATTTTAAAACAGCCGTTCTTTCCATGTGTGAATACGGTCCTGTGTGCGATCATTGATGACCGGGCACTATTATTGAAAAGTACATTGTACTCACTGCGATTATTATTCACAGGATATTTTATTGGAGCGATCCTTGGACTGATCACAGGTGTTGCCTGTGGATACAGCAAAAGGATTAACTACTGGGTTTCACCGATCATTAAGATGCTTGGACCGATCCCTTCCACAACATGGATCCCGATCATCATGGTTCTGGTATCCTCACTGTTTAAAGGAAGTGTATTTATCATCGCTCTTGGTGTATGGTTTGCACTTACGATCGCATCGTCAACCGGTATCCAGAATGTAGACAAGGCATATCTGGAGGCGGCCAGAACATTAGGTGCCAAAGGGCACCAACTGGTATTCCGGGTGGCAATCCCACATGCAATGCCAAACATTCTTCAGGGTATGACACAGGGAATGAGTTCTGCCTGTACAGCACTTCTGGTTGCTGAGATGATGGGAGCAGAGGCAGGTCTTGGATGGTATATCCAGTGGCAGAAATCATGGGCGATCTATTCTAAGATGTATGCAGCTATCGTTTTAATTTGTCTTATTTTCACAGCAGTTACCTTTATACTGAATGTGATCAAGAGAATAGTGCTTCGCTGGCAGGAAGGAGTTGTGAAATAAGATGGCATCAGTGGATGAGAAGCAGGGACACGGGCGTGTCCTGGAGTTTGACAAAGTAACAAAGAGTTTTGCAAAGACAGACAGTAATGAGATCACACATGCGCTGGCAGAGGTGAATCTGACGATCCAGCCGGGTGAGTTTGTCAGTATTGTTGGAACAAGTGGATGTGGAAAATCAACGATTTTACGATTGATCGCAGGACTGATCAGACCGACTACCGGTGAGATCAGACTTGGTGGAAAACCGATTGATGGAGCCGGACCGGATCGTGGAATGGTATTCCAGAAAGCAACATTGTTTCCATGGCTTACGGTAGAGAAGAATGTGTCCTTCAGCTTGCGTATGCAGAAAAAGCAGGATAAAGAACTGGTAGAGCATATGCTGAAAATGGTAGGACTTGAAGATTTCCGGAAAGACTATCCACATCAGCTCTCCGGAGGTATGGCGCAGAGAGTGGCGCTGGTAAGATCGCTGATCAATCATCCGGATATTCTGCTTCTGGACGAGCCTCTTGGCGCGCTGGATGCATTTACCAGAATGAATATGCAGGATGAGATCCTGAACATCTGGAGAGAGCAGAAACAGACGGTCGTCATGGTTACACATGATGTGGAAGAAGCAATCTATATGGGAACAAGAGTGCTGGTTATGGAACCAAGACCGGGACGTGTAAAGGCAGATATACCGATTGAACTGGCTGAACCAAAGCAGAGAGACAGTGAAGAGTTCCAGGCATATCGGAACAGGATCCTGAAGATGCTCGATCTGAAGCATCATACAGATCATTAAATGGATATTTATTGAAAGATAAATATAAAAGCAACAAAGTAAAAACACGAAGAGGAGAAAAGAATTATGAAAAAAAGATTGTTTGCAACATTACTTGCATGCGCAATGACCGTATCACTGGTTGCATGTGGCGGTTCATCAAGCTCATCAGAAAAGAAGGAAGACACAAGTGATTCCAAAAAACAGGAAGCTTCTACAGAGGAAGAAGTGACTGATATCACAAAAATGTCAGATGATGAAATTAAAGAAGCAATGAAAAAAGAACCGGCATGGGGAACAACCATCACAGCAGAATATGATGGTGGTGACTGTACATCAGGACCTAGCATGGCAAAAGCACTTGGATACTATGATAATTGGGGATTAGATGTTCAGATCGCAGCTGGTACTGAAATCACAGAAGCACTTGGAACCGGAAAAGCACAGTTTGGAGCACATCATATTGCACATATGTTAGTTCCGATCACAAATGGAATGGACATTGTATTTACAGGAAGTGCGCAGACAGGATGCAAATCTTTATATGTACTTGCTGATTCAGGAATCGAATCAACAAAAGATCTGGAAGGAACAACTATTGGTATGGACAGCCCGATCGGTGGATCTTCACATAACATGATCATCCGTTTCTTCCTTGCAGACGGACTGAAACAGGATGCAGCAACATGTGTACAGGTTGAATCAAGTGCAGCAATCCAGTCTCTTCAGTCAGGTGATATCAAAGCTTGCCTTCTGAGTGACCGTTTTGCAAAGAAATTCGTAGATGACGGAACATTAAAAGTTCTTCGTTCTATCACATGGGATGATGATTTCAAAGATGAAACATGCTGCGTAATGGCTATGAGCGGAAAATTCGTAAAAGAAAATCCGGTAATCTCTCAGGTACTTACAAAATGTGTAATGGATGCATATATGTACATTGCAGAAAACAAAGACGAAGCTGCACAGATCATGCTTGATGAGGGTATGGTATCTGGTGACATCGAGCTTACAAAATACATGCTTGACCAGCAGAACTGGGCAGTATCCAATGCTGATACAAAGAAAACAATTGAAGCTGTTGCAAAGGACTACATTGATGCAGGAATCATCAGCTCTGACTGGACTGTAGATAAAGTCGTAGAGACAGCATGGCAGCCACTTGCTGAAAAAGTAAGCACAAAATAATCAGACGCATAAATGAATGAGGTGAGGAGCTTTGAACTCTGTGATGAGTGGAAGCTCCTCTTTTGTCTTATATATTAGGAAAGTGCCAAGGCACATTCTTTCTTATAATTGGAAAATTACGGGGGTTTTTCCGGACAAAATGTAAAAAAAGGAAGGAAAGAAAATGGAACAGAAAATGTTGACTGTATCTGGACTTGCAGTCAGAAATCTGCGGCATCGAAGAGTCAGGACGATGTTTCTGGCAGCACTGGTGCTGATTTTATCGGCAGCGCTGTTTACCAGCAGAGTATTAACAGAAAGTATGAAAACTTGTATTGATAAGACAGTAGATCGGATTGGGGCGGACGTGATCGTAGCACCGGGAGAATATGAATCAGATTTAAGCGATTCTCTGTTTTCGGGAGGGTTGTGCAGTTTCTATTTTGAAAAGTCTTTGATGGATCAGGTGCAAAAGACGGATGGAATTGACAAAATTTCTCCACAGCTCTACATTGCATCACTAGATGCGGCATGTTGTTCAGTTCCGGTACAAATTGTTGCTTTTGAACCGGAAAGTGATTTTATTGTACAGCCGTGGATGTCCGGAAGTAATGTGAGCGAATTGAAAAAGGGTCAGACTGTTGTTGGAAGCAAGATTACGGCAAAAGCGGGAGATAAAATTTCTTTCTTTGGACAGGAATATGAGGTTGCAGGAAAACTCGAAGAAACAGGAACCAGTTATGATAACTGCGCATTCATGAATTTTGAGACGGCATATACATTATTTGACAGTTTTCAGATCAAGTATGTGACAGATCTTACAGAACCGCAGAAATATGTTTCCCTTCTGACGATTCGGACGAAAGACGGAGCAGATCCGAAAGAAGTGGCGAATACGATCAACACAAAGATGAGAGATTCCGGGCTGAAAGCTTATACGGCAAAAGCAATGTCCGGAAAAGTTTCAGATACACTGGAACAGATGCAGTCTTACAGCGCGCTTCTGATCGGACTGTTGTTTTTAATGGCAGTCCTGGCACTGATCTGTATTTTTAACATTACTGTGAATGAACGTTTGAAGGAGTTTGGGGTACTACTTTCTATTGGTGCACGAAAAAGCCAGATTTTCCAGATGCTTCTTCTGGAAGCAGGAATGATCGGTGTGCTTGGAGGATTTCTTGGAGTGGTGCTCTCCGGAGGAGGAATCCTGTTATTTAAAGACGTGATCATGGAAAGCATGAATATGCCGTATCTGAATGTGAATGTTTCCCAGTATGTGATTCTTGCATTACAGAGCCTGGGGCTTGCTGTTGGTGTCAGCCTTCTTGCCACCTTATATGCGGCAGTCAGAGCGAATCGTATGGAACCATATAAACTGATCCAGGAGGTGGAATCATGATTGTAAAGACAGAAAATCTGAGTCGGGAATTTGTACGTGGAAAGAATCAGTTTTACGCAGTAGACCACGTGAACCTGGAAGTGGAAGAAAAAGAACTGGTTGCGATCATGGGGCAGTCTGGAAGCGGAAAATCCACCCTCTTCCATATGCTGACCGGGATCCTGAAACCGACAGAAGGAAAGATCACAGTGCTGGATCATGAGATTGAAAAAATGAATGACAGACAGTTATCGGTTCTGCGGGGAGGCGATCTTGGTTATATCATGCAGGGACAGAATCTTCTCCAGAATCTGACGGTCATGGAAAATATCCTGCTGCCGCTTTCGCTGGGGAAAAACCGGAAGCCGGATAAAGAAAGGATCACGTATCTGACGGAGCTTCTTGGGATTCAGAATATGCTTTCCGAATATCCGGCAAATCTGTCCGGCGGAGAGCAAAGGCGTGTGTCGATTGCAAGAACGTTTGCGCAGAATCCGAAACTGGTGGTTGCAGACGAACCCACCAGCAGTCTGGATATGGAAAATTCAGAGATCATTATGAAATATTTTCAGAAGATGGCAAAGGAGGGGACAACGATTCTGGTCAGTACCCATGACAGGGAGTTTGTAAATTATGCCAACCGGTGTCTGTGGATGAAAAAAGGAAAATTAGAAAAAAGAGAATTGGAGTAAAGAGATGCAGACCGAATTTATAAAGCTGGCAGTGATTTTTGTTGTCATTATGGTGATGGTTCTGGCAAAATTAAAGCTACGTGATGCGATGATCGCTGCCATTTTGCTGACTGTGATCCTGTTTGGAATTCCGCTTGGGGATGCAGCAAAACTGATGGTACAGTCGGTTTATGAAAAGGATACGCTGCTGGTGGTCGGAAGCTTTATTCTTGTAACCTTTTTGCAGCGGATCATGGAGAACCGGAAACTTCTGGAAAGAGCGGAGGTGGCACTGCAGAGACTTAGCGGAGACAGGCGTATGGTGTGTGTAATTGCGCCGGTGATCATTGGGTTCCTTCCGTCTGCAGGAGCTGTCAATATCTGTGGGGCGATCGTAGATAAGGCGACAGGAAAAGATCTGGATGTGGAAGAAAAGACGTTTGTGACCAGTTACTACCGCCATATTTCAGAAAGCTTTTCGCCGACTTATAATGCAATTCTGTTGGCGCTTTCCATTACAGCGGTATCAACCGGGCAATTTGTACTTTTTATGGCGCCGATGGTTGTGGTGCTTCTGGTACTGGGATATGTATTTTATTTGAGGAAGCTGTCGAAAGGATATGAAGTAGGTGAGGATGAAACGATTGACAAAAAAGAAGAATTCAAACAGCTTCTGTACTGTTTTTGGCCACTGGTGCTTTGTATTGTGCTTGTGATCGCACTGAATCTTTCTGTGATCAAGGTACTGCCGTTTATTATTGTGCTTTCGATTATTGTATATCGGTTAAGTCTGAAGGAAGTGCTGGATTTTGCAAAGACATCGGTAGAGTGGAGAATCATCTTCAATACGATCATTCTGATGATGTTCAAGAACATTCTTACCTATACAGGGGCAATCGGAAAACTTCCGGATTTGTTTGCCGGATCTGCAATTCCACAGTTTGCGGCATTTGGAATCATTATGTTTCTTGGAACGATCATCAGTGGAGCCAATTCTATGATTGTGCTATTGATTCCGCTGGCATTTGCAAGCATACCGCATGCAGGAGCCGGACTTCTGGTGTACCTGATGGCACTTTCTTATGCGGCAATGCAGATTTCGCCGACACACATCTGCCTTGCGATCATTACGGAATATTTCCAGGTGTCCTGGGGACAGTTGATGAAGAAGACAATCCCGGTTATTGTGGTGTTTGTAGTGATCCTGACAGGGTATTATGTATTGCTGAGTGGATTTGGAATATAGAAAATATGCTATATTTTTAGCAAAAGAGAAAAGAGTATAATTGCAAGAAGCCCGTCAGCAGATTTTAAAATCGTGCTAACGGGCTTCTTGCAATTATTATATTTAGGTAACGGTTTTAGTATTGGATTGATAATATTTTACATAATCTTCGTCTCTTCCAGCTTCTCAGAGAACGCCTCGTTCACCTTAATGATCGGCTTTCTAAGCACCAGTCCCACGATCAGGGACACCACAAGGAAGATACAAAGCTTTCCAAGATCGATCCAGTAATCCATACCGTAAAGCCCACCGACAGCTTCACGCAGGGCTGCCATACTGTGGGTAAACGGCAGTAGCGGATATACCGCTTTGAAGAATCCCGGGGCAACCTCGATCGGGAAAGTTCCGCCGGTTCCGGCTACCTGCATAACCAGAAGTACGACACTGACCGCTTTTCCGATATCTCCGAAGGAGACAGTCAGCGTGTAAATGATGTTGACATATACGATGCTGGATACCCATCCGGCAAGGAGAAAGAGGAACGGGTGCTCGCACTGGATGCCAAGGTAGAACAGATCACCGAGGCAGATCAGAGTACTCTGCAAAAGTCCGAGGATCAGGAAGATAAGGTATCTTCCAAGGTAAATCTGATGGAGCTTCAGATGCTTAAGTCCGGTGGTGCCGTTTTCGGATACAGTGACCTTGAGCATGGCAACCAGGACAATTCCGCCGATCCAGATGGAAAGTGTGGAGTAGAATGGTGCCATGGAAGAACCGTAATTTTCAATCGGGTACACTTTGTTGGTCTTCAGCTCTACCGGGGCGGCGAGGAAGGAACTGATACTGTCCTTATCACCGGAAATCAGATCTTCCAGTTCGGAAAAATCGCCGGTTGCTTCCATCTGACCAAGTCTGGAGGTGGTATCTGTGATCTTTGAGGCAGCCGTTTTCAAAAGCTCAGAAGAGGTTTCCAGAGCCTTCTGGATCTGCGACAGATCAGAACCTGCGGAAGAAGCAAGCGTATAGATTCCATCTGCACTTTCGCCAAGCTGGGAGAGCAGTTCGGATAAATCTTTTTTCGTGGAACCAAGAGAGCCGGACAGCTGTTTTAAAGAAGCAGATACATTGGTTTCATAGTCGGATTTGACAGCTGCAATTCCGGAAATACTGGAGCTGATCAGATCATCCAGCTCTTTTTTAGAGGTTGTTACATTGCCTGCTGTATCCCGCAGAGAGGAAGCTGCGTTCGTGAGTTTATCACGAAGTTCTTCCTGAACCGCAATGGAATCGTCTAATTTAGCAAGAATCGGTGCGGTAAGATCAGACAGCTCCGGGTGTGCATCTGCAATCTGTGCAATGCTGTCACGGATTCCCTGGTAAGACTGTACGATCGCATTGACGCGGCTTCCAAGAAGATCAAGAGTGCTGGCAACAGAAGAAGCATCCTGTGACTGCGACTGGAATGCCTGATCGATGGTCTGCGACATCTGCTCGTAAAAGCTTTTGGTAGAGGTCAGCGCAGTATTGATTCCGTCTGTAGCTCCGTCCAGAGTTTCCTGAATCCCGGAGAAGGACTGCTGTGTACCGGAAAGCGTATCTGCATTTGCAGAAGCCTGTTCTTTCGTTGCTTTTAAGAATTCGGCAGTTGTGTCCAGAAGCTGCTGCGCAGAATCGGTCATCTGTGAGAAGGAATGCAGTGTCGTCGAAGAAGCAGACAGATCAGAACCGATTTTATTCAGGTTTGTGATCAGTGTACCTGCAAGCTCATCCGAATCCCTGGAGTCTGCGGTATTTGCAACAGTCTGAAGCGCGGTCAGCACCGTATCGGAAATGGTTTCGATAAACACTTCGTTGACCTGTGTCTGGACTGCGGTTGCTCCTTTGTCTGTTACCTTCGGCGCAATGGCATTTTCTTTTGCATTGGAGTAATAGGTAATCTCCGGTTTTTTAATATCACTGGAAAATACACTCATCAGGTTCGTACTGAAATCTTCCGGGATTACAATTGCTGCGTAATATTCTCCGGATTTTACACCCTTCATTGCTTTGCTTTTGGTCGTAAATACCCAGTTGAGCTGTGTATTCTCCCGAAGAGCAGACAATACCTGATCGCCAAGATTCAGCTGGAGCGGGATCAGGTTTCCGGTATAGCCTTCATCTACGCTTGCTACGGCAACCTTCAGATTCCCCGTATTCCCATAGGGATCCCAGCTTGCCGCAATGTTGAACCATGCATAAAGGCAGGGAACCACTGTGACGCCGAGAACGACGATCAGCGCAATGACATTTGTTCTTATTTTCCGGATATCTCTTGTGAAGATGGTCCATATATTTCTCATTCGTCTTTTCCCTCCTTTACTTTTTTAAGAAATTCTTCTTCAGACAGATGGATATAGGAAAGCTGTCTGGAGGTCTTGTCGTGAATATATTCCACACAGATCAGATAGACGGCGAGTACGATCAGGGAAATGATCCACAGTGTCAGGTATACGATCTTGGATTCCAGGCCGAACATCAGAAGAAGAAAGATCAGCGGAATTACAAGAATCAGGATAAAACCGGTACGGATCAGCTTTGGATACCGTTTTTCGAACCGGTTGGCACGTTGGATAAAATCAGTCCGTCCGTCTTCGTCCTGCATCATGGTTTTCATCATCAGTGTAAGCTGTGGGCGGGAGAGCTCACCGGTTGCAGTCTCTCCCAGCATCAGGTCTGTCTCGGCAAGACGTTTGTCGAACAGATGGTTCAGATTCATCAGAAGTGGTCTCAGTACCAGTCCGATGAAGAATGCAAGGAGAAGGAAAAGCAGCAGGGTCAGCAGATCCTTTGCGTAGTTATTTTTGTAAAATCCGGCAATGCATTCACGCATAGCGCCAATTCCGTAAGAGAACGGAAGAAGCGGGTGCAGTCTCTGGAAAAAGACCGGTGTCATCTCAATCGGGTAGGTTCCGGAAGAACCCGGGATCTGCAGGATGACCAGAACAACGGCAAGCGCTTTTCCGATATGCTTGAAGGTAAGTGCCATTGCGTAGATCAGGTTGACGTATACAAAAGAGCAGAGCATACCGGCACATACAAATGCAACCGGGTGGACACACTGTACTTTCAGAAGCAGCAGATCTCCTATGCACACAATGAATCCCTGGATTAGTCCCGCTGCGACAAAGAGCATCCAACGTCCGAAATAAGCAGTTGTCGGAGAAAAACGGGAAATGGTTTCCTCTTTGTCTACTTCCTGTTTCAGGATGGATACCAGGATCAGTCCGCCAACCCAGAGTGCCAGATTAGTGTAGAACGGAGTCATTCCGGAACCGTAATTTTCCACATCATAAAGTATCTTTGAATTGATCGAAACCGGTGAGGACATAAAATCAGAAATGGAATCTGAGTCGATGCCTTCCAGTGAGATCAGATGCTGGTAGGTTTCGGAGCTTTGCAGAGCTTTTAGGTCAGCGGTAATATTTTCCAGAGCAGTATCTACGCTTTCAAGAGTTCCTCCGGTCTGACCAAGTGCGTCTGCGCTTTCGTTTAAACTGCTCTTTAACTGGGTAAGGATCACCTTTAACTGTGTGAGCGTCGGATTCACCCCGGTTAAAGTAGAAGAAAGGTTTCCGCTTAATGTGGCTAGCCCGTCAAGTGACTGGTTCAGCTGTGGCAGAAGCGACTGGTTCAGACTGCTTCTGTAATTCTGCAGAGACTGTCGGTTCTGGGCAGTAAGTGTCTCAAGCGTGCTCCTGGTATTACTTGCTGTAGTCAGTGCATTTCCTATGCTGGAATTACTGCTCCCAAGAGAATCAATGAGTTCCTGAAGAGAATCATTCTGTGCCTGGAGTTCTGCGATTTTTTCGCTGACGATACCGGACAGGGAAGAATCACTTCCGATCTGCTGTTGAAGGGCGGCAAGCTTTTCCAGGATTTCTTCATTTTTCTTATTTAAAGAGCTGGCAGAAGAAATGCTGTCTCCGATCGCAGTGTTGACCTGTGTGGCTTTTGTCTCAAAAGTTCCGAGCTTTAAGGCTGCGGAAGTATAGACATTATTTAAAAGTGTTTCGCCATCTGACAGACTGGTGGAAAATTCTGTGGAAAAGGTTCCGATCGCTGTCCGGCTGGTGGCAAGCAGATCGGATGTATCTGCAAGGGCAGCAGAACCGGAAGAGGCAACAGCATTTGCAGAGTCCAGTGTTTTCAGAGTGTCATCGATCAAAGAACCGGAATCCTTTACCGTAGCCTGGAAATCTTTCAGGGCGTTCTGATAGTCAGCAAGATTCTTACGGGTATCGGTAAGCGCCTGCATCAGCGTAGAATTTGTTCCGTCAAGCTTGCCGGTCAGTGTGCCGGCAGATTCCTGTACGATCTTCGCGACAGAGTCAGCAGCAACGGAAGAAAAGGTATCGTTAATCTGCTGCTGGATCGTGCTTGCGCCGGTGGCGGTGATCTTCGGAGCAATCGCATTTTTCTTTTCATTAATATAATAGTCGAGCTGCGGCTGCTTTAAATCTCCGGAAAGGATGCTGAGGAGAGACTCGCTGAAATCCTCCGGGATTACAATGGCAGCGTAGTATTTTCCGGAACGGACACCGCTTTTGGCTTTCTTTTCATCAACAAAGGTCCAGCCAAGCTGGTGATTTTCTTTCAGATTCTGTACGATGGTAGCTCCGGCATTCAGATCCATCGAACCGGTGTGTCTGCCAGTGTCACAGTTTGCAATTGCTACTTTCACATTCTGTGTATTGCCGTAAGGGTCCATATTGGCGGCAATGTTAAACCAGGCATAGAGCGACGGAAGGATGCACACGCCGACCATAACCAGTGCGGCAGCGGGGCTGTGCAGCAGTCGCTTTAGATCCCGGCGAAAAATTTGAAGCACTTTTTTCATAGAAACCTCCTGTAAAATTGTCATTGTCAGTGCCAGTATACTGGATAGTATAACAAAAGTCTGTCTGAAAATCCATGAGAAAAAATGACGTTCGGTCATAAATACAATCTGGATAAAGTTAAGCGTAAGATGATATTTGAAAAAACAGTGTTTTATGATATTCTATATTTATCCTATATTATTCCTATATTATTCACAGCTGTGCCGTGAATAATATAGGTTAAGTAATATTTTAGAACAAATTAAAATAGTATTGGTGATTTATGGAATTGTCATAATTATACATATGGTTTCTATTGGAAGCAAACTTCCGGATTTAGCAAAGTCGACAGTGGTAAGCTTTGTAATGGTAGTGATTGCGATTACCTTGAAAAATGTTGTGAAAAAACCTAATCTTCCAGGATTTGCGTGGGCTACACTGGTATCCTTTGTGGTTATGGCATCTACTTATTTTGGATCAGCAGCAATTTCAAATATTATCTTATCTTTAAAAGGAATGATCTAAAACCATACAGATAAAATGAGAGGTGAAGAATATGGATAATTTAGAATTAATGAAACAGGAAATCAGTAATCTTGCAAAAGAGAAAAAGGAAGAATTTGAAAAAGTAAGTGATTATATTTTTACAAACCCTGAACTGGCATTTAAAGAATATAAATCACAGGAAGCACTTTGCAAACTGTTGGAAAGCCATGGCTTTATTGTGAAACGAGGAATTGCAGAAATGCCGACTTCTTTCGAAGCAGTTTATGATTCTGGAAAACCTGGGAAAACAGTAGCACTTATGGGAGAGTATGATTGCCTTCCGGAAATCGGACATGGTTGTGGACATAATCTGATCGGAACATCAGCAGCCGGTGCAGGAATTGTATTAAAGGAAGTTATGGAAAAGCATGAGATAGGTGGCGTGTTAAAAGTATTAGGTACTCCGGCCGAAGAAAAGGGCAGTGGCAAAGCGATTATGGTTCGCCATGGAGTATTTAAAGGAGTTGATGCTGCACTTCTGATGCATCCGTGTGATGAATCTATGCCAGATGATATTTCTTTTGCAGCAATTACATTGGAATTCACCTTCAAAGGAAAACCGGCCCATGCGGCAGCTTGCCCATGGAAGGGAGCAAATGCACTGAGTGGAGTTCAGTTAATGTTCCATGCGGTTGATATGATGCGCTTACATTTTAAAGATTACAGCAGAGTACACGGAATTATTACAGAAGGCGGAGTGGCCCATAATACTGTAACAGATGAAGCGAAAGCAGTATTTAATATTCGTTCACTGGAATATGATTATATGATGGAAATGGTTGGTGCTATTCGTGATTGTGCGAAAGGAGCGGCAATTGCAACCAGGACAGAAGTTGAAGAAAGACAGTTGGATGAAGTTATCAAAGATGTGCGTAATGATAAGAAATTGGTTCAGTATGTTCGTAAAAACATGGACTTTATTGGTGAAGAGTATATAGAGCGTGACCTGACTCAGGGAATCGGTTCGACTGATGTTGGAAATGTAACCCATGAAATACCGGCAATTCAGTTTTATGTGAAATTGAAAGAGAATGTAGGGACACATACAAAAGAGTTTGCAGTAGCAGCAGGCGGAGAAGAAGGAAAAAGAAATCTGCATGCTTCCGTTCAGCTCTTGGCAATGAGTGCATTAGATGTATTAAGTGAGTAAATAGAAAGTGTATCATTTTTTAGAGAGTTCTAAAAAGTGATACACTTTTTTTGAAATATTGTCTTGAATGAATATTTTGCATTTGTTTAAAAATTCTTTAGAAATGCCCTTTCCATATCTTAACAATCTCCTGTTAAACTATGCTCATAAAAAGATAACGGGAGGAATTAATAAATGAGAGTATTGATTACAACAGACTGGTACGAACCGGTTATAAACGGTGTTGTTACTTCAGTTATGAATCTTTCCAGACAGCTAAGAGAAAGAGGACATGAAGTAAAAATTCTTACATTATCAAGAACATTTCATTCTTATATAGAAGGCGATGTGGTTTATGCAGGATCAATTGGACTTGGATGCATTTATCCGCAGGCAAGATTAAAAATTCCAAAGGCAGCAGGTGACTATATGGAAATGTTGCTTGAGTGGAAACCGGATATTGTGCATTCACAGTGTGAATTTTCCACATTTTTCTTAGCGAAAAAGATCGCATCTGAGCTTCACGTTCCGATTGTACATACGTACCATACGGTTTATGAGGATTATACCCATTATTTTTCACCGCAGAAAGTATGGGGAAGAAATATTGTGCAGTTGATGACAAAGAAACTTGCAAATGCGGTAGAAACCCTAATTGCACCCAGTGATAAGATCCGTAAGATATTGGAAGGATATCAGGTGTCTTGTCCGGTGGAAGTTATTCCATCTGGAATCCATCTGGAAAAATATCAGCTATGTAAAAAAGAAGACTGGCGTAAAAAAATCCGTATGCAGCTTGGTATATCGCAGGATGCACTGGTGTTGGTATATGTAGGCAGAATGGCAAAGGAAAAAAACATAGAAGAGCTTCTGGAATATCAGCAAGATGCAGGAAAATCCGGGGTGATTTTAGTCCTTGTAGGGGATGGACCATATCTTCCGGAGCTGAAAAAAAAGGTCGAAGAGCTAAAGCTCACTAAAAATGTGATTTTTACAGGAATGATTACACCGGAAGAAGTAGGACGCTATTATCAGGCAGGAGATCTCTTTGTCAGTGCTTCTACCAGCGAGACACAGGGAATGACTTATGCAGAAGCGCTTGCCGGCGGTATTCCACTCCTTTGCAGAAGAGACGGATGCCTGGAACAAGTTGTGACAGATGGGGAAAATGGATGGCAGTATGATGAAAAAGAAGATTATCTTATGAGAATCCAAGAATGGAAGGGGATGGGTGAAAATGCAAGAGGCAGGATGCAAAACAAGGCTGCTATTTCAGCAGAAAAATTTTCTTCCGGAAATTTTGCCGAAAGAGTGGAAAAAATCTATAAACAGCAAATACGAAAATACCGATATGAAAATGCAGCCTAAGAAACAGAGAAATCTGACTAGATTTTTTAATCTACTTTCGATAGCCGGACTGGCCGGATGTACGCTTCTTGCAATCTGGGCTTATAAAAGCGGCATTTTAAATTCGGTAGATTCTTTGCAGACATTTATCCGGAAATTCAGTTATACTGGAATGCTTGTTTTTATTCTGATCCAGGTTGTGCAGGTTATTATTCCAATCCTACCGGGTGGAGTCAGTTGTCTGGGTGGTGTGATCTTTTTTGGGCCGTGGCTAGGATTTCTTTATAATTATATTGGTATCTGCATAGGATCAATTGCAGTGTTTGGAATTTCAAAGACAATAGGAAGGCCGGTTTTATACAAAATGTTTTCTGAAAAAATGATAGAAAAATATGATGGATGGACCCAGAAGGACGGTAAATTTTTGAAATTATTTGCACTTGCAATCTTTTTCCCGGTGGCACCGGATGATTTCTTGTGTTATCTTGCGGGAACTACAAAAATGACGTGGAAACAGTTTACAGCAGTTATTGTACTTGGAAAACCATTTTCTATTGCACTTTACAGTCTGGGGCTTACGACAGCATTTAAGATGTTATTTTCATTATAAAAGGAATAGGGTAAAGATTATGAAAACATATATATACAGAGGTGGGTTTCCGATTGTAGAAAAAAGTGGTGTCGGAAAAGCGATCGAGCATCAGGAGAAAATGTTGAATGCAGTACAGGCACCGCGTGCAGCCAGGTGGAAAGAAGCAACCGTGGTTCATATGAATACAGTTTTTCCGGATTCAGTGATTGCGGCCTTTATAGCAAAAATGCAGAAGAAAAAAGTGATTTATTATGGGCATTCTACAATGGAGGATTTTAAAAATTCCTTTATTGGTTCTAATCTTGCAGCGCCGATTTTTAAAAAATGGATCTGCTTTTGTTATAATTTGGGTGATGTTATTGTGACGCCAACCGAGTATTCCAGAAAACTGTTGGAAGGGTATGGACTGAAACGAAAAATTTATTCGATTACTAATGGTGTGGATACAGAATTTTTCAAACCTGATCCAGAGGGGAGAAGACGATTCCGTGCAAAATATCAGCTACCGGAAGAGCAGAAGGTTGTGATATCTGTGGGACATTTGATTGGAAGAAAAGGAATTCTGGATTTTCTTGAACTGGCCAGAATGATGCCAAAAGTACAGTTTATCTGGTTTGGAGGCGGCAATGAAAGCCTGGTGACAGCAGAAATCAAAGAGGCGATATCAAAGAAACCGGATAATGTATTGTTTGCAGGATTCGTAAAGTCTGATGAACTGCGTGATGCATATTGTGGGGCGGACGTGTTTTCGTTTATGAGTTATGAGGAAACGGAAGGAATCGTTGTTTTAGAAGCGCTTGCCTGTGAAATTCCGACAATAGTAAGAAACATTCCTGTGTATGAAGGATGGCTTGAAGATGAAAAACAGGTATATAAAGCAGAGACAATAAAAGAGTTTCAGGAAAAGATAACTGCGATTTTCAGTCAGGATGTTCGTTTGATGAAAAAGGAAGAACGGGAAATTGCTTGTAATAAAAGTCTTGGAAAAGTTGGAGAACGATTGCTGAGGCTATATTTTGAAATGGAATAAGGGACGTTCAGCCGCGCCATTCGCAAAAGCGTGCCTGCGGCACTTGTCGCTGCTGCGCAGCTATTTTGTTCATAGAGTGGCGCTCATCTCATCCTTATAATCAGCCGTCTTTTCATGCGAGCATGAAATCCGTCTGACTATACGGATGGCTGAACTAATGTCAGAATATTCTGAATTGCGCAAAATATAAAAACAACATTGACAATTCCAAAAAGACGTGGTAAGATACCATTTGTTCGCTGGTCGAGACAGAGACTAAGGAGTGGCATGCAGAGGCAGAGCGGATGAAAAATAAAAAGTTTTGCATAAAAATTTGAGCATGAGTATGGGAATATTCAGACGAAAACTTTGAAAAAAGTAAATTGCAAAAAGAAATCAAAAAGCTGTTGACAAGCTGAAAAGAATATGCTATTCTAAATAAGCTGTCACGTGAGGAACTGCTTCACAACAGCAAAAAAGAAATAAAAAAGTTGTTGACAAACATGAAACGCTTTGATATAATATAAAAGCTGTCGCGTGAAACGGCAACAACAAAA
>NZ_BAAHSG010000013.1:0-32865 GCF_054660775.1 Allocoprococcus similis
AGTTTTTTCACATCCCCTTTTGAATTTAATGGGAATATGTATTTTCAGTGAATCGAAAAGGCATATTTTGCTTTGTACTGGAGAAGTCAGGTTACTGTGCTTCGTAGGTTGCCTTAGCGTCACGTATCAGCTTGTCGAATTTATCTGCATCCCATGCAGCACGTCCTGTAAAGAGTCCATCGATGGATGGCTGAACGATCAGTTCATTTGCATTGCCCGGATTTACGCTTCCACCGTATAATACAGGAATCTTGTCTGCTTCTTCGCCGAAAATTTCACGGAGGCATCCTTTGATGACTTTGTGCATCTCTTCAGCATAGTCAGCTGTTGCCGGAGTTCCGTTTACACCAATAGACCATACCGGTTCGTAGGCAACCCAGATCTTGCCCACCTGAGAAACGGGAACATCATGGAATCCGACTTTAAGTTGTGTGCGGAGTACTTCTGCACTGATTCCGAAATCTTTTTCTTCTGCGGTCTCGCCGATACATAATAAAGTAGTGAAGCCATGGTTTAATGCTGCTTTTACTTTTTTGTTTTCTTCTACATCTGTTTCACCGAATACATGACGTCTTTCGGAATGTCCGATCATAACCAGATCAAGTCCGAGTTCTTTTAACATAAGAGGGGAAATCTCTCCGGTAAATTGTCCCTGATCCTCCCAGCACATATTCTGGGCGCCGAGAAGTACATAGTCTCGATCTACATTTTTCGTAGCGCTTTCCAGTGTTGTGTAAGAAGGGATGATGAAAAGTTCAATCTCATCACGGCTGATATCCTTCGTATTTTCTACAAGCTTCTGCAGGTAAGCAACGGTATCCTGAATATTTTTGTACATTTTCAGATTGCTTCCAAAATAAAGTTTCTTCTGCATAGTGTCCTCCTTAAGATTTTATCAATATTAGATTCTGAGAAAATTATACTACGCGGATAAGGAAAAAACAATGGCAGAAACGAAAGTAAAATCACGAAAAGATACGTTAAATATTAAACAAACGAAAAAACGAAAGAAAACGAAAATATTAACGAAATAATATGGTGAAAATGTATAAAAATGTGGTGCGAAAAATATAAAATCTTACGAAAAGGTAAAAAACTGTTGCGAAAACGATGAAAACAATATAAAATAAAAACATAAAACAAAAGGAAAAACAAATTAAAATAAAACAAAACGAAAGGAAGAACGAAAATGAGCGAAACAATTTTTAAACCAGTAACAGCTATCACAATGGGAGATCCTGCAGGAATCGGACCTGAGATCGTAGTAGGAACTATGCTTGATGAAGGAATCCATGAATGCTGCAAACCATTCGTAATCGGAAGCATTGCTATTCTTGACAGAGCAGCAAAAGTACTTGGAAAAGAATTAAAATATAATAAGATCGAAGATCCTTCAGAAGCAAAATATGAATTCGGTACAGTAGATGTACTTGAGACAGGTGATTATGATACAGACTCTATCAAATGGGGCGAAGTTCAGGCACTTGCAGGACAGATGGCAATTGACTGGATCATGAAATCCATCGAACTTGGAATGGCTAAGAAGGTAGATGCAGTTTCTACAGCACCGATCCACAAAGGAGCAATCAAACTGATCGGCATCAAAGAACCTGGACATACAGAAATCTATCAGAACCAGACACATTCACCATATGCACTGACCATGTTCTCATGCCACAAACTGAGAGTATTCTTTGTAAGCCGTCATATGTCACTGGTTGATGCATGTCACTATGCAACAAAGGATGTAATTCTTGAAGATGTAATCAACATCGATAAAGAACTTCGTAAAGTCGGAATCGAAAATCCACTGATCGCTGTAGCAGGTCTGAACCCGCACAACGGAGACAATGGATTATTCGGAACAGAAGAAATCACAGACATCGGACCGGCTGTTAAAGCAGCTCAGGAAAGAGGAATCAATGCTGTTGGACCATGCCCGGCAGACTCTGTATTCCACATTGGTAAATCAGGAAAATACGATGCAATCCTTTCTCTGTACCATGATCAGGGACATATCGCTTGTAAAACACTTGACTTTGAAAAGTCTGTAACACTTACATTCGGTCTCCCATTCATCAGAAGTTCGGTAGACCACGGAACAGCATTTGATATTGCAGGAAAAGGAATCGCAGGTTGCGTCAGCCTGATCGAATCTACAAAGGTAGTAGCAGAATACGCAGCAAAACAGCATGCAAAAAATGCATAAGACAAGTCATTAGGAGAGGAATTTAGAAAGCGAGGAATCAGTCATGCCACTTATTGGATCCGTTGCAGATGACCTTACCGGAGCAACCACTACGGGGGTATTGCTTGCAAGAAGCAAGGCCAGAACAGCAGTATTCTTTAACGTAGAAGCAGCAATGAAAGCAGAGGGTGTTGACGAACTGGATGCGATCATCATCAGCAGCAACAGCCGTCCGCTTCCAGCGAATGAAGCTTATGATAAAGTAAAAGACGCAACCATCGCCTTAAAGAGTATGGGCGCAAAATATTTTCAGAAACGTATTGATACGACAATGCGAGGCGGCATCGGTGTTGAAATTGACGCGATGCTCGACCAGCTCAGTGAGGATACGGTAGCGGTTGTAGTACCTGCTATGCCACAGTCCAGAAGAATTCTGGTAGGCGGATATTCTGTGATCGATGGAGTGGCACTGATCAATACACCGGTTGCACAGGATGTAAGAACACCTGTAAAAGAAAACTACATACCACGTCTTCTGGAAGGACAGACCAGAAGAAAAGTCGGACTTGTAACACTTGATAAAGTGCTTGCGGGCGATGAAGCCATCAAAGAAGCACTTGCAAAAGAACGTGCAGACGGATGCCAGGTAATCGTAGTAGATGCAATCACACTGGAAGATGTGGAAAATATTGCACAGGCATGTATTTCACTGAACTGGGATGTGGTATCTGTAGATCCGGGACCGTTCACATCAAAACTCGCTTATTACAGAGATATCATTGGAGTTGAAGAGCCGAACCTTCCACCGCAGGGAGATGAGACAGGAAAGACAGTACTGATCGCTGCCGGAAGTGCAACTCCTGTTACGAAAAAGCAGATGGAAATCCTCTGTCAGGACGAACGTCATGTGCGTATCAGCGTAGAGCCGATTCCTCTGATCGATGGAGGAGAGGCTGCGCTTGACGAGGCTTATAGAGCAGTAAATAGAGCGGTTGAACTTCTGAAGAAACCGGTTCCGCCGAGAGCGATTCTTTTTGAAACAGCATTGCACGGAGAACTTCTCAATCTTGATGAAGAAGATGCAAAGCGCCATTACGCAGGCGGAATGAGTGCAAACCGTATTAACGCAGGTCTTGGGACGATTATCCAGCAGGTTCTGGAAATTGTCGGAAAAGATAAAGTAGCAGGTCTTTATACAACCGGAGGGGACACCATGGTAAATGTATGCTACCAGCTTGGTGTAGAGTGTATAGAGGTTCTGGACTATGTAATTCCGCAGACAGACATTGGTCGTCTGATTGGCAGCCCGTACAGTGGTCTTCCGGTAGTTGGAAAAGGTGGTCTTACCGGTAATGACAATACGGCATGCGATATCGTGACGAGATTGTTTAACGAAGCGGCAAGAAAATAATTTCACAAAAGAGAAGTGGAGGAAGAGAGAATGGAAAATGAAGTAAAAAAACAGAAAGATCTTGATCTTCTGAACAAAATGAAGAACCTGCCGGGTGGTCTGGTTATCATCCCGCTTGTAATCGCAGTATTACTTGCAACATTTGTACCACAGGTATATCAGATCGGTGGTTATGTAACAGCCCTTTTCTATGATGGAAATGCATGTATGATGGGATTCTTCCTGATCGTCTGTGGTGCATCGATCAACGTACGTCAGGTTGGTATGCCTCTTTACAAAGGTGTTGTAATGACTGGTGTCAAATTCTTACTTGGTGTCCTTTTAGGACTTATCGTAGGATGGGTTTGCGGACCTACAGGATTCCTTGGAATCACACCATTTGTTATGATCGCTGCAATTACGAACTCTAACAGTTCACTTTATATTTCACTTTCATCACAGTTTGGTAATGCAACAGATACAGGTGCTGTTTCAATCCTTGCACTGAACGACGGACCGTTCTTTACACTGGTAGCTCTTGGAGCAACAGGACTTGCATCCATTCCATTTAAATCATTAGTAGCAACAATCGTTCCGATCCTGATTGGTTTCATCTGGGGTAACTTAGACGAAGGATTCAAGAAAGCCTGCGCAACAGCACAGCCGATCGTAACATTCTTCATGACAATCTCTATCGGAGCAAAGACAGATGTATCTACAATCCTCAAAGCCGGAGCATCAGGTATCGTACTTGGACTTATCTCCGCTGCAACATCTGTAATCTTCTTCTTCGTGATCAATATCTTCCTTCCGAAGAAAGAGAGAAACGCAATGGGTGCTGCAATTGGTACAACAGCTTTGAACTCTGCCATGACACCGGCTGCGGTTGGTGAAGCAGATCCGACAATGGCTCAGTATGTAGATATGGCAACAGCACAGTGTGCAACAGCTTCTATTATCACACTGTTCCTGATTCCTTTCATAACAGCGTTCTTTGATAAGATGATGCAGAAGAAACAGAAAGGTATTTACTCACCGGAAGGATGGGCTCACTACAAAGTTACAGGTGAAGCTGCACCGGAAGAATAAAAATGTTATAATTTGTTTATGGAATGAAGTCCTCTTGTGTGTTACAATACAAGAGGACTTTTGTTTTATAGAGGATAGTTATCGAACGAAAGGGTGAAAACTATTAAAGAAAGGAAAGTGTTTATGGAAGAGAAGATTACAGTCTGGATGACAGATACATATCTGTTTGACTTTACGTTATATCATACCTATTCAAAACTGGCAGGTTTTCTGACAAATATTCTGGGAGCAGCGATTGCTTTTATGGGAATTATCATGCTGGTTATGGGAAAGATAAAACCCGTGCAGATTATTTTTTATTTGGTGGCAGCGGTTGTGTTTATTGCGTATACACCATTGCTTCTGAAATATCGTTCTAAAAAGCAGGTAAAAGGAATTGAACGTTATCACGTTCCGAATGAAATGACTTTCAATGATGAAGGTATTCAGGTAGAGTTTGCTGATAAAAAAGAGACTTATGAATGGGAACAGATCCAGAAGGTAGTTACAACACCAAAGACAATTGGATTTTATTATGAGACAGAAAAGGCATTGATTGTACCAAAACCGGATTTTGGGGACAAGTTTGTACCGATTTTGACATTGGCAACAAAAAAACTCGGACCGGCCAGAGTACATCTGAGATAGTCTGTTATGTGGAGGGGAAAATGTTACAGGAAAGACGGAATCATATATTACAGAAAGTAACAGAAAATGGAAAAGTAAGAGTTGCGGATTTGAGCCGTGAGCTGAACTGTTCAGAAGTGACGATCCGTAATGATATCAAGAATATGGACCAGCAGGGACTTCTGCAGCGTACACATGGAGGAGCAGTCAGTCTGGAGAATAAGGTAAAACGCAAATATGCGGCAGAAAGTATTTACCGGAATACCGAGAGAAAAAGAGAGATTGCAGCGTGTGCATATGAGTATATAGAAGACAGGGATACCATCATTATTGATGATGCATCCAGCAGTTTCTATCTGGCAATACATATCAAAGAACATCCGGAAAAGAGGCTTGCGGTTGTGACGAATTCGCTCCTGGTAGGAAATGAACTTGCAGCAGTAAGACATGTAGAACTGTATATGATCGGCGGTCATGTGGGCGGTCATCTGGCAGCGACGATGGGAGATGCCGCCATTGAGAATATGGAAAAATTTCATGTAGACAAAGGATTTATCGGAGTACACAGTATCAATTTTGATGTGGGACTGACATCCATCGCAACACCACAGATGCAGGTGAAAAGAGCGATACTCGAAGCGTCCCAGCAGGTGTTTGTTCTTGCTGACAGCAGCAAATTCGGAGGAGGGTATGTGTCCGTGATCTGTCCGGTTAAGGATGTATACAAGATCATTACGGATTCGCAGATCAGCAAAGAGTATATCAGAAAAGCGGAGCATGAACAGATTCCACTTGTGGTAGCCGGAAACCGGGAGCAATAATATGATATATGAGAGAATACAAAAGGGGCGCTTTTTAAAGCGCCCTAATCGATTTACAGCAAAAATAGAAATAAATGGAAAAGAAGAAACGGTCCATGTGAAGAACACAGGGAGGTGCGCGGAACTTCTGGTTCCGGGAGCAGAGGTGTTTGTCCAGAAGTCTGAAAGTGCAGGGCGTAAAACAGGCTGGGACCTGATCGGTGTCAGAAAGGCTGACCGGCTGATCAATATGGATTCCCAGGTGACGAACAAAGTGGTGCAGGAATGGATTGAAGCCGGGAGATGGTTCAAGGACGTGAAGGTTGTCAGACCGGAAGTTACCTATAAGAATTCCAGGTTTGATCTGTATGTGGAATATGAAGAGAAAAAAGCGTTTATAGAAGTGAAAGGGGTTACGCTGGAAGAAGAAGGCGTGGTAAAGTTTCCGGATGCACCGAGCGAGCGGGCAGTGAAGCATTTAAAAGAGCTGGAAGCAGCGGTGCAGGATGGGTACGAGGCTTATGTATTCTTTGTGGTCCAGATGAAAGGAGTACGTTATTTTACACCAAACAGACGGACTCACAAAGAATTTGCAGATGTTCTTGCAGAAGCAGCGGAAAACGGAGTTCAGGTGATCGCAAAGGACTGTTTTGTGACGGAGGATTCCATTGCAATTGCGGACGAAGTTCCGGTAGTACTTAACAATCCACAGCTCTATGAAGCACCGGAGCTGCTTGTGGAATGGTACAGAGAGCGGAAACGGGATCTGCCGTGGAGACATCATGTGAATGCCTATCGGGTATGGGTGTCTGAAATTATGCTGCAGCAGACGAGAGTGGAAGCAGTAAAGCCATTTTTTGAGCGTTTCATGACAGAGCTTCCAACGGTAAAAAATCTTGCTGAGGCACCGGAGGATAAGCTTTTAAAGCTCTGGGAAGGGCTTGGATATTATAACCGGGTACGCAATATGCAAAAAGCAGCGCAGAAGATCGAGGAAGAATACGCAGGAAAATTTCCGGAAAATTATGAGGAGATCAAGGCGCTTCCGGGAATTGGAAATTATACGGCAGGGGCAATTTCTTCTTTTGCCTATGGAATTCCAAAACCGGCAGTGGACGGAAATGTTCTCCGGGTGGTATCAAGACTGCTGGCGAGCGATGCGGATATTATGAAAGCGTCCGTCAGGACAAAGATAGAAAATGCGATTGAGCCGGTGATCCCGGAAGATGCAGCATCGGATTTTAACCAGGGGCTGATCGAACTTGGCGCGATTGTCTGTGTGCCGAATGGGGAGGCAAAGTGTGAAATCTGTCCTCTTACGGGAATCTGTGAGGCGAAAAGGCTGGGAATCCAGAATGAACTGCCGGTGAAGAAAAAGGCAAAAGCGCGAAAGATTGAGGAGAGAACCGTTTTGATTTTTAAGGATGGTGATCATGTGGCAATCCGGAAACGACCGGATAAGGGACTGCTTGCAGGCATGTATGAGTTCCCGAATCTGGACGGAAAGCTTACGATGGACGAAGTAACCGCTTACAGCAAATCTATCGGGCTTGCACCGGTCCGTGTGAAAAAGCTGCGGAATGCGAAGCATATTTTCAGTCATATCGAATGGCATATGACTGCGTATGAGGTGATCGTGGATGAACTGGAGAAGAACTGCAAAGAAGAGATGATCTTTGCACATCCGGAAGAAATACAAAAGGAATATTCCATGCCATCGGCGTTTAGCGCATGGAAGGTGAAATAAAAGAAGGACATTGCTTTTCGATTTTGCGAAATGCGATGTCCTTTCTTTGGAACAAACAAAACAATTATAAGTGTTTAAATCACCTGACGTGCAAGTCGTGGTGACTTTGCGCCTTCCTGTGCATAAATTAGTGAGTACATGAAATATGCCATCACACATGCAGCAACTACATCCACTACGGAATGTTGCTTCAGGAACATGGTTGACAGAATGATCAGGATACTTAAAACAAGAGATCCTTTCTGGATCAGTCTGGAATGCTGAAGCTTCTCGCAATGGGAAATTGCGATGTAACAACAAATAGAGTTGTATACATGAAGACTTGGAAGCACATTCGTAGGTGTATCCGTCTGATAGATCCGTTTAACCAGCTCGATACAGAAGTTATCACGCGTAAATACTTCCGGTCTCAGGTTCAGTCCGTTCGGAAATACCGTGCAGATGATCAGAAAAATGGTCATACCGCTGAACATGATCGCGGAGGCTTTGTAAAATCCCTGTTTATCATTAAAGAACAAATATCCCAGTGTGACTGCAATATAAGCAAACCACAGCAGGTACGGAATGATGAAATATTCACAGAACGGGATGTAGTCATCGAATACCGAATGGATTACAAAATAATTGTCGGTCACATGGCGTTCCAGATAAGTAAACCATGGAAAATAAATAAAAGCATATAGTAATACCCACGCATGGCTGTATGTATGCATCAGTGTCTTTAATTTTTTTGAAATATGACTCATGATAAGATCAGCTCCTTCGGGTGAAGATGTTTCTTCCTTGTTACTAGAGGTAGTATAACATTAAAAATTTTTCTCGACAACAGACTTCATAAAACATTCATATTTTTTTCTATTCTCTATTTTACGGAGAAACCTTCAAAGATATACATATCATATTTATTCCGTGCAGTTTTATAAGCTTTTTGATTGCGGAGTGTCCAGACTGCCATCGGAATACGGTACAGATAGTGGTTCAGCCAGACGGAAGGATTGCCGGTATCTGCAAGTTTATAAGAAATAAAGTCCGGACGACAGATCAGGTTGGTCAGCAGAAACTGTACACAAAAGCGCGCCAGAAAAGGATTTTCCGGATTTGTGCGAGTCAGGGCAGAAGAAAGCTGTCCACGAAGAACCTGAGGCGCATGCTTGTGAAACCATCGGATTCCAAGGGAGTTGAAGGACTGGATCATATAAGGTCCTTTATAATCCTTTAAAATATCCCATGCGGCAGGACAGAGCTTCATATTGCTGTCCGGAAGCTTCAGTTCAATCAGAAGAGGAACCCGCCCATTGACATAGCGAAGAACATCTGAAAAAAGTGGCATATGCTCCGAAGTTCCGGAAAGATGCAGGTGCTGTAGCGTATCAAACGTGGAATCTTCAACTGTCCCTTCGGCATTGCAGATCCGCTTTAAAGACTCGTCATGGAATACGACTACTTTTCCATCACGGGTGAGATGGATATCAAGTTCGATGGCAAGATTTTGTTTTACTGCCTCACGAAATGCCGGCATAGAATTTTCGGGAATCAGCCGGGAAGAATCATGTAGTCCGCGATGGGCATAATCCCGCTCGAGATAAGGAAGGATTTTGCTTCGGCGGGAAGTATTCGGCATGATCATATATAAATATAAGAAAAAACATACAACAACAGTTAAAAGAATCCAAAACAACAGCATAGAAAAGTCCCCTTCTTTTATGTAATAATTTTCAGTGTCTCAGGTTCGAGAGAGAACGAAACATCCTTCTGGAGATAAATCGGTTCGCCGTCAGAATGTACCGGAAGTGCTACTTTTGAGTGTACTTCTGCTTTTTTACAGCGGAAAATATGTACGCCTGGAAGTCGGGTATGCTTTCCGGAAAACACAGTCGGCAGAATTGCCAGAGCAATAATTTTGGGAACATCTGCAATCACAATAAAGTCCAGCAGATCATCATCCGGTTTGGCATCCGGGCAGAATTTGCATCCACCACCTTCATAAGGAAGATTAAATGCAGAGGCAAAGAAAACCCGTTTAAAATGAAGTCTTTTGGTATCGTCCAGAAGGATTTCCATCTCATCTGGCTGACAGCGGCGCAGACGGTAGAGTGAGCAGGCTGCGTAGGCAAGTTTGCCTAGACCGAGCCGGTTAAAAAAGACTTTAACCCTGGAAATACAAAGCTGATGGCAGATTGCTGCATCGTATCCGATTCCGGAACTGACGGCAAAACGGTGAACCTTGTCATGATAGTGCAGTACACCAAGATTGATCTTGCGCGTCTGGTCAGAATGCAGCACCAGATCCAGAGCTTTCATGGTATCGGATGGAAGGGCAAGTCCCCTGCCAAAATCATTGCCAGAGCCGATCGGAATGTAACCGAGGGTAACCTGGCTTAAATTCTGCAGACCACAGATTACTTCATCCACACTTCCATCACCACCAAGTACAACGATCGTAACCGGATCCCCGGAGGCGGTAAGCTCGGCGGCAATCTCCGTTGCGTGATGCCGGTGATGTGTAAAATGGATCTGGTAATCTATATGTTCTGCTATCAGCTTTAATTTAATCTTTTCCCATAGTGCAAGTCCCTGCCCCGAGCGGGCGTTAGGATTGGCTATAAAATGATACATAAAGTCATCCCTTCACTTTTGTAAATTTAGTTTCATTCTAGCATCGGAATGAGAGGATATTGTCAAAAAAACAATAAAAATGCAAAAATTTATTGAGGCAGAGTGTTAAAAGTGCTATTCTGGTACATGTGTTAAAAAATGGACATAAAATGAATGGAGGTAATGCTGTGAAATTTATAAGACAATTTTTGATTATCATATTGATTTCTTTTGCAGGAGAGCTTTTGCATGCAATCCTTCCACTACCGGTTCCTGCAAGTATTTATGGCTTGCTGATCTTACTGGCAGGTTTGCAGACAAAAGTAATTCCCTTGAAAGCAGTTGATGAAGCCGGTGGATTTCTGATTGAAATCATGCCGATGCTTTTTATCCCTGCAGGAGTAGGGCTGATGGTATCATGGGGAGACTTAAAACCGGTTCTTGTTCCGATCATCGTTACGATTGTAGTGACAACAGTGCTGGTTATGGGCGTGAGTGGAAGAACCGCTCAGTTTGTACTGAAGAAAGAGGAGAAGAAGGATGAGTAATATGCTGCATGGATCGACCTTTTTTTGTATGGCGATCAGTCTTTTTGGATATGAGGCCGGAATTTTTCTGCGTAAAAAGTTAAAAATTGGTATCTTCAATCCACTTCTTGTTTCGATTATTTTTGTAATTATCGTACTAAAAGTGACTGGAATTGATTATGATACTTATGATAAGGGAGCGAATGTACTGAGCTACCTTCTGACACCGTCTACAGTCTGTCTTGCAATTCCGCTTTATCAGCAGATGAATCTTCTTAAGAAGAATCTGAAAGCGATCATTGCAGGAATTACAACAGGTGTATTTGCCAGCCTTGCCGGTGTATGGGTATTTTCTATGTTGTTCCACCTGAAAAAGCAGTTCTATGTAACGCTTCTTCCAAAATCAATTACCACAGCGATCGGTATGGGAATCTCGGAAGAGCTTGGTGGAATTGTGACGATTACAGTTGCTGCGATCGTAATTACCGGGATTATTGGAAATATGTTTGCAGAGGGAATCTGTAAGCTCTGCAAAATTGAACATCCGATTGCAAAAGGACTGGCAATCGGAACAGCTTCCCATGCTATGGGAACGGCAAAGGCAATGGAAATCGGAGAGATTGAAGGAGCAATGAGCAGTCTCTCTATTGCGGTGGCCGGATTGATGACGGTTGTAGGTGCATCGATTTTCTATCACCTGTATTAGAGAGGAGTGTGCAGAATATGGAGAAAACAATTATCTGTATCGGACGGGAATATGGAAGTGGCGGACATGAAATCGGTGAATTGCTGGCAAAGCGTACCGGTTATGCGTTTTACGATAAAGAGAAGCTGTTTGAAATTGCAAAGGTGCGCGGATATGAGAACGAAATGCAGGAGTATCTGGATGAACAGCCGGTGGACAGCCTTCTTTATTCAATCGCAATGAATTTTGCAGAACCGAAGAAGACACCATATCCATTTAAGCTGATTGAAGAGCTTGTGGAAGAAGGACCATGTATTATTATGGGAAGGTGCGCAGGTTATCTGATGAGAAACCGAGAAGAAGCTTTTAGTGTATTTGTCCATGCAGATATGGAAACACGAATTGAACGCGTGAAAGAGCGTGATCATATTACAAGCAGAATGAAAGCGAAACGTAAGATCCAGGATGTGGATGAGAAAAGAAGCGCTTTTCGTAAGGATTATACCGGACAGGAATGGGGAATGTCGAAGAATTATGATCTTTCGGTCAGCACTACAGAGTTGTCCTATGATCAGGCGGCAGATCTGATTCTGTATTATAAGAAGATGGCAGAAGAATCTGACAGAGCTTAGAGGGAATAAAAAGAATATACTATTTTGTTGAATTCAAAAATGGGAAATGACATGGCAGGTCATTTCCCATTTCTGGATTTTAGAGATATAGAAGGGCTCAATTTCTATATCTTAGTTTATAGAATACTCGGTTTCTATAAATTATTTATATATTCGTTACAATCTTTTAGAGGGCAAAATTTGATTTATCTAGGCATCTCCCATGCGTTATGATCCGTGTGAAGCAACATATGTGACTTGTGAGAAAGCGGTTTCTCAAAGAAATCACGATACAGACGGAGTACATCCGGGTTCTCATGTGAGAAGCGAAGTGGTGCATTCTTATCAAGGAAATAAAGATTTTCACCACGTGTCCGTGCAAGTTCTTCTCCGTCATGGATTGGCTGACCACCACCGCCGACGCATCCGCCAGGGCAGGCCATGACTTCTACAAAATCATAATGTACTTCGCCATGTTCGATTGCTTCGATCAGTTTACGTGTGTTTCCGAGTCCGCTGACAACAGCAGCACGAACAGTAGCATCTCCAAGCTGGATCTCGGCTTCTACAACACCCGGCTGTCCACCAGGATTGCGGACAATCTTGAATGCATCCGGATCAGGGTTACGTCCGGTTACAAGGTAGTGAGCAGAACGAAGTGCTGCTTCCATAACACCACCTGTTGTTCCGAAGATAACACCGGCACCGGTCCATTCTTTCATCAGAGGATCGCATTCACGATCAACCAAAGAAGCAGGATCAATATGTGCAGAACGGATCATGCGGGTAAGTTCACGGGTTGTAAGTACAATATCTGTCTCGTGTCCGGCATATTCACCATAGAACAGTTCCATGTTGCTTTCACCTTTTTTGGCTACACATGGCATGATAGATACAGTAAACATATTTTCCGGTTTCACACCGATAGATTCTGCAAAATAACTCTTCATGACAGAACCGAACATCTGCTGTGGTGACTTGGCTGTTGAAAGCTGTGGCACCAGATGTGGGTACTGTGATTTAAGGAAGCGCACCCATCCAGGGCAGCAGGAGGTAAACATCGGACGAAGATTTAATTCGCCTTTTGTAAATCTCTGCAGGAATTCATTTCCTTCTTCCATAATAGTAAGGTCTGCTGTGAAGGAGGTATCGAATACATAGTCAACACCCATTTTCTTCAGAGCATCCATGATCTTGCCGACAGTTGCTTCTTCACGGGAAAGACCAAGAGCTTCACCCCATGCAGCACGTACAGCAGGAGCAACCTGTGCAACAACAACTTTCTTGTCATCAGCGATTGCATCCCATACTTTCTCTGTATCATCACGTTCGCGCAGAGCGCCGACCGGGCAGTGGGTAATACACTGACCGCACAGAGAACAGGAAACTTCGGAGATCTTATGGTTGCCGGTTACATTAATGGTAGTACGGGAACCAGTACTTGTTACATCCCAGATATGTAAATCCTGGATCTTGTCACAGACCTGGATACAGCGCATACACTTGATGCATTTCTGTGAGTCTCTGATCAGCGGAAATTCTTTATCCCAAGGGAATTCTTCCAGACGCTGCTTAAATGGTACTTCGATGATGTTCAGGTCATTGGCAAGACTCTGCAGAGTACAGTTACCGCTTCTGACACAGGTAGCACATTTGCAGTCGTGCTGGGAAAGGATCAGCTGTACAGTCTGTCTTCTGGCTGTACGAACCTTTGGGCTGTTTGTATGGATTACCATACCTTCTTTTACTACGTTGTTGCAGGAAGTTACCAGTCGTTCCATTCCCTCAAGTTCAACAACGCAGACACGACAGGCTGCGATCTCGTTGATATCTTTCAGATAGCAGAGCTTTGGAATCGGGATATCCGCCATTTTGGCAGCATCCATGATGGTAGTACCTTCCGGGACAGATACGTTTATATTATCAATTGTAAGATTTACCATAATGTTTCACGACCTCCTTTGAAAATGCCGTAGCCGAAGTGGTCGCAACGCAGACATCTGCTGGCTTCCTGTTTCGCTTCTGCCTCGGACATGCAGTTTTCTACACCGTTAAAGTCACAGACACGTTCGCAGGCTTCACGCTCGGTCATGTTTACTCTTCCGCACGGCGGGCGGTCATCAAGACGCGCTTCAGGAATCTCAACGTCACAGCTGATAATGTGGTGATATCCCAGGTATTCGTCTATGTTAGCAGCTACTACTTTTGCAGCAGCAATAGCTTTGATTACGGATGCAGGACCGGAAGCACAGTCTCCACCGGCAAATACACCCGGAATGTTATCGAATCCGCCGTATTTTTCGGTTAAGATCTTACCTCTCTGTACAGGAACACCGGCTTCTTCAAAGTGCTGGTATTCAATATCCTGTCCGATCGCAACGATCAGTGTCTGGCATGGAATGAATACGTCAGGAGCACCTGTCGGACGTACACTTGCACGACCGTCTTTGATCTTACTGATCATCTGTGGTGTAACGTAGATTCCTTTTACGTGACCGTTTTCATCTGTTTCGATGCGGGAAGGAGCCATCAGAGTCTGTACTTCGATTCCTTCTGCAACAGCACCTTCAATCTCTGCCGGAAGGGCAGTCATATCTGCCACGCGGCGACGGTAAACGATGCTGACTTTTTTAGCACCCAGACGTTTTGCGGTACGGACAGCATCCATAGATACGTTACCGCCACCGATAACGGCTACTTCCTGTCCGGTAAGATCCGGGTTCTGGTTCTTTCCTACATCACGAAGGAACTGAACAGCAGAAAGGACACCTTCTGAGTGTTCACCTTCGATACCAAGTTTCTTGTCGGTACTTGCACCGATTGTAATAAGGACTGCGTCGTATTCTTCACGCAGGCTCTGGATTGTCATATCTTTTCCAATCCGTTTGCCAAATTCAACTTTGACACCGGTCTCAAGGATGGCATTGATATCATCGTTCAGACGGTCTTTCGGCAGACGGTAGTTCGGGATACCATAGCGGAGCATACCGCCAAGCTCAGGCAGCATCTCAAATACGGTTGTCTGGTGTCCCATCAGCTGCAGATAGTAAGCTGCACTTAATCCACCAGGGCCACCACCAACAACGGCAATACGCTTTCCGGTAGATGGAGCGCATGGCGGCGGTGGAACTTTTCCGGCATAATCGGCAGCCATTCTCTTAAGACCGCGGATATTGACTGCATCGTCTACGATGTTACGACGGCAGCGTGCCTCACAAGGATGTTCGCAGATAAAACCACAGGTGGTCGGGAATGGATTGTCCTTACGGATCAGGCGGATCGCATCTGCGTAACGTCCTTCTCCGACAAGAGCGATATATCCCGGAATATCTACATGTGCCGGGCACAGAGATACACAAGGAACAGGCTGTGCGTACTGGCAGGTACATCTTCCCTGGCGCACATGTTCTTCATAATCTTCACGACATCCAATCAGACTCTTGTAAACCATGTGAGCTGCTTCATACCCGATCGCACAGTCAGCTCCTTCCATGATTGATACAGAGAGTTCTTCCAGCAGGTCTAATGTTTCCATAGTTGCGTCTCCGTTCATAACGTCGGTCAGCAGATTTTTCAGCTGCCACAGACCAACACGGCACGGCACACATTTTCCACAGGTATGTGTATGACACATCTCCAGGAAAGCACGAGTCATGTCAACAGGACACAGTCCCGGAGGACTGGATTCGATTCTTCGCTCCAGATCTTTGTAGAGCCCTTCGATAACCAGCTGGGCTTTGTCCGGTGCAGTGATTTCAAGTCTACTCATAGCTTTTTTCTCCTTTAACTTTTTTTGCTAATCTACAGGACAGATGAAGAAAAATATAGGGAAAACATCTGAATACTATAGATTAACTCTATGGACACACTTATAATGATATTGTATGCATTTTAGTACAATCTTGCAAGCAAAGTTAATAAATAGACAAATAAGTTAATTTTGTCACAAAATGATAAAAAATATCAGCAATATGCACAAAAAGGCAGAACAACGATAAAGGGTGCAAAAAATAAAAAAAATATGTTACAATAACACCTGTAAAAGAGATGTCTGTTTTTCAGGCACAATTAACAGAAAGGGCGGAACAGGAGAAATGAAAGTAACAGATTTTGGTGCAACAGTTAAAGGTGACGAGACAAAATTATATACGCTCACAAATAAAAACGGAATGGAGATTGCAGTATCCGATTACGGTGCAACGCTGGTACAGGTGATCGTACCGGACAAAGAAGGCAAGCCGTGTGATGTTGTGCTTGGATATGATGAGGCAGCAGGATATGAAGAAGGAGATCTGTTCTTCGGCGCAATTGTCGGGAGAAGTGCAAACCGTATCGGAGGAGCATCCTTTGAACTGAACGGAGTGACCTATCAGCTTGAAAAGAATGATAATGGCAATAACCTCCACAGCGGAATGGATTTTTATAATCAGAGAATGTGGAAGGTAAAAGAAAACGCAGATGATCATATCACATTTGAACTGGACAGCCCGGATGGTGATCAGGGATATCCGGGAGCTGTACATATTGAGGTAACATATACTCTGACAGAAGATAATGCAGTGAAGATTGCTTATCACGCAGTGCCGGATGCAGATACAATTATCAATATGACAAACCACAGTTATTTCAATATGGATGGACATGCATCAGGAGATGTACTGGATCAGGAAGTATGGATTGATGCAGATGCATTTACCAGAGCCGATGCCGAGTCTATTCCGACAGGCGAGATCACACCGGTAGAAGGAACACCGATGGATTTCCGAACAAAGAAAGCAATTGGCAAAGAAATCGAGACAGATTATGAAGCACTGAATTTCGGGAAAGGATATGATCATAACTGGGTTCTGAACAATAAAGGAGAATTTGCGAAAGTGGCAGAGATGTCCTCGGAAGAGAGCGGAATCACTATGGAAGTTTATACAGACCTTCCGGGAATGCAGCTTTATACAGGCAACTTTATTGTTGATGCCAAAGGAAAAGGCGGGGCGCATTACCACAAACGCCAGGCAGCCTGCTTCGAGACACAGTTCTTCCCGGATGCAATCCACAAAGAGAATTTTGCCGGACCGGTATGCAAGAAGGGTGAAACTTACGAAACAACAACGATGTACAAGTTTGTATAACAACAGATAAGCCGAAAAGGTGCCACGGACATAAAAATCCATGGCACCTTTTTTGAAAATATGTGCTGTAAAAATTCAGCTGAGGAATATGAAAAATTCATTTTACGCTGTGGTATATCTGTGGAATCAGAAAATGCCATCCAGATAATGCCCGATCGAACGGCGGATATTACCTTCAAAATCCGTCTCTCCGTTATGCAGACACCATTCAAATACATTTCCGATAACCAGCATACGGATATCAGTGCAGATTTCATCCAGGGAAATCTTTGGCGCAATGATGCCGGCATCGATCGCTTTACGAAGATAATTTTCTACAGTAAGGATCGGGTACGGACGCTCGGTGCGGATCGTCGGGTTCAGTGCCTGGTTGCGTGGTGTGTAGTAGTTGGACATGAATTCCACACCCAGCTCCCGGCAGTACTGTGCATAATTCAGATAGACGTGGATGATACCGATCTTTGCCTCATCTGCATCTTCCGGCGTATCCAGAAGATCCGGATTGATGCTTGGCTGTTCTTCGATGTAATAAGACAGAAGATCATCTTTGGTTTTGAAATGGTGATAGAAACTGCCGTTGGAAACGCCTGCTTCATCACAGATATTTTTTATGGAAAGCTGATCATATCCCTGCTTCTGCAGAATTGTCTTGGCTGCATGAAAGATACGTGCTTTGGTTTCTTTTGATTTTTTCTGTTGTCTGGACAGAGGCTCTTTTTCAATATCGCTTGACATTTGGTTAATCCTTTCTTAAAACTTTTCAGTCAGATTAGCTATAGTATAGCATATTTAATAGAAAAAGACAAGAAAACCGAGCGAACTCTGTAATTTTAACGGGAATTGAAAAATAAGAGATGACATGGTATCATTAAATCCATAGCGAACAAAAAGAGAGGATTGGATATCAATGGATATTAACCAGAAAATAACAGAAGAACTGGGCGTAAAAAAGTGGCAGGTAGATGCGGCTGTAAAGCTGATTGATGAAGGAAACACCATTCCGTTTATTGCGCGTTACAGAAAAGAAGCACACGGCACACTGGATGATGAACAGCTTCGTAAATTATATGAACGACTAACCTATCTGCGGAATCTGGAAGAGAAAAAAGAACAGGTTCTTGCAAGTATTGAAGAGCAGGGCAAGTTAACATCTGAGCTGAAAGCACAGATCCTGGCAGCAGAGACGCAGGTTCTGGTGGACGATCTTTACCGTCCGTACAGACCAAAGCGCCGGACCCGTGCGACAATTGCAAAAGAAAAAGGTCTGGAACCTCTGGCGGTTCTGATTTCTCTTCAGAATAGTAAGGAGCCCCTGGAAAAAGAGGCAGAAAAATATGTTTCTGAAGAAAAGGGCGTGAAAAACGTACAGGAAGCGATTGACGGTGCGAAAGATATTCTTGCAGAAAATATTTCAGATGAGGCAGATTACAGAAAGAGGATCCGCGATCTGACTTTCAAAAAGGGTACGTTGGTTTCTGCTGCAAAAGATGAAAAAGCAGAATCTGTATACGAGATGTATTATGATTTTACAGAAGCGGTCAGCAAAGTAGCCGGACACCGTGTACTGGCACTCAACCGTGGAGAAAAAGAAAAATTCCTGAGTGTTAAGATTGAAGCACCGGAAGAGGAAATTCTCCGTTATCTGGAAAAGAAAGTGATCCGCAAGGATAATCCATACACAACACCGGTTTTGAAAGAGGTTGTGGCCGACAGCTATCAGAGGCTGATTGCACCGGCAATCGAGCGCGAACTCAGAAACGAACTGACGGAAAAAGCAGAAGATGGTGCGATCCTTGTGTTTGGAAAGAATCTGGAGCAGCTTCTGATGCAGCCGCCGATTGTCGGACAGGTTGTGCTTGGATGGGATCCTGCATTCCGTACCGGATGCAAGCTTGCTGTGGTAGATTCGACCGGAAAAGTAATCGGCACGACTGTAATTTATCCGACAGCGCCTACGACTCCGAAGAAGATCCAGGCGGCAAAAGATCTGCTGAAAAAGATTATTCCAAAGTATCACATCTCTTTGATTTCCCTGGGAAATGGAACAGCATCCAGAGAATCAGAACAGTTTATTGTAGAACTGTTAAAAGAGATTCCGGAAAAAGTGCAGTATGTGATCGTAAATGAAGCGGGAGCATCTGTGTACTCAGCAAGTAAACTTGCTACAGAAGAATTTCCAAAATTCGATGTCGGGCAGAGAAGCGCGACATCCATCGCAAGACGTCTTCAGGATCCGCTTGCCGAACTGGTAAAGATCAATCCGCAGTCGATCGGTGTCGGGCAGTATCAGCATGATATGAACCAGAAAAAATTAGGAGAAGCACTTGGCGGTGTGGTAGAAGATTGTGTAAATAAAGTCGGTGTGGACTTAAATACTGCATCGGCTCCGCTGCTTTCTTATATTTCCGGTATTTCCGGAACCCTTGCGAAAAATATTGTTGCCTACAGGGAAGAAAATGGAAAATTTGAGAATAGAAAAGAACTTCTCAAAGTACCAAAACTTGGACCAAAAGCATTTGAGCAGTGTGCCGGGTTTATGAGAATCCAGGGCGGAACCAATCCACTTGACGGAACCAGTGTACATCCGGAGTCTTACGAGGCGGCAGGAAAGCTTCTTGAAAAGCAGGGCTTCGAGCCGGAAGATATTGCAGGCGGCAAGCTTGCAGGTCTGTCTCTTACCATCAAAGATTACAAAAAGCTCGCTGAGGAACTTGGAGTAGGAGAGATTACCCTTCGGGATATTGTCAAAGAGCTGGAAAAACCGGCGCGTGATCCGCGAGATGAGATGCCGAAACCAATTCTCAGAACGGATGTCCTTGATATGAAGGATCTGAAGGAAGGGATGATTCTGAAAGGAACCGTGCGAAATGTCATTGACTTTGGTGTATTTGTCGATATTGGAGTGCATCAGGACGGATTGGTGCACATTTCCCAGATCACGGACCGTTTTATCAAGCATCCACTGGAAGCAGTCAGCGTAGGAGATATTGTAGATGTAAAGGTAATGAGCGTTGATTTGCAGAAGAAGCGGATCCAGCTTACAATGAGAGGAATTCAGTAATACATGTTCGGATATGTGACGGCGAATGAGCCGGAATTAAAAGTAAAAGATTATCATAAATATAAAGCGTATTACTGTGGCCTTTGCCAGTCGCTGAAGAGACAGTATGGCAGCGCAGGACAGCTTACGCTTGCCTATGATATGACATTTGTGATCATTTTACTTACTTCTTTATATGAAAGTGAAACAAAGGCGGAAAGACATCGCTGTAAGACGCATCCGTTAAAGCCACAGCCAATGCTGGAAAATGAAATCACAGAGTATGCGGCTGATATGAATCTGATCATGGCGTATTATCATCTGGAAGATGACTGGAAGGATGAGAAGAAAGTAGCAGGGCTTTTCGGGAGTATGGCTTTGAAGCGAAAAGTAAAAAAAGCAATTCGGAAATATCCAAGGCAGAGTCGGGTGATCAGAGAAGAAATGGCAAAGCTTTCGGAATATGAAATTCAGGGTATACAGGAAGTTGACTATCCGGCAGGCTGCTTTGGCCGGCTGATGGAAGAGATGATGGTATATAAAGAAGACTGCTGGGAACAGCAGCTTCGAGGGATCGGTTTCTATCTGGGCAAATATATTTACATTATGGATGCTTACGAAGATCTGGATAAGGATCTGGAAAAAGGGACTTATAATCCATTAAAAAAGATGCATGAAGAAGCCGGATATGAAGAAAGATGCAGAGACATTCTGTGCATGATGATCGGCGAATGCGCAAGAAATTTTGAAATTCTGCCATGTGTACTGGACGTGGATATCCTGCGGAATATCCTGTATGATGGCGTATGGAAACATTACAGAAAGATACAAGAAAAGAAAAGCGAGGAAAAGGAAGATGACAAAGAATCCTTATGAGGTGCTTGGCGTATCGCCAAATGCATCGGAAGAGGAGATAAAAAAGGCGTACAGAGAACTGAGCCGGAAATATCATCCGGATGCCAATGTGGATAATCCGCTTCGGGATCTTGCTGAAGAAAAGTTCAAAGAAGTACAGGAAGCTTATGATGAAATTATGAAAGAGCGGACGAATGGAGGGTATAATTACGGATACGGCGCGGGTTCAGGGAACTATTCTTATGGTAATAATTCCTATGGTAATCAATCTTATGGAAATGGCAGATACCAGCAGTACAATAATATGAATCCGGAGATGCAGGCGGCATTCAATTTTATCAATAACCGCAGATATCAGGACGCGATCAATGTGTTGAACCGTATGAATGACCGGACAGCACAGTGGTATTATGCAAGTTCCATGGCCAACGCCGGCGTCGGCAACAATGTGCTGGCAAGGGATTATGCTGCGCAGGCAGTGAATATGGAGCCGAATAACCCGCAGTACAGAGAGCTGATGAACCAGCTGAACTGGGGAGCACAGAGATATAATAGTAATCCGTTTGGTCAGGGATATGGCAATCGTAATTCCTCTCCGTGTGGAACTGGAAATATGTGCTGTGATCTGTGGATCGCAGATTCATTATGTGAATGTATGGGAGGGGATCTGTGTCCATGCATCTAAATGCAAAAAAGATTGCATTTGCAGGTGTTATGCTTGCACTGACAGAAGTGGGGATTGCGCTTGGCAGTGTGATCGAAACGAATACCCTTTTTTTACTGGCGGCGGCATCCTTCTTTGTCGGGATTGTAATTCAGGAATTTGGATTGAAAAGCGGGGCAGGCTTTTTGCTGGCAGGAATTTTGCTGGGAATCTTTCTGTCTCCGAATAAATTATATGTGGTTTCCTATGCATTTATGGGATTTTATATTCTAATTATAGAAACAATATGGCATTTTCTTGGAAGAGCTTCCGGATGGATCAGAAGCCGTAGCTTTTTCTGGTTTATGAAATATCTGGTATTTAATGTACTTTATATTCCGGGGTTAATATATTTCTGGAGTATGTTATCTGAAAAAAAGGCTGCAAAAGGAATAATGCTTATGTCTGTTGTACTCGGACAATTTATACTTATTGTCTTTGATAAGACGTATGAATATGCAATAGGGAAAATCTGGAAAGAAAATAGACATAAATTCGGGTTTTAAAGCATATATAGTATAATAATGATGTGAGTGTCGAAAGTAAATTTTGCCACTCACTGATGTAACCGGATTGCTCTATTGCTAGGCAATTCCCACAATCCTCGAATACATCATAATGATAATATAAATTTTTATGTATTTTTTGCACAAAAAAGTGGAAAATTTAACAGAAAAATTGTATAATATAAGACAGGACAAATAGGAAAGAGAGGATTCACTTATGAAGCAGAATAATATGCTTGCTATGATCTTGGCAGGCGGACGAGGAAGTCGTCTTCACGAGCTTACAAATAAAGTAGCCAAACCTGCGGTTTCATATGGTGGGAAATACAGAATCATTGATTTTCCACTCAGCAACTGTGCCAACAGCGGAATTGATAATGTAGGAGTCCTGACACAGTATGAGTCTATTTTACTTAACAGTTATGTAGCGGCAGGCCGCAGATGGGGGTTAGATGCCCAGAACAGCGGAGTCTATGTACTTCCACCGCGTGAAAAAGCGGATGCGGACCTGGATGTATACAGAGGAACAGCAGATGCAATTTCACAGAACATTGATTTTGTGGACATGTTTGCACCAGAATATGTACTGATTCTTTCCGGTGACCATATTTATAAGATGAATTATGATAAGATGCTTGATTATCATAAAGAGACTGGAGCAGATGCAACAATCGCGGTCATTGAGGTTCCAATGAAGGAAGCAAGCCGTTTCGGTATTATGAATACGGACGATGAGGGAAGAATTGTAGAGTTTGAAGAGAAACCGGAGAATCCAAAGAGCAATCTGGCATCCATGGGTATTTACATATTCAACTGGAAGCTTTTAAGAAAGATGCTCCTTGCAGATATGAAAAATCAGGATTCCAATCATGATTTCGGAAAAGATATCATTCCGACTATGCTGAATGATGGAAGAAAGCTCTACGCATACAAGTTCAAAGGATACTGGAAAGATGTCGGAACAATTGATTCCCTGTGGGAAGCAAATATGGATCTGATCAACAATAAAAATGAACTTGATCTGAATGATGATTCATGGAAGATTTACACAGAGGATACAACTGTGCTTCCGCAGTATGTTGGTCCGACAGCAGAGATTGAAAGAGCATTTATCAACCAGGGTTGTGTGATCAATGGAAAAGTCAAAAATTCCGTACTGTTTACAGGCGCAAGAGTCGGTGAAGGTGCACAGATTATTGACAGTGTACTGATGCCGGGCGTTGAAGTAGAAGAAGGTGCAGTTGTAACAAGAGCGCTTGTGGCTGATGGCGTAAAGATTGGTAAAAATGCAGTTGTTGGATCAGCAGACAGTGAACATATTGAGTTAGTATCAAAACGTGTTAAGGGGGATGAGTAATATGGCACAGGCATTTGGAATCGTAAGTTTTGCCGGCAACAATATCCGGGTAGGAGAGATGCAGAATTACCGTCCGGTTGGTGCTGTTTCATTCCTTGGAAGATACAGAGTTATCGATTTCCCAATCTCTAATATGAGCAACAGTGAAATCGAACATATTCAGGTTTATGTAAGAAGAAAACCGCGTTCTCTTACAGAACACCTTGGAACAGGACGTCATTACAATATCAATTCAAAGAGTGGACGTCTTCATATTCTGTATTCAAACTTTGAAAATGCAGAATGGAGTGTATATAATAATGACCTGGCTGCGTACGAAGAAAATATGGAGTGCATTGAAGCTGTAAAATACCCATATGTAGTTATTGCACCAAGTTATATGATTTATACACAGAATTATGATGAATTACTTAAGACACATATTGAATCCGGTGCAGATATTACCCTGTTATATCACAGTGTGGATAATGCAAAAGAATACTATCTGAACTGTTCAACACTTAATCTGAACAAGCAGAAAGGTGTTCTTTCATTAGAACCGAACCATGGTAACGCGAAAAACCGTAATATTTTCATGGATACTTATGTAATGCGCAAAGATCTGTTTATGGAACTGGTTAAAAAGGGAAGAAAGATTTCTTCCATGTTCACGCTTAATGATATTGTGAATATGGCCTGCAGTGAACTGGATGTACGTGGAGTGTCACATCGGGGATTCTTTGCATCTATCACAGATTTCAAGAGCTACTATAATGCAAACTTATCACTGATCGATATGAAGAATGCGGTGACTTTGTTTGATAAGAACTGGCCGATTTACACAAGAACAAATGATTCATGCCCAACAAAGTATTATGAAGGAGCAAGTGTTAAGAGTTCTGTAATTTCCAATGGATGCCTGATCGAGGGTACTGTTGAAAATTCGGTAATCGGACGTGGATGTGTAATTAAGAAGGGTGCAGTTGTCAAAGACAGTGTTATCCTTCCGGGAGTTGTAATTGGAGCGGATGCGCGGATTGAAGCGCAGGTAGTGGACAAGAGTGCAAGGATTGTCCATGCAAAGGAACTGATTGCAGATCCGGAAAAACCAGGATATGTAAGAAGAAACGATACTTTATAATCAAAAGAAATTCAACAGAGAGAAGAATGCCGGCATGGGCAGACTTCTCTCTGTTTTTTTGGTTTCATAAAAAAAGAGGCTCATAACGAACCCCTTTTGCTGCTTTGTAAAATTATAATCTATTCGCGTCCCATTTTTAAAATCGGGCTGATCTTTTTGTAGATCAGGAATACAATCAGTGACACCAGGAAACCTTTCAACAGATTAAATGGTGCAACAGAAAGTAAAACAAAAGTCAGAAGACTGTTGATATGACTGTTGACTGCGGTTCCCATGGCAACCAGTGCGTCGATCGGCATATGGAATGCAGCAGCGTATGCCGGAAGCAGAAGGTATGCATTGATAAAACATCCGACAATTGTCATGAAAACAGTTCCCGTTACCATACCGATGATCGCACCCTTGCGAGAATGTAACTTCTGATAAATCAGGGAAGCCGGAATACACATTGCACATCCGATCAGGAAGTTTCCGAGATCTCCAACACCGGCTGTTGATGTACCTCTGATGAGGAGGTTCAACAGGATTTTGACCAGTTCGATCAAAGCGCCGGCTACAGGACCCATGGTAAATGCACCGACAAGGACCGGAACTTCACTGAAATCAATTTTGTAAAAGGTTGGTGCAAATGGAAGTGGAATATCAAATAACATCAGAACCATAGCGATTGCTCCGAGCACACCAATCTGTGCGATTACCTTTGTACTGATACGTTTTTTTTCTTTCGTTGTTGTTTTTTGGTTTGTCATTACATCTGTACTCATTTTTTCTCTCCTTTTCTCTTGACATAATCAGATGAATTGAGGAGGAAAATCTTCGAAAGCCTATGCAAAAAAATCCCCGGCGTGATACGTCGGGGGATTACTTGCAAAATCACTTTTTCTTCTCTCATCCAGACTTTACTGTCGGTTTTGGAATTGCACCAAATCAGCTGTCAGAAATCTGACAGGTCGCGGACTGTAACCGCCGGTTGGGAATTCTGCTTATACCATATCGATAAGAAGTCACCCTACCCCGAAGAATTTCCTTGTTCATTTGAACCCATTATAGCGCAGGCGTATATAAAATACAAGTACAAGTTAAGAAAAGACAGGGGGGCTGGCCACAGGTACTGTGAACAGTAACAAGACAGGGTTTTTCTAAACCCGGAGTGAGCAGTAACGACTTGTTTCCAAAGATTCGGTATGATATAATCGGTGTGACTTAAACTGATACGGAGGAAAATGAATGAATATAAAGTTTGAAGTAAAAATGACAAAAAAAGCCATGTTTGATTTTATGCTCTATACTTCCTATACAAGCCTTAGCGGAATCGTTGGTGTGATTTTCGGTGGTGTGACACTGGTGCTGGGAATCAGACAGTGTATGTTTGGAAGCTACAGTACAGCTGCAACCTTCTTTTTGTTTGCCGCAATTTTTCTGATCGGAAACCCGCTTCATTTAAAAGCACGTGCGGCAGAACAGGTAATGCGCTCCCCGATGTTCCAGAAACCGATCAGTTATGAACTTAACGAAGAAGGAATCCGCATTTCACAGGATGAACAAAGTGTGCTTAATGAATGGGGAGATTTCCGGAAGGCAGTTTCAACCGGTCAGTCGGTAATTTTATATGTAACAAAGGTAAGAGCACTGATTTTTCCAAGAGAATCCCTGGGAGAGCAGTATGCGGCAGCAGTGCAGATGATTTCTACACATATGCCAGCCAAGAAAGTCAATATCAGACACGTCAGTGCAAATTAGGAGGCAGACCAGAAGATGATAATTGAAACAAGAAGTGCCAAAGAAACATATGATCTCGGTAAGAAGATCGGGAGTCAGGCAAAAGCAGGAGAAGTCTATACACTGGTAGGAGATCTCGGCGTCGGAAAGACTGTATTTACCCAGGGACTGGCAAAAGGACTGGGGATTGAAGAACCGATCAGCAGTCCAACCTTTACGATCGTCCAGGTATATGAAGACGGAAGACTTCCGTTCTATCATTTTGATGTGTATCGGATTGGTGACATTGAAGAGATGGACGAGATTGGTTTTGAAGACTATGTATATGGAGAAGGTGTAAGCCTGATCGAATGGGCGAACCTGATCGATGAGATTCTTCCGGCGAACCGGACAGAGATCACGATAGAAAAAGATCTGGAACAGGGATTTGATTTCCGCCGGATCACGGTAGAGAAAAGAGGAGAATAACATGCGCATTTTAGCAATAGACAGTTCGGGACTTGTTGCAACTGTCGCAGTAGTTGAAGAAGAAAACGAAATTTCCAAAACGATTGCAGAGTATACGATCAATTACAAAAAGACACATTCACAGACCTTATTACCGATGTTGGATGAAATCGTGAAGATGACAGATATGAATCTGGATACGATTGATGCGATTGCGGTAGCAGGAGGGCCGGGATCATTTACCGGACTCAGAATTGGTTCAGCAACTGCAAAGGGACTGGGGCTGGCACTGAAGAAGCCTTTGATCCACATTCCGACAGTAGATGGACTTGCTTATAATCTGTGTTATACAGACAGGATCATTTGTCCGATCATGGATGCGAGAAGAAATCAGGTATATACTGGTATTTATCAGATGGACGGTGATAAACTGCAGGTTCTGGAAGCGCAGATGGCAGTTGGAATCGATGAACTTGCCAAAAAACTTTGTACTTATGGAAAACCGATGATCTTTCTTGGAGACGGTGTACCGGTGCATAAAGACAGGCTGGAGAAGGAATTGATGACGGATCAGGATATTGCATTTGCACCGGCACATATGAACCAGCAGAGAGCGGCAGCAGTCGGCATGCTTGGGATTCAGTATTATAAAGAAGGAAAAACAGAAACCGCAATGGAACACGAACCGGATTATCTGCGTGTATCACAGGCAGAACGGGAAAGAGAAGAACGTCTGAAAGCAGAAAACACACATGAGTAATAGGGATAACATAGAAATTACTTTAATAACAGAAAATGACAGAGAACGAATGGAACAGGTGGCGCAGATGGAAGCGGACGTATTTCCGGATCCGTGGAGTTATCATGAAGTGAGATCAACTGTCAGACAGAAGCATACTTTTTGTGCGACAGCAATGGAAGGGGATACCCTGTTGGGATATTTTCTGTGTTATTATGTTCTGGATGAATGCGAGATTGCAAGAATTGCGGTTGCTGAATCTGAAAGGCGCAGAGGAATTGGACAGATGTTGTTTGGATTTATGGAACAGATCTGCCATGAAAAGCAACTGAAAAGAATGCTTCTTGATGTACGTAAGAGTAATCAGGCAGCGATTGCTTTTTATGAAAAAAACAAATTTGGGATCGATGGAGAGCGAAAATTCTATTACGGAGGGAAAAATCCGGAAGATGCCATCCTGATGAGCCGCGTGGTTTAAAAAATGGAAGAAATCGCAAGAATATACAAGGCTTCCCACTGGAAGGCGTCAGCCTGTGACGTTATAATGTACCTGAACAGAGAAAGAGCTGAAAAATGAAACGGCAGTCTTTTTTTGCAAAGATACTCAGGAGGAAGTAAGATGCGTAATTATAAAAAAATTCAGACAGAAAAAAATACAGTCACAAAGATTGTGTGCAATAAATGTAAAAAAGAAATCACAATAAAAAATGGAATACCGGAGGAAGAGATGCTTACAGTTGAAAAAAGATGGGGATATTTTTCGCACAAAGACGGAGAAATCCATCGATTTGATATCTGTGAGGAATGTTATGATACCTGGATAGCATCTTTTCAGATTCCGGTATATGAAGAACAGGAGTTAGAATGTTAGATGTATGTTTGCTTGGAAGCGGTGGAATGATGCCGCTTCCTTATCGATGGCTGACCGCACTTATGACAAGATATAACGGTAGCCAGCTGCTGATTGACTGTGGCGAAGGTACACAGATTGCGTTAAAAGAGAAGGGATGGAGTTTTAAACCGATCGATGTAATTTGTTTCACGCATTACCATGGAGATCATATCAGCGGACTTCCGGGACTTCTTCTTACAATGGGAAATGCAGACAGAAAGGAACCGCTTACGCTGATTGGCCCGAAAGGTCTGGAGAGAGTAGTGAGTTCCCTTCGAGTGATCGCACCGGAACTGCCATTTGAAATCCGCTATAAAGAAATTACAGAGCCAGAACAGACTTTTGAGATGGACGGATATCGTCTGAAAGCATTTCGTGTAAAACATAATGTGATCTGTTACGGCTATACGATTGAAATCGACCGTGCCGGCAAATTTGATGTGCAGAGGGCAACAGAACAGAAAATTCCGAAGGAATACTGGAAACATCTTCAAAAAGGTGAGACAGTAGAGCTTGACGGAAGAATACTGACACCGGAGATGGTCCTTGGACCACCGCGAAGAGGAATTAAACTTACCTATTGTACAGATACAAGACCGACGGATTCTATCCGGAAGAATGCAAAAGGGTCAGATCTGTTTATCTGTGAAGGAATGTACGGAGAAAAAGAAAAAGCGGCAAAGGCAGTAGAATATAAGCATATGACCTTTTATGAGGCAGCAAACCTGGCAAAAGAGGCAGAGGTGGGAGAAATGTGGCTTACGCATTACAGCCCGTCCCTGCGCCATCCGGAAGAATATATGGATGAAGTGCGGGCAATCTTTCCACATGCGATCGCAGGAAAAGACCGTATGACAACAGAACTGGATTTTCCGGAATAAACAAAGCAGTAGAGAGAAGGAAAAATATGGATACAGAGAAAAAGGATATATTGATACTGGCAATTGAAAGTTCCTGTGATGAAACAGCAGCAGCCGTTGTAAAGAACGGACGACAGGTGTTGTCAAATGTAATCTCATCACAGATAGATCTGCATAAATTATATGGTGGTGTGGTTCCGGAAATCGCATCGAGAAAGCATATTGAAAAGATTAATCAGGTAATAGAAGAGGCTCTGGAAAATGCAGGTGTGACACTGGATGATATCGATGCGATCGGTGTGACCTACGGACCGGGGCTTGTTGGTGCGCTCCTTGTCGGTGTGGCAGAGGCAAAAGCAATCGCATATGCGAAAAAGTTACCACTCGTCGGAGTACATCATATTGAAGGGCATATTTCTGCCAATTATATTGAGAATCTGGAACTGGAACCGCCGTTCCTGTGTCTTGTTGTGTCCGGAGGGCATACACATCTGGTATGTGTCAAGGATTATGGGACTTATGAGATCCTTGGAAGAACCAGGGATGATGCGGCAGGAGAGGCATTTGACAAGGTGGCAAGAGCGATTGACCTTGGATATCCGGGAGGACCGAAGATTGATAAGCTTTCCAAAGAAGGGAACCCGGATGCAATCCCATTTCCACGCGCACATATTGAGGATTCCCCATATGATTTCAGCTTCAGCGGTGTGAAGTCGGCAGTTTTAAATTACATTAACGGCTGCAAGATGAAGGGAATGGAATACAACCGTGCGGATATTGCAGCGTCTTTCCAGAAAGCAGTTACGGATGTACTGGTAGGAAATGCCATGCATGCAGTGAAAGAATATGGACTTAATAAGTTTGCAATTGCGGGAGGCGTGGCGTCAAACAGCAGTCTCCGTGCAGCAATGAAGCAGGCATGTGAGGAAAATGGAATTGAGTTCTATTATCCGTCACCGATTTTCTGTACCGATAATGCAGCAATGATCGGTGTGGCAGCTTATTATGAATATATTAATGGAACCAGACATGGATGGGATCTGAATGCAGTTCCGAACCTGAAGCTTGGCGAGAGATAGAGCTGTAAAATGCAGATGCAAAGGAGAGAATAGTATGAACGGAGAAAAATGTACAGCAATTGTCCTGGCAGCAGGAAAAGGAAGCCGGATGGGAACGAAAATACAGAAGCAGTATCTGGAAATCTGTGGAAAGCCTGTACTGTACTATTCTCTTGCTGCATTTGAAGCATCACCGGTTATTGATGAGATTGTGCTTGTGACAGGAGAAGGTCAGATTGATTACTGCAGGGAGAATATTGTAGAAGCGTATGGGATTTTAAAAGTCAGTAAGATTGTAGTCGGCGGAAAAGAACGCTATGAGTCTGTCTATAAAGCACTTCGGGAGATAGAGCCGGAAGGCTATGTCTTTATCCATGATGGTGCGCGTCCGTTTGTGGATGAACCAATCATAGAACGTACTTATCAGGCAGTGAAGAAATACCGGGCATGTGTGGCTGGGATGCCGTCAAAAGATACGGTTAAGATCGTGGATGAAAAAGGTTTCGCTATAAATACACCAGAACGCAGACTGGTGTGGTGCATTCAGACACCGCAGGTATTTGAGACTGCGCTGATTCGTCACGCATATTTTCAACTGATGGAAAATGAAGAAAATGAAACAGGCATAACAGATGATGCGATGGTTGTAGAGCGCATGGAGAACTGTGCCGTAAAGCTGGTTGAAGGCTCTTATGAGAATATGAAAATCACAACGCCAGAGGATCTGGTAGTGGCAGAAAGTTTGATTAAAAAAAGAAATTTAAAAAAGTTGTAAAAAAGTGTTGACAATGATATATCACTATGGTATTATCTATCTTGTCGCTGATACACAGCAACAACTTAATAAATGCGGAGAGGTATCGAAGTGGTCATAACGAGGCGGTCTTGAAAACCGTTTGTCCGAAAGGGCGCGTGGGTTCGAATCCCACCCTCTCCGGTTAAGGCAGAACAAAATGTTCTGCCTTTTTTATTTCATAGGAAATTCCAAAGGAACTTCCTATGAAATAAAAGGCACTGCGTGCCGGAGATGCGCACTCGCACGAAGATGAAGAATGTCGCAAGCGGTCTACGCTCCGCTTCGGTCGTTGCTTAACGAGCGTCACTGGCGCTCAGCAACGCGCTCGGCGCGAGAATGTGCCGAGGCACATTCTTTCTTATTCTCTGTGAAATCGTGAAGAAACTTTCTGAAAGTATTATATACTGAAAAAAAGAATATTCTTTTTACTGCCTGACAAGAAGAATGAAAGAGACTTCCTAAAGCAAAAGTTGCTGTATTCCAGAGCCAGATGCCCATTTTGAAATATCAGAAAAAAGTACTGGACAAAAAGGAAAGAATCGTGTATATTAGATAACGGACGTTTTGGAGAAATACCCAAGCTGGCCGAAGGGGCTCCCCTGGAAAGGGAGTAGGTCGTTAATAGCGGCGCGAGGGTTCGAATCCCTCTTTCTCCGTTTTGTTCAAAGCTTAAAAGCATGGATCGGCAATACACATGAGCTTGAATGTAAAAAGCAGATCAAGAAAATGTGAAAAAAGTCGAAAAAAGTGCTTGACATCCAGAAAATGGAATGTTATTATAAATAAGCTGATGCACGAGAAACAAATGTTTCAAATGCAGAACAAAAAATAAATTAAAAAAGTTGTTGACAAACATGAAACGCTTTGATATAATATAAAAGCTGTCGCATGAAACGGCAACAACAAAAAAAGAACATTGATAACTGAACAATAGACAACAAACCCTGAAAATTCTTTAAAGAGATTTTTCAAGAACGGACATCGAAAGATGTCAAACCAGAACAGTAAACAGGAACAGAATTGCCAAGCGATTCTTGACTGGGTACAAACGGAGTAGTTCTTCAACAGAGTTGAAGAACGATTATGTTACTAAGCAGCGAAGCTGCAAGAAACATATATCAACGAGAGTTTGATCCTGGCTCAGGATGAACGCTGGCGGCGTGCTTAACACATGCAAGTCGAACGAAGCACCTGGATTTGATTCTTCGGATGAAGATCCTTGTGACTGAGTGGCGGACGGGTGAGTAACGCGTGGGTAACCTGCCTCATACAGGGGGATAACAGTTAGAAATGACTGCTAATACCGCATAAGACCACAGGGTCGCATGACCTGGTGGGAAAAACTCCGGTGGTATGAGATGGACCCGCGTCTGATTAGGTAGTTGGTGGGGTAACGGCCTACCAAGCCG
>NZ_BAAHSG010000014.1:0-3046 GCF_054660775.1 Allocoprococcus similis
AAGATTGCCGAAGGCAAATGAATTTAGATTTTTAGGTCGTTCGCTGAACGAAGAGAAGCGAACTTCAATATGAAAAAAGAAATGAATTGATCTTTACCAGTGATCAGAGATTAAAAAATATTTTAGTTTCTGATGACTGATAAACTTCAGTCAGACATGTACTTTGAAAACTGCATACAAAAATAAATCAATTCTCAAATAGAGAAAGACATCCGAGGTGATCATTGCCAAGAGGTGATGATTAACTTACATCTTCGAGAAAACGAAGTAAAAAAACGACCTGAAATACCAACGCATGCAACGCTATGCATGTGTAACCTGATCTCATTCCCGTGAGAGAAGGAAGTTGGTTATGCTAGAAAGAGCGCAGGGTGGATGCCTTGGCACTAAGAGCCGATGAAAGACGTGATAAGCTGCGAAAAGCTTCGGGGAGGAGCAAATATCCATTGATCCGGAGATATCTGAATGGGGAAACCCGGCTGGACAGACTCCAGTCATCCATACGCCAATCCATAACGTATGGAAGGGAACCCGGTGAACTGAAACATCTAAGTAGCCGGAGGAAGAGAAAACAACAAGTGATTCTGTGAGTAGCGGCGAGCGAAAACGGAAGAGCCCAAACCGGAATGCGTGCATTCCGGGGTTCGGACCGCATAATTGATCTGACAAGTTTAGCAGAATGGTTTTGGGAAAGNNCTTAGTGACCGATAGCGCATAGTACTGTGAAGGAAAGGTGAAAAGGACCCCGGGAGGGGAGTGAAAAAGAACCTGAAACCCTGTGTTTACAAGCTGTGGAACATCTATAAATGATGAACCGCGTACTTTTTGTAGAACGGTCCGGCGAGTTACGCCATCTGGCGAGGTTAAGTTCTTAAGGAATGGAGCCGAAGTGAAAACAAGTCTTAACAGGGCGTTAAGTCAGATGGAGTAGACCCGAAACCGGGTGATCTATCCATGTCCAGGATGAAGTTGCCGTAAAAGGCAATGGAGGTCCGAACCCACATCCGTTGAAAAGGGTGGGGATGAGGTGTGGATAGGGGAGAAATTCCAATCGAACCCGGAGATAGCTGGTTCTCCTCGAAATAGCTTTAGGGCTAGCCTCATGAGAGTCTTTTGGAGGTAGAGCACTGAATTCCCGCGGGGGCGTCAAAGCTTACCAAAGGATATCAAACTCCGAATGCCAGTAAGATGATTCATGGGAGTCAGACTACACGAGATAAGTTGGGTAGTCAAAAGGGAAAGAGCCCAGACCTGCAGCTAAGGTCCCAAAATGTGTGTTAAGTGGAAAAGGATGTGGGATTTCAAAGACAACCAGGATGTTGGCTTAGAAGCAGCCATACATTAAAAGAGTGCGTAATAGCTCACTGGTCGAGAGGTCCTGCGCCGAAAATGTCCGGGGCTGAAACACACTACCGAAGCTCAGGAATTAACCTAGTTAATTGGTAGAGGAGCATTCTTAGAGGGAAGAAGCAGTACCGTAAGGAGCTGTGGACTTTTAAGAAGAGAGAATGCCGGAATGAGTAGCGAGAGGAAGGTGAGAATCCTTCCGGCCGAATACCCAAGGTTTCCAGAGTAAAGCTGATCTGCTCTGGGTAAGTCGGGGCCTAAGGTGAGGTCGAAAGACGTAGCCGATGGACAACAGGTTGAAATTCCTGTACTGCAGTATAACAGAACTGTGGGGACGCAGAGGGAGAGCACTAGCGGGAATGGAATCCCGTGGCAAGCGAGGTAGGAGTCGCGTTGGCAAATCCGCGTGACAATCCGAAGACGTGATGCATACCGAACTGAAGTAGGGAAATGTGTGAGCCAGCTGCCAAGAAAAGCCGCTATTGTTTGTACTGTACCCGTACCGTAAACCGACACAGGTAGGTGAGGAGAGAATCCTAAGGCCGACGGGAGAAGCATTGTTAAGGAACTCGGCAAAATGACTCCGTAACTTCGGGAGAAGGAGTGCCAGTGAGAGCTGGCCGCAGAGAATTGGCCCAAGCAACTGTTTAGCAAAAACACAGGTCTATGCAAAACCGTAAGGTGAAGTATATGGGCTGACGCCTGCCCGGTGCTGGAAGGTTAAGGGGAGAGGTTAGCGTAAGCGAAGCTTTGAACTTAAGCCCCAGTAAACGGCGGCCGTAACTATAACGGTCCTAAGGTAGCGAAATTCCTTGTCGGGTAAGTTCCGACCCGCACGAAAGGCGTAATGATTTGGGCACTGTCTCAACAATGCACCCGGTGAAATTGAAATACCAGTGAAGATGCTGGTTACCTGCGCCAGGACGGAAAGACCCCATGGAGCTTTACTCCAGCTTGATACTGGGATTCGATATTGTATGTACAGGATAGGTGGGAGGCGAAGAAGCATTGACGCCAGTTGATGCAGAGCCGCTGTTGGGATACCACCCTTGCAGTATTGGATTTCTAACCAGCAGCCGTGACCCGGCTGGGGGACAATGTCAGGTGGGGAGTTTGACTGGGGCGGTCGCCTCCGAAAGGGTATCGGAGGCGCTCAAAGGTTCCCTCAGAATGGTTGGAAACCATTCGAAGAGTGCAAAGGCAGAAGGGAGCTTGACTGCGACACCGACGGGTGGAGCAGGTACGAAAGTAGGACTTAGTGATCCGGTGGTATAAAGTGGGATTGCCATCGCTCAACGGATAAAAGCTACCCTGGGGATAACAGGCTTATCACTCCCAAGAGTTCACATCGACGGAGTGGTTTGGCACCTCGATGTCGGCTCATCGCATCCTGGGGCTGAAGTAGGTCCCAAGGGTTGGGCTGTTCGCCCATTAAAGCGGTACGCGAGCTGGGTTCAGAACGTCGTGAGACAGTTCGGTCCCTATCCGGCGTGGGCGTAGGATATTTGAGAGGAGCTGGCCTTAGTACGAGAGGACCGGGCTGGACTGACCGCTGGTGTATCTGTTGTTCCGCCAGGAGCATGGCAGAGTAGCCAAGTCAGGAAGGGATAAACGCTGAAGGCATCTAAGCGTGAAGCCCCCCTCAAGATGAGATATCCCTACGTAAGTAGTAAGACCCCTTGAAGACGACAAGGTAGAT
>NZ_BAAHSG010000015.1:0-1683 GCF_054660775.1 Allocoprococcus similis
ATAGATAATATGAAGTGACCTCACATTTGTAGCAACGTGGATTTACCTGTATACTAGAGTTTGATAAGAACAAAGGTAACAGGAATTACCACATACAAAAGGAGATCACTCATATGAAAAGAATACTAAAAATCGGCATGGATGTCCATACCACAAATTACACATTATGCGCAATGGAACCAATCATCGGTGAGGATGACCGCGTATTCGCAACAATCAAGGTAACACCGGATTATAAAAATATTTTGATGTTTATTGAAAATCTGAAAATGAAACTAGGATTGAACGATGAATACGATATCCAGTGTGGATACGAGGCAGGATGTCTGGGCTATTCGCTCTATAACCAACTGACGGCCGCAGGCGTAAAATGTGTGATACTTGCACCAACAACAATGCTTACACCTCAAGGTGTGAGAATTAAGACAGATATGCGAGATGCATATATGATTGCCCAGTGTTTGTCATATGGTGGTTATCATGTTGTTTATATTCCGACAGAGACCGATGATTCGGTAAAAGAATATCTTCGCATGAGAAACGATCATAAGCTTGCGTTAAAGAAAATCAAGCAGCAGATCAACGCATTCTGCATCAGACATGGATGTTGCTATGATGGGACAAAATGGACCCTAGCACATCTGAAATGGCTGAAGAAACTTGAAATCACAAATGAATTGTATCGAGAAACACTTGACGAATACATGGCATCATACGAAGAACAGGAAACCAAGATTGAGAGATATGATAAGCGGATCGAGGAAATCGCTGAACAGACAAAATATCATGACAAAGTCAAAAAACTGGAATGTTTTCTTGGAATCAAGACGCATACAGCATTGTCATTGATTGTTGAAACCGGAGATTTTGAGAGATTTGCAAAAGGAAACCAGTATGCAGCATATCTTGGACTTGCACCGGGAGAAAACTCAAGCTCAGACAGTATACATCGGCTTGGAATAACAAAAGCAGGAAACAGTCATTTAAGACAGCTGCTGATAGAGGCATCTGGCGGAATCTGTAAGGGTGCTGTGGGGCATAAGTCAAAAGAATTAAGAGCAAGACAGAATGGTAATACGGCAGAGGTAATTGCGTATGCAGACAAAGCGAACACGAGATTACGGAGCCGATACTATAAATTTATAAGACATGGTAAGAAAAGAAATGTGGCAGTAGCTGCAATAGCAAGAGAATTGGCATGTTTTGTATGGGGCATGATGACAGATAATATCGAAATGAAAGTAGCGTAGAGGTATATCATAGTCATCTGCCAGTCAAGGGTGCAGGCACCGCTGGGGCGGCTAAGCCCTTGACAGCCAGCTGCCTATGATAAAAGAGTAGTCAAGCAGAAAAAGCAGCAATATGCAGCTTATTTCTGCCACAAAATAACAAGTAAACAATCTGACAGTATTAGAAAAGAGCTGTGGTCACTGTAAGGTCTGGGTTATCTGCGTTTCTCCTATGTGCGCACATGAAACACTGTGATCCACGCTGATAGATCGTAGAACCCAACGGCGAACCATTAGCCTGTAGGTAATCAATCCACGTATAACAGAGTGGCCAACTGCCGGGGACTGTTAAACTAGGGCTCTTTTCCAATGCTGTCAGGAAAACAAATGTGACTGGAGTTGAGAAAAATTTCTTAAAATTAACTCTTGACAAAAGTCACTTCATAACAGGAGA
>NZ_BAAHSG010000016.1:0-286855 GCF_054660775.1 Allocoprococcus similis
CATTGCAATTTATTTCAGATCAGATCATGCTGTTTTACACACCGGAAAGTGCTAAAACAAGATTAGGCAGACATAAGCCGGATCTTTGGATTGTTACCGAAGATATGACGAGCCAACCGAATCAGCCATGGCGTGCGGACAGGACAACACCTGTAATTTTAATCACAGGCAATCCTGATGCTGTTGAAATTAAAAAGAATTCAGGAAAACTAACTGTTCTTTCTATGCCATTATCAATAGTTGATTTGCGGAAAACCGTCGAAATATATGTGTCGTGAGGAGAAGTTTATGCTGTACATAATACTATTATTTGTATTTGTAGTTGTAGTTGTATATTTGATGATGCTTATGCGGAGACAGAAAGAAAAGATGAGCGAAATTAAAATACAAATAGATCAACTGCAAGCACAACATGATCGATTGCAGAAAGAAAGGGATCAGTTACAAGAACGGATGAATCATCTGGAAGAGCAACGAGAACACTTGCAAATGCAAACAGACCAGGCATTTCGGAGTGCTGATGAAATCGAGAAAATTTACGATGAGATATGGAATCATGCTAATACCATTCACCTTTACTCTTCGTTAGCTGAAGAAGAAAGCAAATCTATAACAATGAAAGAAAAACAAAAAGAAATTATTCGAACAACTGAGGAAATTCTAAACATCATATATAAATATAAAGGTAATGTATAATAAAAATATGTCATTGTAATGATTAGCGTTCAAGGTAAATTCTTATGTAATAATATCACAGAAGGATTTACCTTTTTCAGGTACAATAGAGATACAAAATTTGAAAGGGGAACAAAGCATTGGCAAAAAGAATGGCAAGTGTCGATAAAAAAAGATGTGTTGCCTGCGGAGTATGTGAAAATACTTGTCCGCTGGCAGCTGTCAAAGTTTACCATGGATGTTATGCTGTGGTAGAAGAAACAGTGTGTGTAGGATGTGGAAAATGTGCAAAGTCCTGTCCGGCAGGTTGTATTGAAATGAAAGAGAGGACAGCGATGTGAAGAAAAAGAAACATTGGTATGATTATTTATGGATATGGGCGATCCTTTATTTTGCTCTCGGTTTTTTTAATATTTTGTTTGCTTGGTTTGGGATGATTGATTTCCTGTTGCCGTTAGGAATAGCGATATTCGGTGAAAATAAATTTTTCTGTAATCATTTGTGTGGACGTGGCCAGCTTTTTAGTAAGCTCGGTGGGGATTTAAAATGCTCAAGAAATAAACCAACCCCGCGATGGATGAGTTCAAAATGGTTCCGATACGGCTTTTTGATATTTTTCCTTACAATGTTTGGGAATATGGTATTTCAGACATATTTAGTTGGTGCCGGATCATCATCCTTGCGTGAAGCCATCAAATTATTCTGGACCTTCCGTGTTCCGTGGGGATGGACATACACTGCCGGAACAGTAGCTGATTGGGTGGCACAGTTTAGTTTTGGATTTTATAGTTTGATGCTTACATCTTTGTTGTTAGGGTTGATCGTAATGGTGTTATATAAGCCACGAACCTGGTGTACATTTTGTCCAATGGGAACAATGACGCAGGGTATCTGTAAATTAAAAAATAATGAAAAGAAGTAATACTATAAGGTGATTCATAAAAGGCATATGTCAAAAACATTATTGACATATGCCTTTTATAGGGCTATTATATAAGAAAAGCGAGAAAGGAGCAGTTTATGCCGAGACCAGTAAAATGCAGAAAAGTCTGTCATTTCCCCAATGTTTTAGAATTTCTTCCGGCAGATGATACTGAGAAAAAAACACCCATTGTTCTAACGGTAGATGAGTACGAGACAATCCGTCTTTTGGACAAGAAAGGTTACAGTCAGGAGCAGTGTGCAGCATCTATGCAAGTCGCAAGAACAACGGTCCAGCGAATTTACGAGATCGCCAGGAAAAAGATCGCAGATGCACTTATCGACGGGCATCCACTCAAAATTGAGGGCGGAGATTTCAGAATCTGTGACGGTCAGAGCGGCAACTGCAGCTTTGGAGGATGTTACAAACAGGAAATTTACAAAAAATATGCAGCAGAAAAAGGAGAAGGTATCATGAGAATAGCAGTAACATATGAAAATGGACAGATTTTCCAGCACTTTGGACACACAGAGACATTTAAGATTTACGATGTAGAGGAAGGAAAAGTAGTACATTCAGAAGTAGTAGATACGAATGGAAGTGGACATGGCGCATTGGCAGGAGTTCTTAATGCATTGAATGCAGACGTTTTGATTTGTGGCGGAATTGGAGGCGGCGCACAGACAGCGTTAGCGGCAGCAGGCATCAAGCTTTTCGGAGGAGTTTCCGGAGATGCGGATGAAGCAGTAGAAGCTTTTATCAATGAAACACTTGAGTATAATCCGGATGTGAAATGTTCTCATCACGAGCACAACCACGGGGAAGGACATACATGTGGCGAGCATGGATGTGGAAGCCACAGTTGTCATTAAGAAGTGAGATTGCCATCGGATCATAAGATGAAAAAATAAAAGGTATTGATCTATAAAGAGGGAAGGGAACCCGCATCATCAAATTTGCTTGTGATGTCGGGTTCTCTTTTTATTTGCATAATGATATACTTTTATTGTGGTTAGAAAAATAAAGCATGTACAAAACTCATAGGAGAAAGATGTATACTTATGACAACATTTGGTGATAAAATTAGGAAGTTGCGAAAAGAGAAAAAAATGACTCAACAAAAGCTGGGTGATATGGTGGGCGTTTCTCATAGAACAATTCGATCTTGGGAAGTTGAAGGACGATATCCGAAGCAGAGTAGTTTATATCAAAAACTGGCAGATGCATTTCAGTGTCAGGTTTCTTATCTTATGAATGATAATGAAACCGTGTGCTTGGGTAATGATGAGCCAAGTGAATATGCTGGTGCTAAACAGGCAAGGCAGATTCTTGAACAGGTAGCTGCTTTATTTGCCAGTGGAACTATGACCAATGAGGACAAAACTATTTTCATAGATGAGATGACGAGACTTTATCTGGCATCAAAAAAGAACAGAAGAAAATGGTAAGAAGAAATGAACTGTTTTGTTTTCTTGCTTGATAGAAAAGAAGAATAGAACGTATAATAGTGTTAATGATCCAGAGAAGATTGCTCTGGAAATAGAATTATTCGTACCAGTGGTGCGAGTATAGAGTAGGAGTGAAAGAATGGTAGAAGATACTATGTTTTCCGGGGAATCGAAAAATATTGAGTACAAGGTATCCTTACCTGATAAAAGTGAAAAGTACATGAAGACAATCGTAGCTTTTGCCAATACACAAGGTGGCAAGCTGATTGTTGGAGTAGATGATAAAACACACCAGATTGTTGGTGTGGAAAATGATGTGTTGTTTCAGCTGATGGATGGAATTGCCAATGCAGTTTCTGATTCCTGTGTGCCACAGATCATTCCTGATATTGAGCCACAGACAGTAGACGGGAAAACGGTCATTGTTGTATCAGTAGAAGCTGGAAAGAACAGACCGTATTATCTAAAATCAAAGGGAAAAGATAATGGCACTTATATCCGTGTAGCAGGTACATCAAGACAGGCATTTCCGGAGAAGATAAAAGAACTGGAAATGGAAGGGGCCAGAATCTCATGGGATGAGCTTACTTGTGTGGGTTATCCTGTTTCAGAGGAAGCAACAGAGAAACTTTGTCAGGATATTGAAAAGTTCCGGAAGAAAGCAGGAATGTCAGAACATTCTGTAAAGAAAGAGCAGCTGATAAACTGGAAAATTTTGAAGCAGAGCGAGGGACAGCTTCTGGCAACGAATGCCTATGCGTTGCTGACATCAGATTATTTTTCATTCTCCAAAACACAATGTGCGGTATTCAAGGGAACAGATCGTGCAATGTTTCTGGATAAGAGAGAATTTACAGGACCAATCTATACACAAATCGAAGAAGCAGTAGATTTTGTATTGAGAAATATTCGGCTTGGAGCAACAATTGACGGATTGGTGCGAAAAGAGAAATATGAGTTACCACCGGAAGCAATCAGGGAAATGATTATTAATGCCCATTGTCACCGTAACCTATTAGATGAATCCTGTATTCAGGTCGCAGTTTATGATGACAGATTGGAGGTGACATCTCCGGGTGGATTATATAACGGATTAACTTATGAGGAAGTCATGAATGGTCATTCGAAGATCAGGAATAAAGGCATTGCCAATATATTCAGTCAGATGGGACTTGTAGAGGCATGGGGAAGCGGAATAAAAAGAATCCTTAATGCTGCAGAAGAGTATGGACTTCCAAAGCCGAGATTTCAGGAATTTGATAATATGTTTCGGGTAGAGTTGTTCCGAGTCAATCCAATAACTGACCAAGCTAACCAAGCTACTAACCAAGCTAACCAAGATTTAGAGAGATTAGACCAAGTGGAAGATGAAAATGTACTGAGTGAGAAAGAAATAGAAATTCTGAATCTTGTACGTATGCAACCTTCAATCACGCAGAAAGAAATGGCTAATGCGTTAGATTGGAATCTTGCTAGTGTGAAGTATTATATAACCAAATTGAAGGAAAAGAATTATCTGAAGAGGCAGGGAAGTAGCCAAAAAGGGAAATGGGTGATATTAACAAAACGAGATTGACACTTGTATCAATTCGTGTTAAACTATGAAATGTAAGGAGGAGAGAAAGATGCCTAGAAAACCATCATTAGACGGCAAAGATTCTAGTCTGAGAATTAGGATGTCACCAGAGCAAAAAGAAAAGCTAGTATCTTATGCAGAGAGACATTATCAGACTATGAGTAATGTAATATTCCAGGCGTTGGACATTCTTTACGCAAGAGAAGAACAACAAAATAATAAAGAGTAAAATGGAGTTATTTTGGAGTTTATTTCTTCATAAGCGGTGCGAAAAACACAAAAACAGAACGCACGTTCGAAATATAAACCTCTAATAACAGCCTTTGCGTGTCATGAAACGCAGTCCGCAAAGGAGTTTGAATAACGGACAGAAATGCCGAAAGCCTGTATTTATGCGGGCTTCCGGCATTTGTTTTCTCAAATGGCTCTAGTTTGGCTCTATTTGTGTGAGGAGCAATGTATAAATATGATATGTATTTCAAGGTAATGATTGGTAGGTGGTTAAGTGGATATTTTATTTAAGAATGATCATTTTGTATTTTCATACAGAGTTGGCGGTATATTGAAACATAATGGTAAAATCTTGTTACAGCGTCCGAAGAATGATGATTATGCCATTATTGGTGGACATGTTGCGGCTATGGAGACAAGTATGGAAACGCTAAAAAGAGAATTTGAAGAAGAGATTCATGCTAAGATTGAGGTAGATAATTTACTGGCTATTGGAGAAATATATTTTCCATGGGGTAAGAGACCGTGTCATCAGATATGCTTATATTATAATGTGCATCTGGTTGATGATAATATACCATTAGATGGAGTGTTTCATGGATATGATGAGCTGAATAATGAGAGAATTGATTTGGATTTCTGCTGGGTTCCGCTAGAGGATTTAAAGAAAGGTACTAAGGTATATCCTTTGGAGTTGATACCATATATTCTTGAGCCGGGGAAAGAAATTGTACATTTTGTTTCAAAACAGATATGAGGAGAAATTCGATGATAGAACATATAAAGGTAGAATTGGGCAGACCATCAGATATTAATTCATGGATGCGATTAGTTAGAAAAGTAGGTTGGAATTTTCCGGGATTAGAGACGGAGCAGAGTATAGAAGAACACAAAATAATTGTTTTGAAATTTATGAATGACAAGCGTGCTTTGTGCGTGAAGAATGAAGAAGATATTGTTGGCGTGCTTTTGTATTCAAGAAAGCATAATATGATATGTTGTCTGGCTGTTGATCCGGCTTATCGAAAAAAGGGAATTGCTTCGATGCTTTTGAGTGAGGCACTTGATAAACTTGACCGAGATAAAGATATAACTGTGTCCACATTTAGAGAGAACGATGTTAAGGGAATTGCACCTAGAAATTTATATAAGAAATTTGGCTTTGAAGAGGATGAGTTGATTGAAGAATTTGGGTATCCTAATCAAAGATTTGTGCTACATGCCAATATTGGTGCTAACAATGTGCCAATTGTGGTGGTAAGAGAATCAAAAGAAGAAGATTTGACTGAAATACTGTATTTATATCTATATTTGCATGAAAAGAGCGTACCAGAAGAATCTGAGCAGTTAAGGAGTACGTGGGAAAATATAATGAATGACAACAATCATCATTTGATTGTTTGTGAGGTAGATGGAAAGATAGTTGCATCATGTGTATGTGTGGTTATTCCGAATCTTACAAGAAATGTTCGTCCATATGCTTTTGTGGAGAATGTAGTAACACACGTAGATTACCGAAAGAAGGGATATGCTACGGATTGCTTAAATTATGCAAAACATATTGCCAAGGAAAATAATTGCTATAAAATGATGTTACTTACTGGTTCAAAGGAAGAGAGTACATTGAATTTCTATAGAAATGCTGGTTACAATAGTACGGATAAAACAGCGTTTATACAGTGGATAGATATGTAAGTACAAAAAACTGAGGGGTGAAAGGTATTACATTGCAGTTAGGAGGCAACATGGATATTTCAATAAAGTGTGATAGCTTAAAGGCTATATATAGTGTAAAAAATGGCATGTTAAGATGTGTTGCACCATATGAATTTACAATATCTCTAATGCCAATGATAAAGGTTTGCATAAGGGAAGGAAACTGGCAAAACACAGACAGGCTGTAATGCAGGAATTTCTGAATGAGTTAATGCTGGAATGGGAAGGGGAAAAGTGATGGAAGTAAAATTTTATGATACAGTTAATGATGAACTATTGAAATTTGCAGTGATTATCTCACAGAGTAACGGCAAGTGGGTATTTTGCAAGCATAAAGAAAGAGATACATACGAAGTGCCGGGAGGACATAGAGAAGCTGGAGAGGATATTTTAGAAACAGCTAAAAGGGAGCTGCAGGAAGAGACTGGAGCTATCAAATTTGAGATAAAACCAATATGCATATATTCGGTGATAGGTAAGACTAGAGTAAATGATACTGGTGAAGAAACATTTGGACTGCTTTGCTTTGCGGAGATAACAGAGTTTGCGAAAGAATTACATAGCGAAATGGAGAAAGTTGTGCTTATGGATGAGTTGCCTGAGAACTGGACATATCCGTTGATACAGCCGAAATTGATAGAGAAGTATTTACAGGTAAAAATAATTCTATAATTGGAGCAACAGTAACTGTCACAGTCGATAGACCATTAGGAAGTTATCATCCTGAATATAAGGATATGTATTATCCAATAAATTATGGTTACATTGAAGGAGTTATGGCACCAGATGGAGAAGAGCAGGACGCTTATATATTAGGTGTAAATGAACCAGTAAAGAAGTTTACAGGTAAAATTATTGCCATTGTTCGGAGAAAAGACGATATAGAAGAAAAGTGGGTAGTTGTACCAGACGGAGTAACTTTTTCAAAGGAAGAAATCAGGAGACAGATTCATTTTCAGGAACAATATTTCGACAGTGAAATTGTGATGTAATATTAAGGAGATTGCTATGTCATTAGGATTAAAAAGAGGAATAGTGCAGCTTGAACCACATGATAAACAGTGGGATGAGGCTGCCATTCAAACAATCAAAATACTTAAATCTATATTAGGAGATGATGCTATTGATATACAGCATATTGGAAGTACAGCAATACTGGCAATTAAAGCAAAACCGATTATTGATATTGTCGTTGGGGTAACTGATTTTGATAAAGTAATGTTACATAATGAGCAATTACGACAAGTGGGAATATTTTATCGTGGTTCAGATGTGGAACGTCAGCTTCTTTATGTAATGGGCGATATGGAAAATGATACAAGAATGCACCATATTCATATTGTGAAATGGAACGGAACTGAGTGGAAAAATTATATTCATTTCAGAGATTATCTAAATGATAATGAGAATATGGCTTTGCAGTATCAGAAGGTAAAGGAAGAACTGGAAAGTAAGTATGCAGATGATAGAGTAGCATACACTAATGGAAAGCAAGATATGATAGACCTTATTCTTGATAACCAATAATTTTTTCCCTTGCAGAGGCATTAGTTCTTATGTTAGGATACTATCTAAGGAAAGTACCCATGACAGGGCGTTAAGCGTCCGGGGAACGCTTGTTTAGCGCCGACCGGAGCGGAGCGTAGAGGTAGCCTCCCGAGTTTTATGATACCGGGCAACCGGAATACATAGGAAGGGAGGTGGCGCCGATGACAGCTTATGAGATCATTTCGATTTTCATTGGGATATTAGCATTGTTGATGTCCTTTGGTAGCTTGATTGTAGCGTTGCTTGCCTTTCTCGATAAGAGAAACAAGCGAAAATAAAAATGCCTATCCTGTCTGATCCACAGGATAGGCGGTGTCCTTAAGGACATTCATTAACCTAAACTCGGAGCATCCACCTTTGGAGTGGGTGCTTTCTGTTTAATTAGATATTATCATCTTATGTCTAATAATTCAAGAGGTTTCACTAATTTGGAAAAATTTTTACAGTAAGGCGGTCAGTGTCTTTTTTGACAACCATGAGAGTATGAAACTTTTTCTGTAAAATAATGTTTATAAGGTTCTTCTATGATACAATAAATATCATTAGGAGGGCCTTTTATTATGGCAAGACAAAAGAAACCTGTACATCGTATACAAATGACAGAAGGAAAACGAAACATCATCCATACTTATAAGACATGGATCGCCTAAGAGCGGCTACTGGGAGATTATAGAAAATTAGCGGGATGATAGAAAATGAAGGTTAAATTAGAAGATGATGGCGAAGATAATTCAGAACTTATTGAAGAAATAGAAGATTCATTTATAGAAGAGTATATTCCATTACCAGGACAGTATGAAATCAATGAGTACAGGATTATTGATTTAGCTAATACACAGGATATATGGGAAGATAAGATTTTACCTCTTACTGCAAAAGAACATGATATTTTACTGGATTGCTATCGGACTAAGCTTAGGTATAGTTATTGGGCTTCTAATAGATGATATTGGTCTTGGAATGTGTCTGGGGGTTATGATGGGTGTTAGCGTCGGTCCTGCAATTGATGTGCTGAGAAAAAATAAGAAATCAGAGGAGCAAGAGGATAATGATGAGAAAGAATAATGTGTTTCGCAAATATATAGCGTCACTTCTATTATTTTTGTTATTTGAGACAGTGGCGATCACGTTGTGGAAGGCTAAAGGAAACTTGTTTTATCTGTTGAATTTCAGCTACATTGGAGGATGCCTTGCGTTGGGAACAGCACTTTTTACTGCAGGAAAACGCTATGCCAGACATTTCGTGCAGCTGGCAGTCGGAAGTTATATGCTGTTGTATTTAGGTGTGATCTCCTGCGAAAATATGCAGATCGAAGGTTTCTGGTACTATCTGTTTCTTGGCGTTTTTGAGGCGGCAACAATCCACTACGCAGTCGCGAAGATATTCGGTCCACTGTTTTTCGGGCGCGGCTGGTGCGGCTATGCCTGTTGGACAGCTATGGTGCTGGATTTTCTGCCTTACAAACAGCCGGAAAAACCGCGAAAGGAAAAGCTGGGCGTTCTGCGATATGTGATGTTTGCATTATCCCTGACGTTGGTTTCCGGACTGTTTTTGATGAATGTCGCAAATCTGGAGGAAATCATGTTTTGGATGTTCCTTGTAGGAAACGCACTTTACTACATTGTGGGCATTGTGTTGGCTTTTATATTCAAAGATAATCGTGCATTCTGCAAGTATCTGTGTCCGGTTACGGTATTTCTCAAGCCAATGAGCTATTTTTCAATCCTGCGTGTTCACTGCGATGAAAGCAAATGTGTTCATTGTGGGAAATGTCTGCGTGTCTGCCCAATGAATGTGGAGGTTAATAAGGAATCCCGCAAGCGAAAGAGAGGAACGGAGTGTATACTCTGTTACGAATGCACAAAGGTCTGTCCAACCAAAGCATTGCATTAAAAAATGTAGTTGGAGATATAGTTGCAATGGCAAAGTCGAGTTTTGTACATACACCAGAGAAATAAAAGATATAATTCGGAATGGAGAATGTGATATACTGTAAAAAAAGATATAGTGCAAAATATAACAGGAAGGAGTACGCACCGTGTCAGAGAAAAAGAAGTTTACAGTATACATCGGAAGTGTGGCACTATGCGTAGGTGTGGCCGTTCTGCTGCATTATGTGTCCTTCACCAATCCTTATCTGCAATCTGTTTGTCACCTTTTAAGGCCTTTTATTTATATAGGACTTTATCTGGTATGGGCGGTTTCTTTTCAAAAGAGAATTATCCAAAAGGAACCCCGTCGTTGTTTAATAATGATTGCAGCGATGATGGTTTTTTGGATGCTCGTTCGTATGTGTAAATTTGAAATACCATATGAGATGCCGACAGCACTGCGCTACGCCTGGTATCTTTATTATATTCCTATGCTGTTACTCCCTACGGTCAGTCTTTATCTGGCATTTTATATACGGCAGCCGGAGAATTATAAATTACCGGCAAGACGGTGTCTGCTGTTTTCCCCGGCATTGTTTCTGATAGGCACTGTATTAACGAATGATCTGCACCAGTTAGTTTTTACTTTCCCGGAGGGGAGACTGGGGGAAGCAGCTTCCTATAAAGTAGGAGTCTATGGATATGGAGCGATGTATTACGCTATAGTCGCCTGGGATCTAGGTTGTCTGCTGGTGGCTCTCTTGATTATTCTGTTAAGGTGCAGAAAAATTAAAAACAAGAAAATGTTTTGGATGCCTTTTGGTGCGTATGGTCTGTCGGTTGTCTATGGCATTGCCTATTATCTGAATCTGCCTTTCTGGAAAATATTTTCAAGCGATATGACAGCTGCATTATGCCTTTTGTTTGCTTTGATCATTGAAAGCTGCATCCAGTGCGGATTGATCCCTTCCAATACAGGATACGCACAGTTATTTGCAGCATCTACAATTTCAGCACAGATTACAGATCAGAATGGAAAATGCATTTATCAATCTCAGGATTCGGAATGTATTACGCCGGAAATCGTAAGAAAGGTAGTTCAAAGTCCGATCATGTTAGAAAATGGGATCAGGCTGTCGGGAAAACCAATTTTGGGAGGCTATGTGTTGTGGAAGGAAAACCTGTCAGAATTACAGGAAATCGTAAGAGAGCTTGAAGATCGTAAGGAAGAATTAAAAGATGCGAATCTGATTGAAGAAGAAAATCTGAAAACAAAAAGAGAAGTAGAAAAACTTTCTGTGAAGAACCAGCTTTATGACAAAATACAGAAACAGACGGCAAGGCAGAGTGCACTTTTGACGGAATTCATTGAAGCATATTCTATGGAAGAAGATGAGAACGAAAGGAAAAAAATATTAGGGAAGATAGTTGTGATCGGAGCCTATATAAAAAGGCGTAGTAATCTTATTTTTATTGCGGAGCAGACAGTAAAATTTCCGATAAGAGAGTTGGAGTTATGTTTCAGGGAAACGATAAAGAATCTGGAATGGAACCATGTTGAGGCAGGCTTTTCCAGCGCTTTAGATGAAATACGAAGTGAAGATGCTATGCAGATTTATGATTTTTTGAAGCGGTCATTGAAGAATCTCTGGAAGATCTGTCGGCATTTACTGTAAATCTGAAACGCAGAGGGGAGCGGATCGTCATGTCTATGAGTGTGGAATGTAAAACAGATCTGCGGGAAATTGCCGGACGATATGGAGCTTATGCGGAGCAGGATTTTGACGGAGCATGGCTGCTTTCTCTGATTCTGGGAGGAGGTAGCGGCAAATGCTAAAAACATTTGAAAACTGTTCGAAGGAGTATCAGATTACGCTTGTTTGCTTTTTTATTTTTTTAACTTTGCTGTATATGATTCTGGTTATTTATGAAGGAACAGGAAAAAGACAAAGAAAGATGTTACTGCAGGACAGGGCATTGCTTATAGTTATCTTCCTTATAACATCCGGCTTGTGTGCGCGGCAACGGATGTTTTATGGAGAAGAGGATTCCATGATATTATTTAAAATACCATATTTGATTTTAATTGTTATAGGAATTTGTGGTTTTTTATATGTAGGAATGAAGATCTTTGGAATTTATAAGTACCGCAAGAGCTGCCTGAGGGAAAATGCAGTTCAGGAAAGTCTGGACAATTTGCCGAGCGGAATTGTTTTTTTTGATGGGAACGGAATGCCTAAACTGATGAATCGGAAAATGTATCAAATCTGTCAGGATCTGGCAGGAAGAGATATACAGAATATTACAGAACTGAAGGAAGCACTGGAACATCCTCTGAAAGAGAATGTATTTTATGATGTTGATCTGAAAGTATACTGCTTTGCGGATGGAAGCGTGTGGAAATTTTCAGAGAAAGAGATTGCTACGACAGCCGGAGATCGATTTTTTCAATTTCTTGCTTCTGAAGTGTCGGAATTATATCGGAACAAAGTGTTGTTGAAGGAGGAAAATCAGAAACTTCAGGAAATGTCTGTGGCTATGAAAGAACTTTCTAAAAATGTAATAACTCTGACCAGAGAAGAAGAAATGTTATCTATGAAAATGAGAGTGCATGATAATCTGGGATATAGCGTCCTGGCGGCACAGCGGATGTTGTTGCGCGAATCGGAAGCAGACCGGGATGTTTTCCTTTCGCAATGGAAGCAGACATTGGATTTGCTGAATAAAGATAACGAGTCTGTGGAAGGCGAACAACTGCACAGGCAGGTGCAGGAAAGAGCGGAGATTTTGGGTGTGAAAATCATTTATACAGGAGAAAAAGTCTGGGAATCTCATATTTCCGAACTGATGGATATAATACTTTTGGAGGCACTTTCCAACTGTGTCCGACATGCAGGGGCAAGCGAACTGTATGTAAAATGTAGTAGTGGGGAACAAGAGTGGATTATGGTAATCACAGATAATGGACAAAAAACGGAGAAGAATGTCAAAGAAGGAGGAGGATTATCCGGTATACGAAAAAGGGTGGAGCAATGTGGAGGTACATTGAGAATCTGTGCGGAGTCAAAATTTTCGATGACCGTTAAGATACCAAAGGAGGTGCGGAGATGATACGGGTACTAATCGTGGAAGATCAACGTATGGCTCGGGAAGATATGGAAAATTATATTCAGTCCAGTGGGAGATATTGTCTGGCGGCTTCTATCACAAACGCAGCTATGGCAGAGACTGTATGCAGGCAGAGCAGGTGTGAACTTGTCTTGATGGATGTCTGTACGGAGAATGATGAGAGTGGTCTTGTGGCAGCAGAGAAGATTAAAAGGACCATGCCTCAGATAAAAATAATTATCGTGACTTCTTTAGTAGAGTGCAGTTTTATTGACAGGGCGCGCAAAGCGGGAGTAGAAAGCTTCTGGTATAAAGATGCCGGTAAAGAGGAACTGTTGGAGGTTATGGATCGCACGATGAAAGGGGAGAGCGTGTATCCGGATGCTCCGCCGGTTGTGATGATCGGAACAGCGAAAAGCTGTGATTTTACACCTGGGGAATTAGCAGTTCTGCGATTAGTGGTGGAAGGAGAATCGTATAAAAAAATTGCAGAAAGTTTGGGTATATCACCGGAGACTGTAAAATGGCATATCAAGAATATGCTGCAGAAAACGAATTTTGATTCCAAAACGAAATTGGCGGTAGCTGTTACAAAGAAAAACCTGATTATAAACGGATTTTAGAAATAGTATTTTACTACCCACATGGGGAGTGTCTAAATCGCTGAAAACCGTTATCATATACTGTGTAAAAGTGTCTTAATCCTAAGAACTTGTTTTTGCTGAGATGTCAGATGGTTTATTAAGATACTGTCTGGAAGGGAGAAAAATAATATGAGATATATTATGAGAAAAATCTGCCTGTTCCCGGTAATGATTGCGGTCATAGTTTTTACAGGATGTGGACAGAAGAAAAACGAAGATCCGGTAACCGTTACATTATGGCATGTATATGGCGGACAGACAGAATCGCCATTAAATGATCTGATTGATGAATTTAATGAAACGATTGGAAAAGAGGAAAATATCCGGGTACAGGTTGGCAGTGTTACAAATACGAATACGATACATGAAAATGTACTGGCATCTGCATTTGGAGATCCGGGAGCTTCTAAACTGCCGGATATGTTTGTTTCCTATCCGAAAACAGTTCTGGCGATGCCAGATGATACGGAACTTGTAGATTATTATGATTATTTTACAGAAGAAGAACTGAACGAATTTATTCCGGCCTTTTTGGAAGAAGGTGTCATTCATGAAAGACTTTCCATTTTGCCGGTGGCAAAATCAACGGAAGTTATGTTTATCAATAAAACAGCATTTGATCGTTTCGCGAAAGAAACAGGAGCGAAGATGGAAGATTTAAAAACATGGGAAGGACTCTTCGCAATGGCAGAACAATATGTTGCATGGACAGATAACCAGACGCCGGACATACCTGATGATGGAAAGAATTTTTTCGTTCATGATTATCATTTTAACTATTTTCAGGTAGGTGTAGAATCTCTGGGTGAAAATTTCTTTAAGGGAGAAAATCTGGCTTTCGGACCGGAATTTCAAACAGTATGGGAACCTTATGCAAAAGCGGCACTGTCCGGAGGAGTATGGCTTCGCAGCGGTTATGCGACGGAACCTTTGCGAACGGGAGATTCGATTGTATCGGTGGCTTCGTCAGCCAGTGTGTTATATTATTCTGACGAGGTTACTTATGCGGATAACACATCGGAAAAAATAGAGATTGTTTCCATGCCATGTCCCGTATTTGCCAGGGGGGAAACGATGGTCATGCAGCGAGGTGCCGGCATTTGTACGGTGAAATCTACACCGGAAAAAGAAAAGGCCTGTATTACGTTTCTTAAATGGCTGACAGAAGCCCAAAAGAATGTAGAATTTGTGACCAGTCTTGGATATATGCCGGTAAAGCAGGAGGCTTTCGATGTTTATCTTCCGGAGGCAATCGAGAAGTTAAGTGATCCGATGTATGTATCCCTGTATCAGGCTTTTTTAAAGACGCAGGAGAACTATACATTTTATACTGCTCCGAAATTGGATTCCTATCTGGATCTGGAAACAAAGTTTGAAGAACTTATCAGGCAAACCTTGTCAGTAAAGCGATTGGAGTGGCAGGAACATCCGGAAGATATGGATAAACTTGTTTCAGAGACATTAGAGGATTTCAAAGCAGCATACACACAATAATGTCTGCCGGATCGGCAAAAAGAGGTGGCTGACATATGGGAGAAAAGAGAATAAATTTCCGGAAGATTATAAAAGGAATAAAGAGACAAAGCGTCCGTATGCAGCAAAGACTGATTGTTTATTGGTGCGTGGTGATTTTAACACTTTTTTTAGCGACAGTTCTGTTACTGAGTATTATTGGAGTCCTTCCGGGAATGGATTTTAAAGTACGGGAAATGTTGTCTGCCCAGCAGAAAAATACGTTGTCAACTATGACAGAGCAGACCGACATTATGATGGCGAGAAGTATTTCTTTATCGGAAGACATTACAAAAGAATTGAATCAATGCCTGACAGTCAATGGAAAGACATTTTCAGATTTGAATGATAATTCTCAGTTGATTATGGATTTAGAGGCTGCGCTGTATCCCTCCTTAAAATCTGCATTGGATGTGAAATATTGCAGTGGAGTTTTTGTTGTATTGGATGCAACGGTAAATACGAAGACGGAATATGCAGATACATCACGCATGGGAATCTACCTGCGCCTGTCTGATTTAAAGGCAGTAAATACAAGCAAACAGCACGTAGTTTTTTTCAGGGGAAATGCTGATATTGCAAGAGCAGAGCAGGTACAGCTCCATAATCGTTGGAATTTAGAATTTGATACGTCCGCATTGTCGGGGTATGAACAGATTATGCGGTTTGATGGAAACCGGCTGGTAGAGAGCTGCCTGTGGACAGACCGGCTGGAGCTGAGTGATACATGGGAGGATGTGCAGCTTTTATATGTGCCGGTTTTAGACAGTACCGGAAAAGTACGTGGTTTGTGTGGTATGGAGATGAGTAATCTGTATTTCAGGCTGTCTTATCCTATGGTGGAAGGTTCTTGTGGGAATATAGTGACAGTACTGGCTCCTATGGACGAAGAAGGAAACATCTATTTGGATAAGGCGATGTTTGGAGATACAAAAGAAACGTATCTTTCACCATCAGGAACGATGACAGTGAAGAAAGGAAAATATTATAATACATATTCTACCGCTTTCGGGAATTATATAGGCAGGCATGAACTGCTTGAATTGAAGAGTTGTAATGGGATGCCGCTTGCGGTACTGACATTGATATCAGAAGCGAATTATGAAAAATTAACAGCGGACAATCGAAGGGACTGGATCATCGGTACGTTGTTATTCCTGATTTTATTATTGGTTGTTTCTGTCAGTATGTCCCATCGTTTTGTGAAGCCGATTCTTCGGAGTTTAAAAGCACTGCAGGAGGATACGCTCACGAACGAAAACTTATCAGGCATTTCAGAAGTGGATGCACTGGTTGATTTTATGCAGAAAAAAAGGAATACGGAGAAACTGGAAAATGGCGGCATTCCTCCGAATATAGAAGAAATGCTCAAGGCGTTTGCTTTGCGCGTGGAAACTCTGACTCCGTCAGAGAGGATGGTTCTTCAGTATTATGTTGATGGATATACGATACAGGAGATTGCTTCATTGCTTTATATCAGTATTGGAACAGCGAGAAAGCATAATACAAATATGAATCGAAAACTGGGAATAACTGTCAGAGAGGAATTAATGCTGTATATTGAGTTGTTTCGAAAATGCGATCAGTTAGATAAGCTGACATATAATAGAACTGAGTAAAAGAAAAAGAGTCTGTACAGGCTCTTTTTTTTGTTTGCCGATAGATCTCTTTTATATTTTCACAAAAAGATATTGCACATATATAGTGGAGAAATAAGAATAAAACACTATATATAGTATACTAATCGTTCGTATTTTGAAAAATAAGCATAATATACGAATGGCGACCATAGTATTTGCTTTCCGTATCTGCTACGCTTTTATTACGAAATGGTGGCCGCCCGATAAAAGAAAAAAATAAAGGAAATGGATAAGGAGGGAGAACTGAGAGTGGGATGGTGATAGAGCAAGGAGGTTAACAAGGAGGTTAAAAATGTGGAATATATTACGAAGAAGGATTTAATAGATTGTTCTACACCGGATGAGTTTTGCTTTTCACTATGCTGCATGGAATGTAAAACAGTATGGAAAAGCACACCAATTCGTTTTTCCAAAGCGGGGAAAAAACCGGAAAATGAAAATCGGAAGATTATTTATGATACGCTTTATGACCGGGAAAAGAATTTAGCATTTCAAAAAGCATTGAATCAGGCGAAAGAAATCTTTAATATTTGTCCGATATGTAAGCGCCTTGTATGTGACCATTGCTTTTTGATCTGTGATGATCTGGATATGTGTGTGCAATGTGCCGCAAAACTTAATGAAAAAGGTACTGTTGTAGGATGAAAAAAGAAAAATGAAAAACGAAAAAGAAAGGAGAACTTTACTATGAAAAAATATGAGATTTTGGGAGGAAATTTACCAGTTGTCGTATGTGAATTAGCAGCAGGAGAATCTATGATCACAGAAAGCGGAAGTATGAGCTGGATGAGCCCGAACATGAAAATGGAGACGGTTTCCGGTGGCGGAATGAAGAAAATGTTCGGCAGAATGATGTCTGGTGATTCTGCATTTCAAAACAGATATACCGCAGAAGGTGCAGACGGAATGATTGCATTTGCATCAAGTTTTCCGGGAGCGATCAAAGCACTGGAGATTAGCAACGGTCACTCCATGATTGTGCAGAAAAGCGCATTCCTTGCTTCAGAAGAAGGAGTGGAACTGTCCATGCATTTCCAGAAAAAATTAGGAAAAGGCTTATTTGGCGGAGAAGGTTTCGTTATGCAGAGATTGAGCGGAAATGGAACTGCATTTGTAGAAATTGACGGACATGCAGTGGAGTATGATTTGAGTGCCGGACAGGAAATAGTGATCAGTACGGGGTACTTAGCGGCAATGGAAGAAACCTGCACTATGGATGTTGTAACCGTAAAAGGAGTAAAAAATATGCTGATTGGAGGAGAAGGTATTTTTAATACCGTTGTGAAAGGACCGGGAAAGGTAATCGTGCAGACGATGCCAATCAGTAAGGTGGCAGAATTGCTGACTCCATTTTTTGCAGATAAAAAGTAATTGAAAAGGGAGAAGATTATGAAAAAAAAGTTGAATTTGTTATTTGGAATAGTGCTTATCATCAGTATGATAGCATTGACTGGTTGTGGAGGCTCCGGAGAAACAGGAGAAAAGAACCCGTATGAAGGAAAATGGGTAGCGGTGTCCGCTCAGGTGATGGGAATGTCCGTCAGTATAGATGAAACTTTCGGAGGTGCTTTTGAATTTGAAGTGAAAAACAACGGAAAAGTTTCCTTTTCAGTTGGAGACACTACCGGGAATGGAAAATGGTCTGTCGAAGATGATCAGTTTATCTTGAGCATCGAAGGAGAAGAGATGGTGGGAATCATCGGAAAAGATATTATTTCTTTTGATAATATGCTCGAGATGGGAGTAAAGGTGATTTTTGCAAAGGATGGAACAGATGCAATGGATCCTTCGCTCTATCTGACAGAGGAGGAAAGTGCAGTCATAGGTAAGTGGGCCGCTGAAAGCGTGGAAGAACTTTTAGGAGACGGACCTCAGACTTCTATGGAAGGAGTAGACAACATCAATGATGCACTGCGTCTTGATTTCAAAAGTGACCGTAATGTAACAGTTATTTATAAAGGGGAGGAGATTGGGACTTTCCCATGGTCAGTTGCACTGGGATATTGTTCGATTGAATCAGAAAATCCATCTCTTATAGTGATGATAAATGACGATGGTACTTTGAAAGTAGACTACAGTGATGATGATGACTACTATACATTCCACTGTGTAAAAAGCGACAGTGAATAACTGAAAAGGATGTGGAAATCATGAAGGGAGAGAAGACGCTATGAAAAAGAAACTGTGGTGTGTGCTGTGTATCATGATATGCATGATGATGATAGCGGCATGTGGACAAAAAAAGAATCCGGAGAATAAAAAATCGGAAAAAGCAGAGCAGGAAGAAACAGAATTTAAAGACAGAGAAAGTCTTAAATTAAGTTTATTTACAGTGTATTATCCGAAGGCATGGAACTACGATAAAGAGAATATGAGGGAAGATGAAGAATATTCTTACGTTAGATTTTTTGATGGAGATACAGTAGATGGATCCGAGAATGTCATTTCTATAGAAGCGACCAAGGAGGAGTCATATACATATCGAAAGAGTTTAATTGCCTTTGGAGTGGATTTAGAGGCATATGCTGAAGGGAAAATGGACACTGTAACAATAGGAAATGCAGAATATACAGCAATGCCGGAAAGTAATTCCATAGAAAAAACGTATATGTATCGTTATGAACAGTCTGGCACATCCTATGATATCAGAGTAAGAGGACAGGAAATAGATGATTCTGACAAAGAATTGTTAGAAGGAATTGTGCTGAAATTAGAGGATGAAGGAAATAAAGACGCACCATGGCCATGGGAGGGAGAGCCTGTTGAACCTGTATTGGCAGAGCAGATGGTAGGTTCTTATACAATCGTTCCGGAATATATCCCATTTAAAGAAGCACAGGGCGTTATGCAGATTATGGATCATCAGTTTGTAAAACAGGGCAATCAGGTATTCCATTTGCTGGAGAACAAACTGGATACTTATGAATATTCAGAAAGTGGACTCGAATTCGTATCTTCGATGGAATTAGACGATGATTTTGAATATTTGTCTGGGGACAGCAGTGGAATGTTATATCTTTCGCCTGGAATTGGAGATGTAATTGGCGTAAAAGATGGGAAAAAGGCACTTCAGACAACAGTAGACGGAGATCTGAATATGCATCCATCCGGAGAATGGGGAATCAGTTTCTGGGTGAACAGTGATACTCAGAAGATTGCGAATCAAGGCGGTAACCTGACAGCAGAACCGTGGATACTGACCGGATTAAATAAAGATGAAGAGCGCAAGGGACTATTTTCCATGATAGATGACGTACAGATCACGAATAGTCATATTATGGTTGCCGGTTCCATGGCTGCGGAAGAAGAAGGCACAAAAATTGTTGTCTATGATTATGATGGCAATCAGCTTTTGAAATTAGGTGGAGACGATATCAGTTCTCCGGACAAGCTTGGTTCCATTACGGGCATGGCGGAAACAGAAAATGGTTTTGTGGCTGCAGATGGAAATATGCGCGAAATACAATTTTGGGCAAAAGATGGAACGCACGTAGGTGCAATTTCTACAAAGGACATATTTGGTGTCAGTTATCCATGGCTGGAAGATATGCAGCTTTTAGATGACGGCTCTCTGTTAATTATGCTGACACAGGAACGAGACGACGGATCAGCAAATGAATTAATGTTTTTCAGATTGACAGGATTTTAATTGAAAAAATAAAATCGCTTGCCGGCAGAAACTTATCTGCCGGCAAGCGATTTTTTGTCGGAAAAGCCTGTTTTTTGTTGCCTGCATTTTCAGAAGAACACTACGTAAAAAAATATTTGACATAGTTATCCTGTTCTCGGTATCATAAATATGGATATAAAATCAAGTGCACAGAATTCATAGGAATATGTGCATGAGATCACGGGAGGAATAATGAAAAGTAAAAAGATCGGGATGCAGGCACTAAAAATTGCGATAGGAAGCAGTATGGCGATTTACATAGCCAATCTGTGTGGACTGAAGTATTCACTGGCGGCAGGAAGTGTTGCGCTTCTTACGATGGTGACTACAAAGTGGAAAACTGTCAAATTATCGGTAGCGAGGGTTGTGACATTTATAATTTCAGCACTTATGGCACTTATTATATTCTCAGCAGTAGAATCAGAATGGATGGCATATGGTATTTATGTGTTTTTTGTGGTTATTATCGCAGAGATGCTTGGATGGGGAGCGACGATTTCCGTAAATGCACTGATCGGAATGCATTTTCTGGAAGTCAGAGATTTTGAATTTGATTTCATTGCAAATGAATTTATGCTGGTATTGATCGGAATTACGATGGCACTGGTCCTGAACTTGTTTTATGATTATGGAAGTCAGCGCAAGGCGTTGGTTGAAAATATGCGATATACAGAAGAACGTCTGCAGATGATACTTGGAGAGATCTCGGCATATCTGGCGAATAAGGAAATGCAGAGAAATGTATGGGATGATATCTGTGCGCTGGAAAAAGAGGTTCAGGGCTTTATCCAGGATGCCTATGAATATCAGGATAATACATTTCAGTCACATCCGGGATACTATATCGATTATTTTGAAATGCGGATGAAGCAGTGCAACGTGATCCATAACTTACATTATGAGATGAAGAAAATCAGACATATGCCAGATGAGGCAATGATCATTTCGAGTTATGTGTTTGATATGCTGGTATGTGTGAAGGAACATACAGTTCCGACGGCTCAGTTGGATGAACTACATGAACTTTTTGTGATTATCAGGAAAAATCCACTTCCAAAGACCAGAGAGGAATTTGAGAGCCGTGCGATGCTGTACCATATTCTGATGGATCTGGAAGAATTCCTTGTATTCAAAAGAAGGTTTGTGGATGGGCTGGATGATAAAAAGCGAAAATTATACTGGGATAATTAAGCTCTCATTTGTCAAAAAGGGCGTGTGAAACGAAAGTTTTTTCATGCGTCCTTTTGTTTTTGGATGCAACAGTTGTTATATTTTATAAAAAAGTGTATAACTCCCCTTACCCAATAAGAATGCTATTATGAAATCCTATGCGGCAGTTGCAACTTTTTCCCGTTTGGGCAACGCATGATTCCGTCTTTCCAGATTGGAAAATTTACTGCACGAAATGGATCTTCATGATACTTCTTGTCAGTAGTCTCTTTCTTGAACATGGGAAACTTCATATATTTTTCCATTCCCTGTTGCTCACAGAAGATGTAATTATTGTAAGAACCATATCCGGCATTTGCTACTGGGTACTTCGGATAGAAACCATATGTAGTATAAAACTTGTTCATTAATGGAATAAAACAATCCATATCTGAGCGAAACTGATTTACATCAACAACCGCAATATATTCATCTGCAACACCGACCTGTACATTATAAGCTGGAAGCAACTGGTCATTTCCCATGTAATCTGTCTTGATTCGCATAAAAGTGGCTGAATGATCTGTTTTCGAGTAGCTGTTGCGATCTTCTCCACAGATTTTGATTTTTTCCACGTATTCTTCCAACTTAGCAGCATACTCTTTGAGTTTCTCATAATGACGTTGTTGTGTAGTTTTTCGATGTCCCCTGCCATGAACAAACATTGCTTCATTAATCTGCCAGACTTCTGCATACTGTTCAGCAGCTTCCTTCAGATACTCTGGTGCGTACTCACTATTGATACAAAGTTTCATACCTGTCCGGCATATTATATGCATCGTTATGCAGAGCAGCGTACCGGAAAGAAGAAAAAGCACGTGTGGATTGCAGTATTATTTGCAATTTCAGGTCTGATCTGCTGGTGTGGAATCAGTCAGGTGATCAGTAATTCCGTTGCATCTTCTTTTGAAAATGCATTTGGGATTCCGCCAATCTATACCACGGTTCTTCTGGTCGTTGTTGCAGCAATGATTGTACTTCGGAAAAATGCTACGGTAAAAGTTCTGGATATCCTGGTTCCGATTATGGCAGTCTGTTATTTTCTAACGAAGCAGGATCCGGTTCAGCACCTTGTGCGGCTGCAGCAGCAGAATGTGATACGCCGGTCAAAGCAGGACTTACGCAGGCACTGGGTGTATTTATAGATACGATTGTGATCTGTAGCTGTACGGCAATGATCATGCTTCTTGTTCCGGAAAAGATGATAGCAGGGCTGGAAGGAATGGAACTTTTGCAGACAGCAATGAATTATCATCTCGGTAAAGCAGGTGTTATCTTTATTGCAGTGACATTGTTCCTTTTCAGTTTTTCAACATTTCTTGGAATCCTGTTTTATGCAAGAGGAAATGTGGCATATCTTTTCGGGGATAAATGGTGTTGGCAGACAGCATATAAAGTTCTTGCACTTGTGATGCTCTTTGTCGGAGGAATTGCGGCTTATCACATTGTATGGGATCTTGGCGATGTGGGAATCGGACTTATGACGATTTTTAATATTGTGACCTTGTATCTTATGGGAGGAGAGGCACTGGAAGAATTGAGGAAGTACGAAAAAAATAAATAGTTGGAATAGTGGAGATGTAAAATACATCTCGTGATAGAGAAACGCCAATTCTGGCAAAATGCTGGCTTTTTTCAGACAGGAAAGATTAAAAAGTAATTGATCTGGAAGACGGTATAGCATTTGCCAGGAATGGCGTTTTGTTTTTTGAGGAAGAGGAAATTTGTTAGTAAAAAGTGATTTATTATTTTAAATAAAATGAATTGACAAAAAAAGTTGTCAATGATATAGTAAATGTGACAAGGAAAGTTGTCAAAACAGAAAGGGGTGAATGGAAAAAGTGCCGTTATTAAATAAATTAAAGGAGTACAGATCTGATCTTGGGATTAACCAGACGGAGATGGGAAAGCTTGCCGGGGTGTCTAGGCAGACGATCAGCCTGATCGAGAGAGGTGATTATTCACCATCGGTGACACTGGCACTGAAGCTGGCAAAGATCTGCAGGGTAACAGTAGAAGATATATTTGAGTATGAAGAGGAAGAGGATGAGGACGATGAAGAGTAAAAAGAGGGCAAGTTATAAAAATGGAGTTATAAAAATGTTTTTACTGGTGATAATTGGTATGGTTATTGGAGGCGTAACGGGCAAATTATATTTTACATTTGGCGAAAATATGACAGGTGTAACAGGCAGTTTTCTGGTTGTGATCACGAAGATAATGTTGCCGCTGCTGAGTCTGATAACTGTTATTACAGTGCTTGGAGGAGAATATTGTTATAACAGATTAAAGAAGATTGGAGTTAAAATTCTGGAAACAGAAGATGAAGAATGTGATAAGTGGGAATATGAAGAAGAGAGATGGGGCGGCATTCTGGTTAATTTAGGTGTCGTATCACAGGTTCTGTGTTTTGTTATCTTGTCTACCGGTTATTCTATCCGCTATATTCAGGAAGTATCGGATCAGAGAAGAGGGCAGTTCTTAGTTTCTTGCATTATATTTATCATTTGTTATTTTTATAATGCGATTGCGCAGACCCGGTATGTAAAACTGGTACAGAAAATCCATCCGGAAAAGCAGGGAGATCCATTTTCAAAGGGATTCCAGAAGGAATTCCTGGGGAGTTGTGATGAAGCAGAAAAGGAGGTAATTTATAAAAGTGCTTATCATACGTATGTAATGATGCAAAGAACGATTGGAATATTGTTAGTTATTACAATGCTTCTGCATCTGTTCTTTAATACAGGGCTTCTGGCTGTAATAGTAGTAGGCGTTATTTATCTGGTCAGTACGTTTTCTTATACACATTCCTGCGTACAGCTTAGAAAAAGAAAGATTTCATAGAACAGGAGGAATGACAGATGGGATTTCAGGATGAGCAAGATTATATCATGCGGATGATCAAAGAAGTCATCCGGGTTCTGGTTACAGTTGCACTTGGAAAAACTTACAAACAGGTAGAGCTTGATGCAGAGAATAAGTACGAAGTTTCCGGTGACAATGTGAATCAGTGGAAAAAAATGATTGATAACGGAGAAATCAACGAGGCGGAGAATCTGCTTCTTGATGAGATGGACTATACAAGCAGAGAAGCGGTAGAGGAAGCAATCTGGTTCTATGGCTATGTCAGTGAAAAAGGAGAAGCTTTTCTGAAAGAGCATGATTATTCGGAAGAAGAGGTCTTCGATGGGCTGCAAATGCTGGCAAAGAGAAGCGGATATGAAGAGCTGATCGGATTATTGTAGATGGGGGAAAGTGAAAAACTGAATATTATAAATTCAGGTAAAAGTTGAGAAATATATTTTCCGGATAGTTTTTTCAGGGAAGATGAATAAATCCGCAGATCCAGACAGATAATACCATTGAAAAACGAAGAGAGGAAGCTGAAAATCATGGTATTAAATGAGAAGGAACGAGCAACGATTGAAGATTTGCAGACACAGGAGAAAAGTTGTGTGGAAAAATACGGAATGTATGCCGGTCAGGCAAAGGATCCGGAGCTGAAAAGCTTATTCCAGACATTGCAGAACAAGGAAAAAGAACACTATGAATCGTTGGAAAAAGTATTGAACGGTACAGTGCCGGAGTGCAATTGTAATGACACTGACGGACGGGATTATGAGCCGAAAGCTACTTATACAGCTATGAGTTCTCCTGAAGACAAGATGCAGGATGCATTTCTTGCAACAGACTGTATAGCGACGGAAAAGCTGGTATCCGGAGAATATAACTCCGACGTATTTGCATTTGGCGATACGAAGCTGAGAAAATTACTGGCGGATATCCAGGTAGAAGAACAGAACCATGCTGAGATGCTGTATAAATATAAGATGGTAAACGGGATGGTTTAGAGGAAAAGAAGAAAAAATTCCGGGAGTTCAGATGTTGGGCTTCCGGGATTTTTTTAGTGATTTTTTAGGAAGAAAATCTTTTTACATTTCAGAAAGATATGATAAAATACGGATGTATACGAATCAACAGCAAAAAATGACAGGAACAAAAAATGGACAGTATAGAGAAAAGAAGAAGTATCCGTAAATACAAACCGGATAAAATAGAAAAATCAGTGATTGAAGAGATTGTAAAAGCTGGTATTCTGGCACCGTCTGCGAAGAACCGGCAGCCATGGAAATACATTGTGTATACAGGAGCCTCAAAAGAGCATCTGCTTGATGCCATGGAGAGAGGGCTTGTCCGAGAAAAGTCCGGCAAGGCTTTATTACCAGAGTCAGCGTTTGGATTGCCGGATGCATTTCATACGTTACAGATTATGCGAGAGGCTCCGGTGACGATTATAATCTTAAATGAGAATGGACGCACACCGTACGAGAATATTGATACAGATAAGAGGGTTTCAGAAATCTGCGATTCTTTATCTATTGGAGCATCGGTAGAAAATATGTTGCTCCGTGCAACAGAGCTGGGGCTTGGAACTTTGTGGATTGCCAATACCTGCTTCGCATATGATGAACTGGTAGAATATATTGGTACAGAAAACCAGCTTGTAGGTGCAGTTGCACTTGGTGTGCCGGATGAGGAACCGGCATCGCGGCCAAGAAAGCAGCTGGAAAATGTACTTGAATATCGATAGACAGAATTGACAAAATACAGAAAATTAAACAGATTAGAAATAAGGCAATGAAACAAGAGAAAAGAGGACACCAAGATGGCATTAGAACAGGCGAAGAAATATTTAACAGAAAAAGGTTATGCAGACAGGATTATTGAGCTGGAGGAATCAAGTGCAACGGTGCAGCTTGCAGCAGAGGCACTTGGCGTTGAACCTGGAATGATCGCAAAGACCATGTCATTTCTCCAGGGAGAACAGCCGGTACTGATTCTGACAGAAGGAACAGCGCGGATTGACAATCGGAAATACAAGGATACCTTTCATATCAAAGCAAAAATGATTCCATTTGAAGAGGTAGAAGAGATCATCGGACATGCTCCGGGCGGAGTCTGTCCGTTTGGTGTGAAAGAAGGGATCAAGGTCTATCTTGATGAGAGCCTGAAACGGTTCGATACGGTCTATCCGGCAGCCGGAAATGATCACAGTGCCGTAAGACTTACCATTGAAGATTTGGAAAATGCAGTAGATTCTGAAGGATGGATTGATGTCTGCAAAGAGATTGAAGTTTAAAACAGACCGGGATAAAAAGAGAAGTAAAAGCTTTGAAAGAGACAGTCAGAGCGAAAGATATTGGAGAGAAAAGAAAATGGGAAACGATGAAATGGAAAAGAAAGATCCAGGACTGCAGGGAAACGAAAAAATGGAAGCTGCGATTGCTGGATTGCAGCAGGAACCGACACAGGAAATGCTGGCACATACATTGACCGTGATCCGCAGAAGAATGAAGGAAAACGGACAGCTGATTATCGCAGTAGAACCGCCAAAAGGTGATGGTCAGATTCAGCTTCAGGCAATTCAGACTGAGGATGGAAAAAAATGGTGGGCAGCGTTTACCGGTTTTGAGGAAGAGTTAAAAGGTGGTGGAAGTGTCAAATCTACATTTATGACAGATATTCGGAAACTTTTTGAATCAGCACTCCAGGTGGAGGAAATTGAAGGAATTATCATCAATCCATGGAACCGGACCATTATGCTGAGCAAGGCGCTGATTAAAATTATTTTTGGAGAGGAGCAGGTATGATAGAAATAAAAGTTGCAGACGAGATGGATAATGCAGCTTTGGCAAAGATATATTATGATATCCGGCTGAAAGAATTTGTATGGGAAAAAGAAGTATGTATGGATGATTTTAAAAAGAGTACAGAAGGCGAAAGAATATTGGCTGGTCTTGTGGATGGAGCTATAGCCGGGTTTATTTCCGTGTGGGAACCGGATTTGTTTGTACATAATCTTTTTGTATGTAAGCAATATAGAAGAACTGGTTTAGGAGCAGCATTGATCGCAGAAGCAAATAGAAAATATGGAAGTCCATTATCCTTAAAATGTATGAAGGACAATAAAAATGCATTGACTTTTTATGAGAAAAACGGATGGAAAATCCGGGAGAGTGGAATGTGTGAAGAAGGAGAATATTATTTTATGGTACAGGATGCCGTAGAGAACAGAAAGAAACAGCAATTATAAAATAAAGGGAACAAGGAAGTACATGCGCAGTGTCTGCCGGAAGACAAATTAAACTGGATCGACAGCTATCAGAAAAAGGCAGAACAGGTGTGTATGATCGGAGATGGAATCAACGATGCACCGGCACTTAAGAAAGCGGATGTCGGAATTGCCATGGGCGGTGTTGGGAGTGATATCGCAGTAGATGCGGCAGATATTACACTGGTAGATGATGAGGTAAAAGAACTTCCACATCTGCTGGTACTGTCCAGGAGAATGATGTTCACGATCAAATGCAATATGAGCTTTTCAATGGGACTGAATTTTCTGGCGATTGTACTTGCTATACTTGGAATTTTGAACCCGGTTGTAGGTGCGCTTGTGCATAACGCGGGATCGGTTCTGGTCATTATCAATTCCGCACTCCTTTTAAACTGGAAAAAAGAGTAAATGATTAAAAATATCAACAGCAATTTGCCTAAAATTTACCAGTGTAATTTGGTAAATAAGCAGATTATAGAGAAAATATTTGACACAGTATCCGTTCTCTCGGTATCATAAATATGGATACAAAATCAAGTGCACAGAATCCATGGGGATTGGGGCATGAGATTACGGAAGGAAAAATGAAAAGTAAAAAGATCGGGATGCAGGCATTGAAAATTGCCTTAGGGAGTAGTCTGGCGATTTATATTGCGAATCTGATAGGACTCAAATATTCACTGGCGGCGGGAAGTGTTGCGCTTCTTACAATGGTAACTACGAAATGGAAGACGGTGAAGTTATCGATCGCCAGGGTAGTGACGTTTGTGATATCGGTACTGATGGCGATGATTATATTCTCTATCGTAAAATCAGAATGGATTGCGTATGGTGTATATGCATTTTTTGTTGTTATTATTGCTGAGATGATCGGATGGGGAGCGACAATATTGGTAAATGCGCTGATCGGAATGCATTTTCTGGAAATCCGGGATTTTGAAGTAGATTTCATTGTCAATGAATTTATGCTGGTGCTGATCGGCATTACGATGGCATTGATCCTGAATCTTTTTTATGACTATGGAAGTCAGCGCAAGGCACTGGTGGAAAATATGCGTTACACAGAAGAGCGTCTGCAAATGATCCTTGGTGAGATTTCTGCATATCTGGCGAACAAAGAGATGCAGAGAAGTGTATGGTCAGATATCTGCGAACTGGAGGAAGAGGTACAGGGATTCATTCAGGATGCATATGAATATCAGGATAATACGTTCCAGTCACATCCGGGATATTATATTGATTATTTTGAAATGCGTATGAAGCAGTGCAACGTGATCCATAACCTTCACTATGAGATGAAAAAGATTCGAAAGATGCCGGAGGAAGCAATGATCATATCCGCTTATGTGCTGGACATGCTGGTCTGTGTGAAAGAGCATACCGTTCCGACTGCGCAGCTGGACGAGCTTCATGAACTTTTTGACATTATAAGGAAGAATCCTCTTCCGAAGACCCGGGAAGAATTCGAAAGCCGTGCGATGCTGTATCATATTCTGATGGATCTAGAAGAGTTTCTGGTATTCAAGCGAAGATTTGTGGACGGACTGGATGACACAAAGCGAAAATTGTACTGGGATAATTAAGCTATTACTTGTAAAAAAGGAAAGGTCTGTTATACTTGAAAGAGCAGGAGGTTTTGACAGATGAAGCAGTGTATGGATTCGGACAATCTGCATCGCAGATTGAAAAAGATTATCGGACAGGTACAGGCAATCGACCGGATGATCGATGAAGATATTCCGTGTGAAGATATTTTATCGCAGATCAATGCAGCAAAATCAGCACTTCACAAGTGTGGTCAGGTTGTTCTGGAAGGACACATCAAGCATTGTGTAAAAGATGGAATTGAGCATGGGGATGCAGATAAGACGATAGAAGATTTTACAAAAGCAGTCGAGAGATTTGCAAACATGGGATAGTCAGGGAGCATAGAATGATGTTTTTCTGACAGCGATAATAACAGAAAATGGCGCCAGTCGAGAGTGGACTGGACGCCATTTTTTTACTTATGAACCGGAAGGAATACGGATAATAATTTTTTTCCCATCCTTCATTGAAGAGGTGAGGACCGGAATGTGTTTTTTACGAAGCTGATGAACGATCGGATAAAGAGAAAACAGATTCCCATTTACATAGACTGCCTCAGGTTTCGTCTTCAATAATTCTTTTACCTGATCCTTCACATACGTTTTCCATTCTGGCTTTTCCATAGTAACTTCCCCATAGATTCCATCCAGGGTAAGTTCCGGGAACTCTGGAAGGGATTTATGAATAATCTTTGCATGTGCAAGTCCCGGAAGTTGTGCAAGGAGTGTATCGGCGGAAGTATCATCACCGAGATTTACCAGAGTGATCTCTTCGGTAAATGCATCCAGACTGATCTGGCATGCCCGGATAGCATCTGACAGATCTCCAACGGACATCAGAAAGCCACCCTTATGACAAAAAGTGGCACTGGAAAGACCGGTTTCTTTCTGGAGTTCTTCATTTTCCAGACCAAGCCATTCGGATGGGAAGCTGCATTTGTAGTTCAGAGAATATTCCTTTTTCTGTGGCTGGATACAGTAGCCGCCGCGGTTGGACGGGAAGATGACGAAAGCAACTTCTGTTTCGGAAAGACGCTTCTGACACGGAATAAATTCCGGGAGAACAAGAATACGGGAATCGCCGGTCTGGTCACGGGTTTCAAGAACCTCTTCAATTCGTTTGTCTGCACGTTCATTTCCAAGATAGCGGGCGAATTTATTTTCTAATATCATACCGGCAACACTGACAGCGCGGAAAAAGGCTTCATCCGTCCCGCCGTTCTCATCCCAGGAAGGATTGAAGCTGCCGATCAGAGAAGCAAGTTCATTTTTCTCACCGGTATTGTCATTGTTATCAAGTGGCTGGACGAATGCCTCGTCGAATTTTTCAGCAAGCTCGTCACCTAAGATTTCACACCCAAGATCTTCCCATAAAAGTCCGAAAGCTGCATAAGGGATTCCATTTTCACGGATACGGCTGTCCTTCTGGTGGTGGTCATATTTGCCGCGTCCGATATCAAATACGATGCCGTCAAAATCCTCCGGAACTTTGTTTCCGCGGGTGATTGTGATTTCCGGATTCAGATAGAGTAAAAGGGCAGATGAAAAGACATCATCTGCGTGGAATTTTCCACTGTGTGTGAAGGCAGACGCGTCTTTCTGCCGGATCATTTCTAATAACTGGTTCATATGAATTCTCCCGAATCATAAAAGATTTTGCCTCAAATATCATATAAACTGATGTGAAAAATGTCAAGAGCAGAAAAAGAATGCCTATTAATTTGAAAACAAATCTGGCAGAAAAAGTATCTGGCAGGAAAAAGATAACATTTGCCAGAAAATCTGTTACAATGAACGGAGAATACAGACCGGAAAGGAAGAGACAGATGGAGAACAGACACTTAAAATCATATAGCTTGAAGGAAATCCCAAACTATAAAATCCACGGAAGAACCGATGAGACAAAATATCCGCTCCCGGTATTTTTCAACGGCGGAGGAATTGAGGTAAGCGTGACCGGAAAAGAGCTCTGGATAGACATAGAATCAGTATACAAGGTGCATGAGATGTGGATTGCCTATGAGATAAATGGAGAACTGATAGGCAGACAGATGCTTCCTTACGGACGCACAAAGATTTGCCTGTTCCGGAATATGAGCCCGGATACGGTGAAGAATGTCTATCTGTTCCGCGAACTGCAGGCAATGACGGAAGAGAGGGATCACCAGCTTCTTATCTGGGGAATGGAAAGTGATGGAGAGTTTCTTCCGGTAGAAGAGAAAACGTACAGATTGGAATTTGTAGGAGACAGCATTACATCAGGTGAGGGAACTTATGGTGCACAGACAGAAGAGGACTGGATCTCCATGTTCAAAAGTTGCAGTCACAGTTTTCCATATCTGGTGTCAAAGGAAATGCATGCGGAGTTCCGTGCTATTTCACAGAGTGGCTGGGGCGTGCTGACCGGATGGGATAATAATCCGGATCACAATGTGCCATCACGTTATGAGAAAATTTGTGGATTTGAAGAAGGAAAGACGGCGGGAGAATCCGGTGCAGATAAGCCATATGATTTTTCTGAATGGATTCCGGACGCCGTGATCATCAATCTGGGAACCAATGATGCGAGTGCATTTAAGGAGCCAATGTGGAGAGATAGTTATAGTGGAAGAACATTTAAACAGCATAAGAATGCGGATGGAAGTTATATGAGAAAAGATGTTCTGCGACTGGAAAAGGCAATGACAGACTTCCTTACCATGGTAAGAAAAGATAATCCGACAGCACACATTTTATGGGCATATGGGATGATTGGACATGAGCTTTCGCCGATCATAAAAGAAGCAGTGGAAAATTATAAGAAAGAATCAAAAGATCTGAATGTAAGTTTTCTGGAACTCCCGGACACATCAGAAGAACAAATGGGATCCCTTCAGCATCCGGGGAAAAAGTCACATGAATGTGCAACTCGGGTGATTGCAGGTTATCTGAAAAAACAGCTTAGTTGTTAAAAACTGTTTCCAGAATCTGTGCGAAACGAGTAAGTCCCGCTGCATCATCTTCATCAAAGCGGGCAAGGAGGGGACTGTCGATATCCAGAACCCCGACGATCTCATCGCCTTTATGAAGTGGGATTACAATCTCGGAATTGGAGGCACTGTCGCAGGCGATATGTCCCGGGAATTGGTGGACATCCTTTACTAGCATGACCTGGTCTTTTAAGACAGCGGTTCCGCAGACACCTTTACCGATTTCAATTTCAATACAGGCAGGTTTGCCCTGGAAAGGACCGAGGACGAGACTGCCTTCTTTCATCAGATAAAAACCAACCCAGTTGATATTCAGAAGCGCATCACCGAGAAGGGCCGATGCGTTTGCCAGATTTGAAATCTGGTGAGGGATTCCGTCAATCAGACCGCGGAGGCGGATCGAAAGCAGGGAATACAGTGGCTTTTTATCAACTGGCCATTCAAAATTCGAAGTATTCATAAAAAATCTCCTTAAATATTTCCGTTTAATACATCTTCCAATGTAATCCCGTAGAAGAAATCATGTACCATTCCATCAAATTTCTTCCACAAAGGGAGCGTAATGCACTGCTCTTCACGGCTGCAGGTCTCGGCACCTGGAATCAGACAGGCGACTGTAGCAAGATTGCCTTCCGCAAGTTCAAGAATCTCGCCGACAGTGTATTCAGAAGGTTCCCTGGTAAGCTGGTATCCGCCCCCTTTGCCACGGCGTCCTTTTAAGAGTTTCTTCTTTACAAGAATTTTCAGGACAATTTCCAGGTATTTTTCGGAAATTTCCTGGCGGATTGCGATCTCGTTAAGCGGAACATATTCTTCGTCCTTATGCTGGGCGAGATCAATCATCACGCGGAGTGCGTAACGTCCTTTTGTAGAAATCATAATTAGTTTTCCCCCATATTTTTATATGTATAATAGCAGTACCAGAGAGTTTATAAACCCTGGTGTTTTTTTATTTCATAGGAAATTCCAAAGGAACTTCCTATGAAATAAAAGGCACTGCGTGCCGGAGATGCGCACTCGCACGAAGATGAAGAATGTCGCAAGCGACCGCGCTCGGCGCGAGAATGTGCCGAGGCACATTCTTTTTTACCTATTATACCGTAGGGTTATATGTGTTTCAAGGAAAAAACAAAAAAACAAAATAACCTATTGACTTAGTAGGTAATAGATGGTATTATACCAACTAAGTTGATAGGAAATAAAGGTTATACAAAATAACCAGTACTGATAAATATGAACGGAGGAAGAAGTAATGGCAGAATTTGATTATGAAGTAGTAAATGGAAGAAAGATCCGTGTACGTCCGCAGGAAGTTGTATCGGAGATAGATGAGAACGGATATTTTGTCCGTCAGCCAAATCATTTTACAGAAGGATTTGGAGAAGGAAGGAATCCGGTAGAAAAAGGAAGATACCATCTGGTATGGGCAAAGCTTTGCCACTGGTCCAACAGAGCATCGATCGTAAGAGAACTTCTTGGACTGGAAGATGCGATCAGTGTCAACATGGTTGATCATGAAAAGCATGAGAAGAATCTTGGATGGGAATTTGTATACGACAAAGATCATATTGATCCGGTCCTTGGAATCCAGTTTTTAAGTGAAGCATATTACAAAGCAGATGATGATTATACAGGAAGAACAACGGTACCGGCTCTGATCGATACCAAGACAGGAAAAGTTGTAAATAACGATTACACCTGGCTTACCAATTATTTTGAAGTAGATTTTAAACCGTTCCACAAAAAAGGAGCACCGGATCTTTATCCGGAAGAGCTCAGAAAAGACATCGATGAGATGAATGACTGGCTCTTTGACAACATCAACAACGGTGTCTATAAAGCAACATTTGCAAGATCAAAGGAAGCTTACTGGGATGCATACAATTCCTTCTACGCAGCAATGGATATTCTGGAAAAACGTCTGGAAGACAAAAGATTTCTTTTTGGGGATTATGTGACAGACAGTGATGTAAGACTTTATGTAACACTGGCAAGACTGGATATCCGTTATACCTGGCAGCTTGGACATACCAAACACCGTCTGATCGATTATCCGAATCTGTGGGGATATGCAAGAGACCTGTATCAGATTCCGGCATTCAGAAACAACACCTACTTTAAGGATTTTGCAAATCCCAACAACAAGAAGGTCGGCGCATTATTTTTTGAATCTTTCAATGCAAGATTTCTGGATGAGATCAATTTTGATGCATACTGGGGTGCACCGCATGACCGTGCACATCTGAGCAGCGATCCGGGCAATAAATTTAAGGCAGAAGAACAGTAGGAGGAACGAATCATGGCAGATTTTGAATATGTAGATGTAAATGGAAGACAGATCAGAGTAAGACCGAGAGAGACCGCACAGGAAATTGATGAATATGGAAATTTCCATCGTCAGCCAAACCGCTTCACAGAAGGGTTTGGAGAAGGGAAAAATCCGGTGGAAAAAGACAGATATATTCTTTTCTGGGCAAAAGGATGCAACTGGTCCAATCGAGCAGCGATCGCAAGAGAACTTCTCGGACTTGAGGATGCAGTGAAGGTTGAGATCGTAGACTGGACAGACCGGGAAGAAAATCTTGGATGGGAATTTGTAAATTCTCCGGATCATATCAATCCGGAAACGGGCGCACAGTTCTTAAGTGAGCTTTACTACAATGCGGATGAAGAATACACCGGACGTACAACTGTTCCGGCATTTGTAGATTATAAGACAAAAAAAGTGGTAAATAATGATTACCACTGGCTTACAAATCATCTGGAAACAGCGTTCAGGCCGTTCCATAAAAAGGGAGCACCGGATCTTTACCCTGAAGAATTAAGACCGGAGATTGATAAGCTGAACAAATGGCTCTTTGAAAATGTGAACAATGCTGTTTATCGTGCGCAGTTTGCTGAATCCTTACAGGCATTTGCCGATGGATATGAGACATTTTTCGCAGGGCTTGATGCAATGGAGGAAAGACTTGCAGACAAGAGATTCTTATTTGGAGATTATGTGACAGACAGTGATATCCGTCTTTATACAACCATCGCAAGACTGGATGTGTCTTATTCAAGAAATATCGGACCTTGCAAGCATCGTCTGGTAGATTACCCGAATCTGTGGGGCTATGCAAGAGATCTGTATCAGATCCCTGCATTCAGACATAACACATATTTTAAGGATTTTGCGGCATCTGTCGATCTGAATGAAGCAGATGAAGAGTATTGGGAAAATACATATTATGATATCGTGGTGCAGGAAACGGACTGGGATACTATCTGGAAGACACCGACAGGAAGAGAATCACTCAGTAAAGATCCGGCACACAAATTTAAAGCAGAAAAATAACAGACGAAAGACGAGGGAAAAATATTATGAAAAAGTTGGCAAGCATTTTAGCAGTTACACTGGCAGCAGGAGTTCTGGCTACAGGATGCGGATCTTCTTCCGGAAGCGCTTCAAAGGACAGCTCTTCAGACAGTGGAAAGACAGTGATCAAAGCAGCAACCGGAGCAAACGCAAAACCATATGTCTATGTAGGCGATGATGACAAGCCGGCAGGATACGATGTGGATGTACTGAATGCAGTTTTTGATAAGCTCCCGGATTATGAACTGGAATACGAAGTGACTGATTTTGGATCTGTACTTTCCGGACTGAACAGTGGAAATTATCAGATCGGAGTCAACAACTTCTCTTACAACGAAGAACGTGGGGCAAGTTATCTTTACTCTTATCCATATGACAAGATCAGCTATGTATTCGTAACAAAGAAAGGTGGAAAAGAGATCAAATCATTTGAAGATGCAGCCGGACTTTCTTTTGAAGGTGGTACAGGAATCAGCGTATCCAATGCAGTAGAAGCATGGAATGAAAAGAATCCGGATAAAGCGATCAATATTACTTACTCGGATGCAGATACATCTGTATTTTTACAGCATGTAGCAGACGGATCACAGGATTTTACGATCATCGATCTTGCAATGTATAACTCTTACATGGAAGAATTTAACTATGAAGTGCAGAAAAATGATATTCCGGAAGATGAAGCAAAAATGATTGCCGAAAACTCTTATGCATACTTTATTTTCCCACAGGACCAGAAAGATTTAAGAGAACAGGTAGACAAAGCACTGAAGGAGCTGAAGGAAGACGGAACGCTGACTGAGATCAGTAAGAAATGGTATGGTCAGGATGCCGCACCGGAGGATGATAAGTTCGAGGAGACGATTAACTAATGGGTAAATTATTTGATGGAAAACTGGTATTTACACAGATACCGCTACTTTTAAAATATCTTCCGGTTACAATGGAACTGGCTGTCACAGCAATGATCGCCAGTCTCATCCTGGGACTGCTCCTTGCACTTGTGAAGATTAAAAAGGTACCGGTACTGAAACAGCTGGTAAGTATCTATATCTCGGTTATCCGCGGAACGCCGATCCTGGTTCAGTTATATGTGACCTATTTCGGTATTCCGATGATTCTGAAATATATCAACTTTAAATGTGGAACCAACTACAATGTCAATGGAGTCGCACCGATCGTATATGCATTCGTTGCGCTGGCACTCAATGAATCCGCATTCAACGCAGAAATCATCCGTGCTTCTCTCGAATCAGTAGATAAAGGACAGGTTGAGGCAGCAAGCGCTTTGGGAATGAATTATTTCCAGGCATTGATAAGGATCATCCTTCCGGAGGCAATCGTGGTAGCACTCCCATCCCTGGGAAATGCATTTATCGGACTGATCAAAGGAACTTCTCTTGCATTTGTCTGTTCTGTAGTGGAGATGACCGCAGAAGGAAAGATCCTTGCGGGAAGAAATTACCGTTACTTTGAAGTGTATATTTCACTGGCAATTATTTACTGGGTAATTACTTTCGTACTGGAGAGAGTGATCAGCTATCTGGAGAAGAAACTCCGCGTACCGGAAGATGCACCGGCACTTTTAGATATCAGAGATACAGAGGTGGAATAAGGTATGATCGAAATCAAAAATATATCAAAAACATTTAAAAACAATAAGGTTCTTGATGGGATCGATCTTACCATCAATCAGGGAGATGTTGTGGCGATCATCGGACCTTCAGGAACGGGGAAATCCACATTTTTAAGATGTGTGGACAGACTGGAAAAACCGGAAACCGGAACTATAACGATTGACGGTGAAACACAGGATCTGGCACATATTCACGGAAAAGATCTGACAGAGCTCCGGAAAAAGACCAGCATGGTGTTCCAGAATTTCAATCTTTTTTCAAAGAAGACAGCACTTCAGAATGTAATGGAGGGGCTGATCGTGGTAAAGAAGATGAAAAAAGAGGAAGCGGAAAGGATTGCGAGAGAGCAGCTTAAAAATGTAGGTCTTCTGGATCACGCAAACCATTATCCGAGACATATGTCAGGTGGCCAGCAGCAGAGAGTTGCAATCGCAAGAGCACTTGCAATGGAGCCAAAGCTTTTACTTCTGGATGAGCCGACATCTGCACTGGATCCGGAGCTTGTCGGAGAAGTTCTGGATACGATCAAAAAAGCGGCAAATGAAGGATATACAATGCTTCTGGTGTCCCATGAGATGAGTTTTGTACGAAACGTTGCAACCAGAGTGATCTTCCTGGACGGAGGAAAGATCCTGGAAGACGGAACGCCGAGAGAAGTGTTTGGAAATCCGAAGAACGAACGTGTCAAAGAGTTCTTTACAAAGATCAACCGGATGGAAGAACCGGATTATTCAATTTAAGAGAAAAACAAAATCGGCTGAGGGATCAGTCGATTTTTCCAACAGGATAAAAGAAAAATTATCCGGAAAATAAAGAAAGTGGGGAATGAATGATGAAAGCAGTCAGAGTAACAGAAGAATGGCAGAGAGCCGGCGTACATTATGTGCGGACACAGGCAATGTGCCTGGGATTTAAGATCCCGCTTGAGGGAGAATTTTCAGATGACACACCGGAGGATGAATATATTCTGGTTATGGACGGAATTTATCCGGTATCCACCTGCAGGCTGCATTATCTGGATGAACATACCGGAAAAATTGAGCGCGTGGCAACACTGGAATCCTACAGGGGAAAGCATTACGGACAGGCAGGGATCATTGAGGCGGAAAACTGGATGCGCGAAAAAGGTGTGACAAAAATCTATATCAATTCCAGAAAGGCAGCCCTTGGATTTTATGAAAAGCTTGGCTATACACCGGATTATTCACAGGTAAGCGGCTCCGGAGAGTTTGAATGTGTGATGACTGAGAAAGAACTTGCGTAAATGCCCGGAAAAGAATTTTTTGAAAAATAAAAAAGAAAACTGGATTTCGATGGAAAGATATTGTAAAGTAAATAGCGAAATTGACTGATATCAGGAGAGAAAGCTGGTATCAGAGAGGTCAATATAATTTTGAGCTTTCATATTACGGATTACAAGAGACAGGAGAAGTAGACAAACATGAAGTATGGAATCGATACACGATGTCAGCATCTGGCTGACGATAATAAGGATGAAATATATGGGGCGATCAGTTATCCAATCTATCAGTCTGCAACATTTGCGAGAGACAGAGTAGGTGGAGGCAGTGGTTATGACTATTCCAGATTACAGAATCCGACGAGAGAACATCTTGAGAAGATCGTAGCATCACTGGAAGAAGGAATCGATGCACTGGCATTTTCGACAGGAATGGCAGCGATCACTGCTCTGATGGAGATTTTCAAACCGGGCGATCACATCATCATTGATGAGGATCTTTACGGAGGAAGCGTCCGTCTGTTCCACAGCATCAATGTGAAAAATGGACTGACATTTACCAGCGTGGATTTAAGCAGTGTGGATGTAGAGGATTATATCCAGGATAACACAAAAGCAATTTATGCAGAGACACCGACCAATCCGATGATGCGTGTATCCGATCTGGAAGAACTTTTAAAGAAAGCAAAAAAACATGATCTTCTTCTGATCGTGGACAATACCTTTTTATCACCATATTTCCAGAATCCGCTGAAACTTGGTGCTGACATTGTTGTGCATAGCGGGACAAAATATCTGGGTGGACATAATGACACACTTGCAGGTTTCCTGATAACAAACCGCGAGGACATTCAGGAACAGCTTCGTTTTATCATCAAGACGACAGGGGCAACCCTTGCACCGATGGACAGCTGGCTGATCCTCAGAGGGATCAAGACGCTTGGAGTCCGTATGGACAGGGCGCAGGAAAATGCACTGAGGATCGCACATTTTCTGGAAAAGCAGGAGCATGTGACAAGGGTACTTTATCCGGGGCTTGAATCACATCCGGGCTACGAATTGATGAAAAAGCAGGCAAGAGGATTTGGTTCGATCCTGACCTTTGAAGTAGATTCCCAAGAGAGAGCATATCACATTCTGGAAAATGTAAAACTGATTCAGTTTGCGGAAAGTCTTGGAGGGACAGAGACTTTGATCACCTATCCGATCACACAGACACATGCGGATCTTTCCAAAGAAGAGCTTGACCGGAACGGAATCACAGACCGGATTTTAAGACTTTCCGTTGGAATCGAAGGCGCAGAGGATCTGATCGCAGACCTGGAAGCTGTATTAAAGTAGAAGTGTGAGTCAAGCAGCAGACATCTGTGATGGAAGGTGTACAGGACAGACGGACGATGACCGTGCAGATAAGGAAGTGGCAGAAATGAGCAAAATAGAAGTAAATGAAAAAAGAGTAGTTGACGAATTTCAGGAGCTGACCGCAATCGATGCACCAAGCTTTGGAGAGCGTGAGATGGCAGACCGGCTGATCCCGAAGTTAAAAGAACTTGGTTTTGAGGTGGAGGAAGACAATGCCGGAGAACATTTCGGAGGAAACGCCGGAAACTTATATGCATATCTTCCGGGAGACCTTCCGGGAGATCCGATCCTTCTGTCCGGTCATATGGATACGGTTGAGCCTTCCAAAGGCAAGAAAGGGATCATCGGAGAAGACGGTGTGATCCGTTCCGCAGGAAAGGCAGTTCTTGGAGCTGATGATGTGGCAGGACTTGTGGAGATCCTGGAAGGAATCCGCAGTGTAAAAGAAGCGGGAGTACCACACCGGGATATCGAGATTCTTTTTGCAATTGCAGAAGAACTTTATATCAAGGGCAGCAGTGTATTTGATTTTTCAAAGGTCCGTGCAAAAGAAGCTTATGTACTGGATATCAGCGGACCGGTTGGAAGCGCGGCATATAAAGCACCGTCCCTGATCTCTTATCAGGTGACGGTAACTGGGAAAGCATCCCACGCCGGATTTGATCCGGAGCACGGCATTCATGCGATCGCTATTGCATCCGAAGCGATCTCACAGATCAGTCAGGGACATGTGGACGAAGAGACAACCTGCAATATCGGATTGATCGAAGGTGGGAGCGGAACGAATATTGTTCCGGAAAAATGTACCGTAAAGGGAGAAATCCGGAGCTATTCCCATGAAAAAACAATCTGTTGTGTAGAAAAAGTGGGAAATACTTTCAAAAAGGTGGCTGAAAAATACGGAGCTGAGTCAGAACTCGCCTACGAAGTTCATCTGATCGCTTATGAGACTGCAAAAGACAGTGTGCCGGTAAAACGGTTTGAAAGAGTAAGCAAAGAGCTGGGACTTGCAGGAGACCTGGTGGAGACATTTGGAGGAAGTGATAACAACAGCTTTGCGAAGAACGGGATTCCGGGACTGGTGCTGTCAAATGGAATGTACCAGGCACATTCGGTAAATGAATATACGACAATCAAAGATCTTGTGACAGGAGCAGAACTGATCGCCGGGCTGATCACCGATGAGCAGTAGTGTCTGTTATTATACAGAAAAGACGCCCAAAGCGTCTTTATTTCATAGGAAATTCCAAAGGAACTTCCTATGAAATAAAAGGCACTGCGTGCCGGAGATGCGCACTTGCACGAAGATGAAGAATGTCGCAAGCGGTCTACGCTCCGCTTCGGTCGTTGCTTAACGAGCGTCACTGGCGCTCAGCAACGCGCTCGGCGCGAGAATGTGCCGAGGCACATTCTTTCTTGCATTTACAGGAGAAAAAACAGATAAAACATATTGAAATTAAAGGTTTTTAAAATAATTCCCTATTAACCTATTGACAAAGTAGGTAAAAGTAGATATAATGCAACTATCAAATTTGAAAGATCACTATAGAGATCACGATACATCAGACAATCAGAAAAGAGAGGTAGAAAAATATGAGCGATTATAAATTTGAAACACTTCAGCTTCACGTAGGACAGGAAGAACCAGATCCGGCATCTGATGCCAGAGCAGTACCGATTTACCAGACAACATCTTATGTATTTAAGAACTCTGCACATGCAGCAGCAAGATTCGGACTTGCAGATGCAGGTAACATTTACGGACGTCTGACAAACTCTACACAGGATGTATTTGAAAAGAGAATCGCAGCACTTGAAGGTGGTGTGGCAGCTCTTGCAACAGCATCCGGAGCAGCTGCAATTACATATACCATCGAAGCACTTGCAGCAGATGGCGGACATATCGTAGCGCAGAAGACAATCTATGGTGGAAGCTTCAACCTTCTTGAGCACACACTGACACATTACGGAATCACCACTACATTTGTAGATGCACATAACCTGAAAGAAGTAGAAGATGCAATTCAGGATAACACAAGAGCCATCTATCTTGAAACTCTTGGTAACCCGAACAGTGATATCCCGGATATCGATGCGATCGCTGAAATCGCACACAAGCATGGACTTCCGCTTGTGATCGACAACACATTCGGAACACCGTATCTGATCCGGCCGATCGAACACGGAGCAGACATCGTTGTACATTCTGCTACCAAATTCATCGGTGGACACGGAACAACTCTTGGTGGAATCATCGTAGATTCCGGCAAATTTGACTGGAAAGCAAGTGGAAAATACCCGGCAATCGCAGATGCAAACCCAAGCTACCACGGAGTATCTTTCGTAGATGCAGCAGGTCCGGCAGCATTTGTAACTTACATCCGTGCAATCCTTCTTCGTGACATGGGAGCAACCATCTCTCCATTTAACGCATTCCTTCTTCTGCAGGGAACAGAGACACTGTCACTTAGAATTGACCGTCATGTAGAAAATACAAAGAAAGTAGTAGAATATCTCTCTAATCATCCAATGGTAGAGCATGTGAACCATCCGTCACTGCCGAATCATCCGGATCATGCACTTTATGAAAAATATTTCCCGAATGGTGGAGCATCCATCTTCACATTCGAGATCAAAGGCGGACAGGAAGAAGCTCACAAGTTCATCGACAACCTGAAGATCTTTTCGCTGCTTGCAAATGTTGCGGATGTTAAGAGCCTTGTTATCCATCCGGCAACAACAACACATTCTCAGCTGACAGAAGAAGAACTGCTTGATCAGGGAATCAAACCGAACACAATCCGTCTTTCTATCGGTACCGAACATATCGATGATATCATCGCAGATCTTGAAGGTGGATTTGCAGCGGTTCAGGGCAAATAAATATTATACACACAGAAATTTTGGACGGAGGTTTTTCGGAACCTTCGTCTTTTTCGATTTGTACAGAAAATTTAAGGAGAAAACATTATGACAAAGGCACAGATCAGAAAAAATGCTTTTCTGAAATCCATTCCGATCATGTGCAGCTACATTTTCGTAAGCATGGCATATGGGATTATGATGGAAAATGCCGGATTTGGCTGGTATTATTCACTGTTTGTCAGTCTTACCGTATATACCGGGGCATTCCAGTTTGTCCTGATCACATTTTTATCCAGTGGAGCCTCGATCGTGACGATCGCACTGACAGCGTTTCTGATGAACAGCAGACAGACTTTTTACAGCCTTACTTTTCTGAAGGATTTTCAGAAGATGGGCAGGCGTAAGCTCTATATGATCCACACGATGACGGATGAAACCTATGCGGTAAACTGTACGCTCGACCTCCCGGAAAAAGAGAAGGAGGATACGATGTTCCTGGTTGCATTTTTCAGCCGGTGTTACTGGATGGCAGGGGCAGTTTTAGGTGGAGTCATAGGGCAGCTGCTTCCGTTTGATATGGAAGGAATCGATTTTTGTATGACGGCACTGTTTGTGATCATTTTCATCGATCAGTGGGAAAAGACCAGAAAACACATTCCGGCAATGACCGGACTTGGGATCGGGATTTTGTGCCTGGTGATCTTCGGGCAGAAAAGCTTTATGCTTCCGGCACTTCTTATTACATCCGGAATTCTGGTCATTACGGAAAAAGGAGGAAAAAGTGTATGACGACGGGCGGAATTTTACTGGCAGTTCTGGTATCGGCAGTTTGCACGTTCGCGCTTCGGGCATTGCCGTTTCTGGCATTTAGCGGAGAGCGACGGATGCCGCTGTGGCTGGATAGGCTGGGGCAGGTACTTCCGGCGGCGATCATGGCAGTTCTGATCGTTTACTGTCTGAAAGATGTGGGAAGTGATCTGAGAGGAATCGCATTTCCAAAAGGAATTGCGGTGGCTGCTGTTGCAGTTACCTACAAATGGAAACACAACACACTCATAAGTATTGCAGCGGGAACGATCCTGCATATGGTGCTGTTAAGAGTATTGTAAGAGTTGCAACAGTCAGGAGTGTTAAAAATGCTGTGGGATAAGCGGAGATCCGGTATTTTCGGATGGATCTCCCTTTGACCAGATGCACAGATTATGCTATGATATGTACCGATACACGCGTATTTTTTATTTGACAACAATCCAGATGGAACTTTCTGTTCAATAAAGAGGATTATGTGTCAGGGTACATTCTTTTTATAAGGAGAAAATCAATGAGTATAGATATTACGATCGAGGAAATGGAAGCGCTTCCTGCAGAGTCCTATGAGCTTTTTGATATCCGTGGCGAGATCGAGCGCGCCCATGGAATCCTGCCGAATTCGACGGCAAGCTCAGCAGATGCACTGATGGAGAATCCGCCGGAAGATAAGGAAAAGAAGATCATTATCTGCTGCAGCAGAGGACAGATCAGCAGGGATATCGCAGAAGAACTGCAGGATCAGGGATATGAAGCATACAGCCTGAAGGGCGGTTATGTTGGATGGCTGATGGCAGATATGAAGAAAAAGGAAGCAGATGATGTCTGTGAACATGTGGAACTTAGTATCCGCAAGAAGTTCAAAAAGAAGATCTGGTCTAAATTTACAAAAGCTGTCAGAGAATATGAACTGGTCAAAGAAGGTGACCGGATCGCAGTATGTATTTCCGGTGGAAAAGATTCAATGCTGATGGCAAAGCTTTTCCAGGAATTAAAGCGTCACAACAAGTTTAACTTTGAAGTAAAGTTCCTGGTGATGGATCCGGGATACAGTCCGGAGAACCGGAAGGTCATTGAAGAAAATGCAAGGAAGATGAAGATTCCGATCCAGATCTTTGAATCCAATATTTTTGAATCGGTATTTGAGATTGAAAAATCACCGTGTTATATCTGTGCAAGGATGAGGCGGGGATATCTTTATAATTTTGCACAGCAGATGGGCTGTAACAAAATCGCACTGGGACATCATTATGATGATGTGATCGAGACGATCCTGATGGGAATGCTCTACAGTGCGCAGGTGCAGACTATGATGCCGAAGCTTCACAGTACAAATTTTGAAGGGATGGAACTGATCCGCCCGATGTATCTGATCCGTGAGGATGACATCAAGGCATGGAGAGATTACAATGATCTGCATTTTATCCAGTGTGCATGTAAGTTTACCGATACCTGTACAACCTGCAACAATGAAGAAAATCAGTCAAAGCGTATGGAAATCAAAAAGCTGATTGCAGAGCTTAAGAAGACGAACCCGTTTGTGGAGGGCAATATTTTCAAGAGTGTGGAAAATGTCAATCTGGATACGGTTGTCGGCTACAAGGCAAAAGGTGTAAGACATAATTTCCTGGATACTTACGATGATTAAAAATGACTGGATATGCCGGAGGCGTATCTGAGATATAAAGAAGAATGAAATTCCCGCCGGGCAGGTACAGGATCTGCCCGGCGGGAATTTTGAGATTAAATGACAGGAATATTGATCTGTACCAGAATTCCTGGCGTGGATCAGGATAAAACGGTTTTCTGCTGGTTTTTGATATCGTGGTAAATAACAAAACGTCCACGTCCGTTGTGCTTAGCTGTATACAGAGCATGATCAGCAAGGCGGTATAACTGGCTGAAAGATTCAGCATCCGTTGGAGCAACAGCACAGCCGATACTGCAGGAAAGTTTCCGACCATTTAGTTCCGGGATATCTATATTTTGAAGATTTGTATAGAGCTTTTGCAAGTGCAGATGGATACTGTAATCCAGACGTACATTTTTCATCAGGATCATAAATTCGTCACCACCGACACGACCGATGATATCGGTTGTCCGGAATTGTTCTTTCAGAAATCCGGCAAATATTTTCAGTACCTGGTCACCGGTTGCATGTCCATAAGTATCATTGATCTGCTTGAAATAATCCATATCGATCATCATTAAAGCCTGAAAATCTTCAAAATCTTTTTCGCGCAGCCATTCGGAAATCGTGTGTTCTGTATAAACTTTGTTCAGAAGTCCGGTCAGAGCATCTGTATGCGCCTGGCGAAGAAGCGAAGTCTGATTCTTCCGGTTGATCTTCCAGAGTGCGAAGATCAGGATCAGCACAATGCAGATAAAAAAGGCGAACAGAATGATTTCAAAGTTGTTGATAAAAGCAAAGGGCTGACGGGCATCGACTGCAGGAACGATATAGCAGAGCATCCAGCCGTTGTACTTTAGTGGCTGGTAGGAAATGTAGCGTGCATGTGCCGTTACGGTATAATAACGACAAACAGAAAAAGCCTTTATTTTCAAGGGGTTTGAGCGTTTGTCGTCTTTTATTCAATTCCTTTTCCAAGTTGAAAATTGACGAAAACTATAAAGAAAAAAGGAGGCTGTTTTATTAACGACAAAATTTAATAGTGCCAGCGGTCCGGCTTTATGTCTGACCGCTGGTTGCCGTGGGCGTTTCACTTTTATAGGTGGACGCCCTTTTTTCATACTCATTTTCGAGAGAAAGGAGATCCACATGGAATTAAACGAAATGGAAAAAAAGCTGCTCTTTCAAGTGGAGGGCGATTATCAGACAAAGATCCTGAATGAACTTTATATGACCGTGCGGTATTCAAATAATTCCGAACAGCGGGAGGCGGCAGAAGGTCTTATGGCAAAACTTCGTGTTCTGTCAAATGCAGAGTGCATGGACTTGGTAAAAGATATTCAGAAGAATTACCGTCTGCCCTATCCAGCCCGGACGATTGGAGAAAAGATCGCCGAGGCCAGACAACAATCAGGGGCAGAAAAATTGAAGGGGCATGACATCATGGCACTTGAACGCTTTGATCCAGAAGTAAAGCACATGATCGTCTTTGATGTATTGTCTTACGATTCCCCTGTTGGCGACAAAGGCGATAAGATGCGCTTGTTCCTTACAGATGCCGGCTATCAGAAATTTTTAGAGAGCCAGGAACGGGGCGAAGTGAAACTGAAAAACCATGCGAAGGTCTCTGACGGTCATCTCCATTATGACCGCAGGGATCATGCCTTGTAACGGAATAGTCGAAGAAAGGAGGCGATACAATGGCAGTATTCCGTGTAGAGAAAACAAAGGACTTTACGATAATGAGCAATCACCATCTGCGCAATACGGAGTTGTCCTTAAAGGCAAAGGGGCTTTTATCACTTATGTTGTCGCTGCCGGAAGATTGGGATTATACCACGAAGGGACTCGCCCATATCTGCAAGGACGGTGTGGATTCTATCACTACTGCCCTGAAGGAACTGGAGCGGCATGGTTATCTCACCAGACAGCGCCTCCGCTATGATAACGGGCAGTTGGGAGACATTGAATATACGATCCATGAGCAGCCTGTAAGTACCGAAAACATAGGGCTTTCACCTAAACGGGAAAATCCAAGACAGGTAAAACCTGAACAGGCAAAACCTAAACAGGCGGAACCTGAACAGGAAAATCCGGCACAATTAAATACTAATCCATTAAAAACAAAAAAATCAAAAAAAGATAAATCAATAACTTATCCATCAATCTATCCGGCAGAGCCGGAAGCGGCGAACCGCACGGATGGGATGGATCGGATAGAGCTGATAGAAGCATATCGTGAAATCATCAAAGAAAATATCGAATATGACTTACTGGTCTTACGGTATGGCAGGGAACGTCTGGACGAAACCCTTGAACTTATGCTTGAAGTGATTTTGTCGAAACGCCCTTACATACGCATCGCCGGAGATGATTTTCTGCGGGAGATCGTCAAGAGCCGGTTCCTGAAGATCAATTCCGGTCACTTAGAGTATGTCTTTGACTGTATCGACAAGAACACGACGAAGGTCGGAAATATCAAAGCATATCTGCTGGCGGCGCTGTATAATGCCCCGGCTACAATGGACAGCTATTACCGTGCCGAGGTCAATCACGATCTGTACGGCTGTTAGGCACCTTTGGGTGTCTTTTTTCATTCCATCACAGGAAGGAGGCAAAGCACGATGAAAAGAATCACTGTGCCGGTACAATGCCCGGCGTAACCAAAGAACAGATTCAGGCAGCGCGGGAAGCTGATCTGTTTACTTACCTGCAGTTCCATGAACCCGGTGTGCTGAAACGGGATGGACCTAATTTCCGGCATAAGGAACATGACAGTCTGGTATATGTGACCGGGAAAAGGTACTGGTACTGGAACAGCCGTGGACGGAGTATCAATGCGCTGGACTACCTGATCCAGATTCGGGGATATGGTCTTGTGGATGCGGTTCATGCTCTGGTAGGTGGCGAAATCCGACATACACCGGCTTACCGAAGTACGGCAGAAATACAGGTATCAAAAGAACCGGAAAAAAAAGCATTCTCTCTCCCCTGGGCCAGACGTTGCGCGACCGCTGCGGTCTCCTATTTGCAGAAACGGGGGATCAGCTCAGAAGTCATTCGCCAGTGTTTACAAGCCGGGATTTTTTACGAAGCCCGGTATCATGGAGAACCGGTTTGTGTATTTGTAGGGAAAGATGATTCCGGGAAAGCGAAGTTCGCCTGTATGCGCAGTATCGGCGGCAATCTCAAAAAGGATGTCTATGGCAGCGACAAAGGATATAACTTTTGTTATCCCCCGCAAAGTCCGGGTAGCCGGCATGTGGCAGTCTTTGAAGCTCCTATTGATGCGCTTTCCCATGCAACGCTTCAAGAGCTGGAGGGATGGAAATGGAATGGTTACCGCTTGTCTTTGGGAGGTACTTCCCATGTGGCGCTGACTTCTTTTCTGGAACGCCACCCGGAGATCCGGCGTGTTACCCTTTATATGGACCACGATCTTGCCGGATTTGTCAATGCCCGGAAAATCAAGACCATGCTCCACGAGGATAAACGTTTCCGTCATATCCGGGTAAGTGTCAACCCTCCCCGGATGGGAAAAGATTACAATGAAAAATTGCTGGAGGTTTGGGAACAACTGCAAACCAGCCAGCACCAACGCCGCCCAAAAGAGGCGGCTGTTTCAATTTAGGGAGGATTTCAACATGAATGGATCTCAACATATCTGCTTTACAGACAGCGCCGGAAAAGCGCTGTTTTCCATTCCCGACAATGGTTTACTCTGCCTGTTCTATGGAAACGGGGACAGGCACTTTGCTGTTTGTCATCGTCTGGATGACACCCATGCAGAAATTGACGGGGTAAATTATTCGTTGCCGGATTTTGCCAAAAGGATGAAACACAACCAGATCAGCTTTGCCCCGGCATAAGGCTGGAAAACAAATAACAGGAGGATTTGAAAATGAAAAAAATTGAAAATACCGCTTTGCAGATGATTGCCGAGGCTTCCCGGTGTCCAGACTACGGCCCCGATATGGTTAAATCGCTGATGAAAAAGCTGGACATGAACGAAAAGGGCTTTGCGCTTTTGATGAATGTTGCCCCATCCACAGTGCGTCTTTGGACTAGCGGAGCTGCACAGCCTTGCGGCACAGCAAAACGCCTCATGCAGATTTATGAAACCGGTCCGGAGATTGTCGGCAAGATTGCCGGCGGGCAGCTACCGGCAGATGGGAGGGATTGATTAAATGGCGGGGACAGATAGCCAGCCGTTTGCGGAAAATGAGCAGGTCAAAGAGCTGCTTCACATGAAAGGAGGAATTTGATTGGATCAGGAACCACTACCGCAGATTCATTTGATCCGCGATACAGACTTATCCGTCTTTGCGTATGAGCTCCATATTTTTGCCGGAGATTTTCTCAGGGAATGCGAATTCAATATGCGTTCTCTGGCGACAAATGCCGGGGCTGATTCCATTGCCATCATGGGGAAAAATCACATGTGGCTTTCCGACGCTTTGTTTGCTTATTGTTCTACGGCAGATCTTCATCAAATGATCTTAACAACGGAGTTTATCGGAGCGAGGGCTTTCCTGTTTCATACGGATCGCAGAGAGGGCGGTCACTTGTACGGAGATGTCCTGATGATGGATTTAGACACGCTGCGGCAGGATATAAAACGAAATATCCTCTATCCCTGCGGCGTCAATATCGAACGCAAAGATGGTTCAGTGGCTACGGTCAGCCTGAAAGAATGGACTGGAATGGAGCTTTACGAAAAAGATGCTCTGAAAAGCTGGGGATTTTCTTATGCCCCGAATCAAGTTACGGAATGGCAGTACCACTATTCCACGATGTTCAGACAGTGGATGGATCAGGCATTTCGTTATATGCCCCAGGATTTAGAAGAACGCCTGAATATGCAATATATGGAGGCAGCCCAGAACCCGGATATGGATAAGTACCGCATACCACAGGGAACGGCAAAGCAGATGCTTCTTTATGACGAAGCCCCTGTGTATCGCCTTCTTCCATCCGGTTCGGAGAAAATTGCGCCCATCGCGGCAATCTCTACGGGCCTGTGGTATGAAAATTACCGGGAGTTTGCCATTGCACCGGAGGATTTAGGCGCTCTGGACAAACTGATCCGCAGGGAAACTGACCGGCTCACAGGAAACCTCCCACAACTTCACAAAAACGAAGAACGTCGCCCTGCCCCGGAGCGATAAGAATTTTACACTGACTGGAGGTGATGAAGATTGGCAGGAGTGCATGAAGATTTCGGCGAAAAGATCGGCGGTGCTAAAAAAGATCTGTGGAAAGACCGCGGGCTGTATGCAGATGATCTGGAAGCCATGAATGAGCGCGAAGCCGAAAAATTTGTGAAAAAGGATAATGTCTGGAAAAAGCCGGACTATGCAGCCATACTGGAGGAAGGGATTCCTCTTGGCGTGGTCTATTTTATCAAAAAAGCGAGGGACGGCTTAAACGCTTCCCCTCAGTATTACCGCACGGATGACACCCCGGAAAAACGGACCGCGAGACAAAAGGAATATATAAAAACAGTTCGGGAATTGCAGGCAGTGCTTTCAGATGTCCGTACTGCGGAGGATGCTGTGAGAGCCTATGACCGCTTTTTCGTTGACAATGGATATTTAGAAAAGGTACAGGGCTGGGGAAGCGGAATCCATTACCGGGCAACGAAAAAGGGACAGGACAATCCCGTGATCACAAACAAATTGTCCAATACCATGCTGATCCGCTCGGCTGAATATTTTGAGCGCAACTTTACTCAGAAAGCAAAAAAGGAACAGTTTTGTGTTTCCAAAGAGCAGAAAATACCGAAAGGTTATGCGATCCACTTCAACGACGGGAAACATACCTATTCTAAAAATGAGGACTGGAAACCCGGTACCTACTATGTGACAAAAGGCTATTCGATCCTGCGGACCAATTTTGAGACCAAAGAAGCTGCCCTGAAATGGGTGCAGGAACTTGCCAAAGGCAGGAACAAAAATGGGAAGATCCGGTTTGTCCCTCCCCAGCTCGCCCATGTCAAACGTACCGGCCCGGATTATCGGAATGGCGTGGAGATCACCGGACAGCATTATCTTGATACATTTGGGTTCCGCGGCGGCGAGTTTGGAAACTGGATGAACCAGAACGACCGTCAGACCTCCCTTAACATGGGATTTGAAGCACTAAAGGATTTGGCGTCAGCCCTTAAGATCAGCGATAAAGATATTGCTTATCAGGGAACGCTTGCTATCGCTTTTGGTGCAAGAGGCAGCGGCAATGCTGCGGCTCATTATGAACCTTTGCGTACAGTCATCAATCTTACGAAAATGCACGGGGCCGGTTCGCTGGCACATGAATGGTGGCATGGACTTGACGATTATCTTGGTACAAAGATGGGCGCAAAAGGAATGCTGTCAGAACAGCCCCGCCTCTATGCGCCGTTCCAAAAACTCATTGACACCATGAAGTATAAACCGGAAACACCGGAACAGGCAGCAAAGCGCACGGAAGCACAAACAGAACGCACCCGGAAAAATGCGGCAAGCTGGCTGGATTCCTCGGTTCTTGCCTCCCTGAAACGGTATGGCAATGAGGAACAGATGGAAACCTACGCAGTCTTGCGGGAAGCATTTTTGTCCGGCGAACCCGGCTCTGTGGAACAGATCAGCGCATTTAAGAAGAATGTTACCGGCCGGGTAATTCCCAAAAGTGAACGGGAACGGCTGGAAATTTTTGAGCGTATGCTTTCCGGGATGCAGGCGCAGGAAGCTCCGCAGATTGGACGGACGGAAACTGATTTTTACCGTAATTCGGTACGCATGGGAAAAGAATGTGAAAAAGACGGCGGTTATTGGGACAGCAACGTGGAAATGACAGCCAGAGCCTTTGCCTGTTATATCAAGGACAAACTGCCCTACACATCGGATTATCTGGCAGGCCATGCCGACTGTGCCCTTACCCTGGTTTCCGGTAAAGACGGAGAAATGGAGGTATTGAAAGCCTTCCCTGTGGGGGAAGAACGCCGTGCGATCAACGCCGTTTTTGACGAGATCATTCAGGATTTGAAACGGGAACAGCTATTGACCCATGCTGATGTAACGCTTCCCCTCTCTGTTTCTGAACTTCGTGAGGCAGCGGACGGTCAGCTATCCATGTTCGGCGTCGGCCGTCCTTCCGTGATGGATCAGCTTGCGGCAAACAGACCGACAGATAAAAAATCACCGGCTCAGACGGTTTCCAGAAAAAACCATGAGCCGGAAATATAGCAGGAGGTGAACAGCATTTTGGAAGAAAACAGGGATTACCATGCCTACCGATATGGCGACTACTTGACGCCGGGATCAGAGCTTAAAATAGAACACAGCGTAGTTTGTGAAAATGTGGACATTTCTACTCTGATCACAATGGGAACCGATAGCCTGGAAGCTATGCGCCAAGGAAGTATCGACGGGGAGCAGAAAGCCTATGAACTCGTGGTGGCTGCCGCAAAACAGTGGGAACAGCAGGCAGCGGCGACACAGACGATCAACCGGGCTTTGGAATATCTTCGTACACCGGAGATTGTACATACCGGCAATCAGTGGAAAGACACCGATAACTGGAGGGCGGATCAGAAAATCAGCAACCGGGTCTATCAGATGACCTGCAGTATTTGGGAAGATACGAAATATGACAGGGAAACAAAACAGAGTATTACGGTTGCCTGGTATGTGACATGGGAAGTCCGTATTCATTCCCCGAAGCAGGGATATGGAGAAAAGATTGCCGGACAAAACCAGAAACGATATACAGATAAGAATGCAGCCATAAAATACTTGGACGGGCGGAAGAAAGCCTATTCCCATTTATTCACGGAAATTTCCCCGCCAATTCCGAAAGAATATGAGCGTCATTTTATGGTTCACGGCACTCTCTTACCTGGTTATACGGTTGAAGGACTGGAACAGACCAAAACGGAACATGCCGCCGAGGTTTCGGAGGGCGGTATTTTTACGCCCCAAAACCAGGAGAAGCCTTCCGTTCTGGGGAAGCTCTCTGTGGCAAAAACCCAGGAAAAAACGCCAGCCGCTCCCGGTATGGCAATGAAAAAGAAGGAGGATATACAGTTATGAAAGTGTTAATGGTAGAGCCGGGCAAGTCCCCTTATGCTGCGGAGATTGAAAGCGGTCTGAAATCTTTGCAGGCGGCAGTGGGTGGAGACATTCAGGCGGTCTATCCGTATGAGGACCCGGTGGCTCTGATCTGCAATGATGAAGGCAAGCTGATGGGACTGCCTCTGAACCGGGCTCTCTTTGATGATGACGGCCACGTTTATGATATTGTGTCCGGGAATTTTCTGATCGTTGGTCTTGGCGAGGAAGATTTTACAGACCTTTCCCCGGATCTGATGGAGAAATACGGGGAGCAGTTTAAGTACCCTGAAAAATTTGCAAGGATTGCCGGCGAGATCATTGCAGTCAAGCAGCCTGCAACCAATGAACACCGGGAAAAACCGATGATGCACCATTCCGGCCCGGATTTGTAGAAAGAAAGGAGCCAATTATGTTAATGGCAGTAAATGAACCTTATGCCCTTATGGTGCAGCCGGACGATATTCTGATCTCTCCCCGTGAGGTAGATGAACATTTTGGGACGATGGTATGCTTCCATCCCCGCTATGCGCTGGGCGACCATCACAACTATATGGACAAAGACGACTTCCTGCGGGAAATGTATTTAGATACCGTAGGACATGATGAAGCCGGCATGAAACGCTATGAACGGATGGTAAACATTGTAAGCAGCCGTTTCCGGCATGGACCAAAGACAGAGGAACGGGCGATTGATGAAGCAATGCAGAAAGTAATTTCGGAAAAGTATCTGATGCTCCCCCTCTATCTCTACGACCACTCAGGTCTTGCCATGAGTACAGAAAGTTTCTCAGGCAGGGCCCCTCATGCAGAATGGGACAGCGGACAGGTCGGCTGGATCTATGTTTCCAAAGAAGATGCCCTAAAGGAATTTGACGCTGACAAGATGACCGGCGCCATCCGGCAGAAAGCGGACGCACTGATGCGCAGTGAAGTCGCCGCTTACGATTCCTATCTGCATGGCGAATGTTATGGGTTTGAGCTTTATAAAAACGGGGAGCTGTCGGATAGCTGCTGGGGCTTTATGGGTAACTTTTCCGATGTGTTGAAAGATATGGCGGAATACCTCCCGGATGAGTGCAAAGGGATGGTCGATCATCTGGAGGAACAGGAACGCCCGGCTACGATCATCAAGACGCTTTTGAAACATGCTAAAATTCAGGTCGATCAGGCAGCAAAAGCCTTTGAACACGCTTCCCGACAGCAGGTTCTTGGGGAAAGCCGGTAAAAAGTTATTTCCATATTATAAATACCGATTTTATCAGAAAGGAGGATGCTCTTGCAGGAAGATCTCGAACAACGAACGGTTTCTGTTTCTATACAGGCAGCAAAACTGTCAGGGCGGGTACTGCGTGCGGCTATTGCTGCGGTACTCCAAAAGATGGAACAGGAACGCACAATGCCAAAAGTCGGGCGCAACAGCATGAAGCGGCTGACTTATAAAGACCCCGGAGCCAATACCATTGAAGTTTCAGGGCGAATCCGCTCTTTTGAACGGTATGCCAGAAAACATCAGGTACGCTACCATATAGAAAAGGAACTTGGGACCGATCCCCCAAAATGGACGGTATATTTCAAGGCAAACCAGGCGGATGCACTGACGGCAGCTTTTAAGGAATATACAAAGAAAGACCTTACACGCAGCAGCAGACCGTCGCTGCTTACACAGCTTCATAAGTTCAAAGAACTGGCACAGTCGCTTGGTCGTGACCGTGTAAAGAACAAAGAACACGGAGGACCGGAACGATGAAGATCGATGCAGAAACACTGAAAAAACAGGTCATTCTCCATCTTCCGTATCTTCTGTTTCTTCTGGTATTTGCCAAGCTGGGCGAGGCGGTGCGTCTGGCTCCTGGAGCAGACGCTTCCCAAAAGCTGTTAGGACTGTCCGAAGGCTTTGCCCTTGCGTTTCAGAATATGTGGCCGGGGGCGGCAATGGACTGGCTGATCGGTTTATGCGGTGCAGCCATTATGCGGCTGGCAGTCTATCTTAGAGGGAAAGACGCTAAGAAATACCGCAAAAATGTGGAATACGGTTCAGCCCGTTGGGGAAATAAAGCCGATATTGCCCCGTTTATGGACCCAAAGCCGGAAAACAATATCATTCTTACCCAAAGTGAAGGACTGATGTTAAACGGAAGGCCCAAAAATCCGGCCAATGCAAGAAATAAAAATGTACTGGTAGTCGGAGGATCAGGTTCGGGAAAAACGCGCTTTTTCATCAAGCCCAATCTGATGCAAATGCACAGTTCCTACGTCGTCACCGATCCGAAAGGTACAGTTCTTGTGGAATGCGGAAAGATGTTGCAGCGAGGCACGCCAAAGCTGGACAAGGACGGAAAGCCTGTGCGTAATGAAAAAGGAAAGATCATCTATGAGCCCTATAAAATACGGGTATTCAATACGATCAATTTTCAGAAAAGTATGCACTTTAACCCATTCGCCTACATTCACTCCGAGAAAGATATTCTGAAGATCGTCACTACCCTGATCGCCAATACCAAAGGCGAAGGAAAAGCCGGAGACGATTTCTGGGTCAAAGCAGAAACCTTGCTTTATACGGCACTGATCGGATATATCTACTATGAAGCTCCGGTAAACGAACAGAATTTTGCCACACTGGTAGAAATGCTGAACGCAATGGAGGTCCGTGAGGATGACGAGTCATTCAAAAATGCCGTTGACCTTCTCTTTGACGCTCTGGAACAGAAAGACCCGGATCATTTTGCCCTGCGTCAATATAAAAAATATAAGCTCGCTGCCGGAAAAACAGCGAAGTCGATCCTTATTTCCTGTGCTTCCAGACTGGCTCCTTTTGACATTAAAGAAGTCAGGGAAATTACCATGTATGACGAGCTGGATCTGGATATGCTGGGGGATGAACGGACCGCTCTTTTCCTTATTATGAGTGATACGGACGGAACCTTTGCATTTTTGATCAGTCTGATCTATTCCATTTTGTTTAACCGCTTATGCGAGCGGGCGGATGATGTATATGGGGGCAGGCTTCCCATCCATGTGCGCTGCCTGATCGACGAGGCGGCAAATATCGGGCAGATCCCGAACCTGGAGCGTCTTATGGCGACCATCCGAAGCCGTGAGATCTCTGCCTGCTTGGTGCTGCAGGCGCAAAGCCAGCTCAAAGCTCTGTATAAAGACAACATGGACACCATCATCGGTAACTGTGACGCCTCTCTTTTCTTAGGAGGCAAAGAAGAAACTACCTTAAAAAGCTGGAACTCCCTATTAGGGAAAGAGACTATTGATCTGTATAACACCAGTGTCACAAAGGGCAATCAGGAATCCCACGGACAAAATTTTCAAAAGCTGGGAAAGGATATGCCATACTTGTTCGTGAAGAGTTCAGTTGCCTTGAATTTATCATGAACAGGGACACGATCAACTGGATTCTGAAATAACTGAATACAGGAGGTCGAACATGGAGCATTTACCAAAGAAAATCCATCAAAACGGAATCAGCTACACGCTGGTGGGAGACTACTACATCCCCGATCTGGAGCTACCGGAGGAAAGCCGCCCCATTGGGCGGTGGGGCCGGATGCACAAAGCGTTTCTGCAAGAACACCGGCCCGGCCAGTACAATGCCCTGCTTCTGTCGGGAAAACTCTGGACATATCTTGCTGACCTGAACGAACAGGCCGCTGACCGGCTGGCGTGTATCGTCTCGCAGATGCAGGAGGCGGAGGGTGTCACCGAGGAACTGAAAGCCCGTGACCAGCTTGCGTGGGTCGGGGGCATGAACAGCATTCGCAGCCGAGCAGAGGAAATCATCCTCTCTGAGATGATTTTTGTTTAAGGAGGTGCCTGTCTATGAGATACCGTATCGAATACGCCGATGGGCGTTATTGTAACTTTGCCAACGGCAGGGCTGAGCTGCTGAAATGGCTGAAACTGCTGAAGCAAGAGGAAATCTCCGACATCCGCAAAGTATATAAAAGCGGTGTGTCAGATTCCGTCCTGGAAACATACCGGAATTATATCCGCCCAGCATAAGGAGGGGCGCTTATGGGTACAGATATAGAAAAATTGGTTGATTTGATGATTCAGGAGCGGATGCAGAGCCAGTTTGCTAAGTGGCGGGAGGCAGAAACCGGCACGGAGAAAAAAGAGGACTGCCTTCGCTTGGAAAACGAGTATGAAAAAGCAATCAGCGCATTGTCTGAGGAACAGAAGGACGCTGTAAGACACTACTGTGATTCTATTTTCGATTCTGGTGCAGAAAGCGAGTGCTTCTTTTACCGGCTGGGCCTCAAAGATGGCATCCGTCTCTGGAAGTTTATGAAAAAGCTGATGAAAACGGTCAGCTAACGGATGTATAACCACATATTTTATTCCGCCCACAAACGGGTCGAAAGCCGTCCAACGGTACAGATTGGGCGGCTTTCCTGTTATCTGCGTTTCTTCCGCTTGGGCGCATAGTACGGCTGCGGCTTGGCCTTTCCTCTCATGTTGTTGGGATTTTTGAGCATTTTGGACAGGCTCAGTATCCGCAAAAATGCAGAGAAGTCCTCTGAGGAAATCTTCTCGAAGGGTATCTGCATTCTGTCGCAAAATTCGTGGATTACCACTTCCTCTTGGCTGCCCTGTTCGAGCGCCTGTTCAAACTTTTCCTTGACGTCATCCAGCGTGGGCTGCGGGTCGGCGGTGGTCTTGTCCTTGCGGTGTGCTTCCCGGATGTCCCGGACGATGCTGTCCAGATCATCGTGCATGACATGGCTGTAAAAATCGCTTTCCTGCACCTGCCCCAGTTCCAGCGTCCGCATATAGAGGTCATCTTCTCCGGGCGCATACTTGCTCATGACGGTCTGCCGGGTGGCCTCCAACACCAGATTCATCTGCTCCACCCGCATATTGGCGATCTGGTCGATGCAGATTTCCATATCTATCATCAGCCGCCGGAAATTCGGGTGGGCAGCCAGTTCGCAGAGAAGCCGGTTGTTGATTTTGCCGCTGCTCAAAAGTTCCACCATATCATCACTCAGATGCAGAGATTGAAGTTCTGTGTTTGGGTGATTTTTATTTTCCGTCAGCCCCATCAGATAGTCGGTGGACACGCCGTAAAAGTCCGCCAGCGTTGCAATCGCAAACGGGCTGATGTCCTTGTAGTCATCGGTTTCGTATTTTCCCAGCGCGGATTTAGACAGGCCGGTCTGCTCCGCCAGTTGTTCCAGCGTCAGGTGCTTGTCCACCACCCGCAGGTCTTTGAGCCGCTCCGGGATTGTCAGCTTTGCGTACATCCAAAGCCCCCTCTCTCGTTATCTTTTTCAGTGATTACACCCATTATAGCACGATTCCATAAGCGTGGAAATATGCGGATTTCGAGCGTTTTTCCGACGTTTTGGATATACGGGAAAGGGCCTCTTTTTTCGGTAAACTGGTTCTTGCAGACAGGCACAGAACCTTGAAAATCGAATGACCGGCTGCAAGGGGTATGGCCTCCGGGGAAGTGACGCCAGGACAGAAATCGAGCACACCAAAGAGGCCGATACGCCGGGAGAAATTCCGGGCAGGAGCGGCTTGCAGGCAGACCGGCGGACAGGAAACAAGTTTATCATGCGGGGCGCATGGCTCCGCAGCAAAGAAATGGAGGAAATCATTATGACACTGAGTATGAAAGAAAAGAAGATTCTCTACGCTTACGGCTGTCTCAGCCACCACAATACGGTGACACGGCTGAAATGGCTGACGGCTCTGACGGTTGACCCGGAGGCCAAACGCCGGATGCTGGGGCTGGCCCGGAAGGTGGAGACGGAGATGAACGAAAGCTGGTACGAGGATTTTTATCACCATCTGCGCATGGAGATGGACGAGTACCGCCGTCTCAAGCGCAACCTGCGTGTGCTGAAATCTTACACCGATTATGAGGAGGATCTGTATGAAGAAGCTGTCTAAGTATGAGAAAGAAACCATCATCAACTGGAACGAGGCGGAGAACCTTGCCAGCGTCTACACCTTCAACGCCAGCTTGAAGCGCAGGCTGGCTGATTTCAGCCGGAAGTACCCACTGTTGTGCCGGTTGGAGCGCAGCACGCCGGAGGGCAGCGTGACCTATGTGCTGGACAAGTCCCGGCTGTCGATCCGGCTGGTGCCTCCGTACAGCGAAGAACGGAAAGCCGCCGCAAGGGAGTACGCAAAGGAGCATGGCTTTCAGGTGGTGGTAACGGAAGAAAAAATCGCCTAAAATCGGGGTGTTTACGGGAAAAATGACGGGTCTGCACCCGATGTTTTGACCGGCAATCCCCGCAGGCGTATTCCGTATCCACTCCCCGCCTATGGGCGCAAATGTGTGGATACGGAGCCGGTGAAACTGGCAAACACCGTTCCTGCGGTGGAAGCCAGCTTCGCCGGTGCGGAAGTACAGAGGGCGGCCAGCCCTTTGTGGCGGGGTGCAGGGGCGGCAGCGCACTGCTGGGGTCAAGGGGCAACGCCCATTGGCAGGTTAAGGGCGGCAGCCATTATCGGGTCAAGGACGAAGTGCCTTGGCAGGTTGAGGGCAGCCGCCCCATCGGGTCAAGGGTGAAACGCCTTGCCCAGGGAAAGTTGATGCCTGCGTCAACTTGTATTGGGTATTACCTGACGCAAAATTCGCAGGATTTGCGGCTTCGCCGCCCCTTCCCCGGCCCCAGAACATCTTCGCAGGAAGGAGGAAATCTGTTTGAAACTGACACGACACAATGGACGCTCCGGCAAGCATGGCACCTATAATCCCCGCCACAATGACCGCCGGTTCGATGTGGAGAACAGCGAACACATTGACGCAGAACGGGCAAGGCAAAATGTCTACTGGGACTGCTACCGGGGCTTTACCACCCATGAGTTCCGGGAGAACCCGGAGCAGCCGGATTTCAGCTTTGAGGAAATCGAGCGGATGTATTACTACGAGCATTACGGCGGCTATGTGGAAGCTCAGAACGCCCGGAATGAGAAAACCCGGCACACCGAGCGCAACCGCACTGTGGAGGACTTGCTGAAAAACAACAAGACCTGCCCGGAGGAAAGTATCTACCAGATCGGCACGATGGGAGAATCCGTCTCGCCGGATACGCTCTTTTCCATCGTCAATGAGTTTTATCAGGAATTTGAGCGCCGCTTCGGTTCCCATATCCACATCCTGGACTGGGCGCTCCATCTGGACGAGGGGACGCCCCACATCCATGAGCGGCACGTCTTTGACTGTGAGAACCGCTATGGGGAACTGTGCCCCCAGCAGGAAAAGGCGCTGGAAGAACTTGGCATCCCTCTCCCCAACCCGGAGAAGCCCAAAGGCCGGAACAACAACCGCAAGCAGACCTTTGATGCGGTCTGCCGGACGATCCTGTTTGACATCGCCAGACGGCATGGGCTGCATCTGGATCAGGAGCCGTCCTACGGCGGGCGGGACTATCTGGAAAAACAGGATTATATCCTGATGAAGCAGAAGGAGCAGCTTGCGGCGCAGGAGCAGAAGCTGGAAGAACTGACGCTCAAAATCGAGGACGTGGAGACGCTGTTAGATGATGTTTCCGATGCGGCCTATGACAAGGCGGTGGAGGTGGTGACCGATACCGTCCGGCAGGAGACACACAAGGAAGATATTCGTCTGGTGGAAGAATCGAAAAAATGGGTGCTTTCGCCGGAGCGCAAGGCCCCGAAGAAGGAGCGTGACTACGCTGCCGCCCGTCTGGATGGAGTGATTACCAAAATCAAACGGGTCATGCAGAACGCCCTGGCAAAAATCCAGAAAACTCTCATGCAGCCGGAGGTCAAGAAGGCCGGTAAGGAGCAGATTAAGGAGAAGGCCAGAGAATCCATCCGGGAGAAGCTGGCGAAAGGCAGGCTGAACGCTGACCGAGATAACCGGGAACGCTGGGAACGTGAGGGGCGGATTGCTCCGAAAAAGAAACACGATATGGAGTTATGAGGCACCTGATTTTCTGCGGAAACGGGTGCTTTTTTCTCTGCCTGGAGGTGAGAAAATCGAATATATTTGAAGCGGTGAAGGAGTCTGTCACCACAAGGCAGGCTGCGGAATATTACGGGGTGCAGGTTGGCAGGAATGGCATGGCCTGCTGTCCCTTCCATGATGACAAACATCCCAGTATGAAGATTGACCATCGGTTCCACTGCTTTGGCTGTCAGGCAGATGGGGATGTGATTGATTTTACCGCCCGTCTGTTTAGTCTGAGCAGTAAGGAGGCGGCGCTGAAGCTGGCGGAGGATTTCTCTGTCCACTATGACGCCAAAGGCCATGACCCGCCCCGCAGGAGGCCGGTCAAGCGAAAAATCAGCGAGGAACTGCGTTACCGGCAGGCGGAGCAGAAATGTTTCCGGGTGCTGTGCAATTACCTGCATCTGCTGGAACGCTGGGAGAAGGAATACGCCCCGCAGACGCCGGATGAAGCGTGGAATCCGCTGTTCGTGGAGGCCCTGCAAAAGAAACCGTACACGGAATATCTGCTGGATATTCTCTTGTCCGGCAGCATGGAGGAACGTGCTTCCGTGGTCGCTGAGTATGGAAAAGAGGTGAGGAAGATTGAGCAGCGAATATCAGAGTTTACCGCTAGCCACCCGGCAGGCCGCCATGAGCGCAGCCGAAGCCTTAGCGCCGGAGCGGAGCGTTGATGAGGTGCGGGAAAGCCTGTCCGTCACCGAGAAGGGCCAGCCCGCCAACACCATCGGCAACTGCCGGACGGTGTTCTGCCATGACCCTCTCCTGCGTGGGGCGATCCGCCTGAACCTTTTGACTGACCGGGTGGACATTGTACAGGATTTAGGCTGGCGCAGGAATACCAGTGCCCTGACGGATACGGACGTGAAATATCTGCTTCTCTATTTTGAGCAGACCTATGGCCTGACCAGTGAGAAAAAGATGACGGCGGCGCTCTCCATCGTGGCGAATGAGAACTGCTACCATCCCATACAGGACGTGCTAAACGGCCTTGTCTGGGACGGGACGCCCCGCATCCGCTCCTGTCTCCATCATTTCTTAGGTGCGGACGAGAGCGACTATGTGGAGGAAATGCTGAAACACTTTTTGCTGGGGGCTATCCGGCGGGTATTCCGCCCCGGCTCCAAATATGAGGAAATGCTCTGTCTGGTGGGCGGTCAGGGGGCTGGCAAGTCCAGCTTCTTCCGCTTGCTGGCGATCCGGGACGAGTGGTTCAGTGACGACCTGAAAAAACTGGACGATGACAGGGTGTATCTGAAGCTGCAAGGACACTGGATTATCGAAATGTCGGAGATGCTGGCTACCAGCAGCGCCAAAAGCATTGAAGAAATCCGCTCCTTTATCAGCCGCCAGAAGGAAACCTACCGGACGCCCTACGAGGCCCAGCCCAAAGACCGGCTGCGGCAGTGTGTGTTCGGCGGTTCGTCCAACACACTGGACTTCCTGCCCCTTGACCGGGCCGGAAATCGGCGCTTTTTGCCGATCATGATTTACCCGGAGAATGCAGAGGTTCACATTTTGGAGGACGAGGACGCCTCCAGAGCCTATCTTTTACAGGTCTGGGCGGAGGCCATGACGATTTACCGCAGCGGCCACTACTCTATGAAGTTCAGCAAGTCCATCCAGCGCCAGCTGGTGGAGGTGCAGAAGGATTTCATGCCGGAGGACACCGAGGCCGGACAGATACAGGGCTTTCTGGAACACTACACCGGCAGCATGGTCTGCTCCAAACAGCTGTTCAAGGAGGCGCTGGGCCACACCTACGATGAGCCGAAGCGGTGGCAGCTGCACAATATCAACGAGATCATGAACACGGTGGTGACGGGCTGGAAACCATTCTCCAATCCCCGGATGTTCACCGGATATGGCAGGCAGAGGGGCTGGGAACGGGACGTTTCCGGCAACGAACTGCCCGGCAACGAAGATGGATTTGTGGAGCTGACCGAGGAAGAATGCTGCCAGCTGGAACTGCCGAAGGAGTGGATCGCATAAAATTAGCGGTCTGTTGCCGGGATGGTTGCCACTTGGTTGCCGGGTTTGTTGCCGGGGATTCTCCGGTCTGGATACGGAAAAAGCCTGTAAATAAGGTATTTTCTAATATCTATCTCTATCTCCGGCAACGAAAACAACGAGATTTTTCAAGAAAATTGATAAAGTAAGATTTGCAGGTCAGACGGTAGTTTACAGGTTTTCAGAGGTTCGTTGCCGGACTTCGTTGCCAGTGCTGCCGTCTGGCCTGCTACTCTATGGAGGTAGCCTATGGAAAAAAGCAAACAGCAGAAAAATAAAGTCCGTTTTGTGGTGGTGCGGGAGTTCTCCGGGGAGAAGTCCATGCGGGAAGCCTTTGAGCAGCTGATTGAGCGTCAGACCTGCGAACACTTCGAGGAATGGCGTCAGCAGCGGGAAATGGCCGAAAACGCTGCGTAAAAACGGTTGATTCAGGGGCAGGGACATGGTACTATAATGGTATCGTGTCCCTGTTCATAGAAGGAGAACGCTATGAGCAGGAAAAAACAAGTCTATGAGAAAATCACCGCTCTCTACTGCCGCATCTCTCTGGATGACGGCGGCGACAACGAGAGTATGAGCATCAGCAACCAGAAAATCATGCTTCGGGACTTTGCTGAAAAGCATGGAATGTTCCAGTATGAATATTATGTGGATGACGGCTATACGGGCCGCAATTTCAACCGCCCTGCCTTCCAGCGCATGATCGCTGACATTGAGGCGGGGAAGATCGGCTGCGTCATCACCAAAGACCTATCCAGGCTTGGTAGGAACTATATTGAAGCTGGCAGCTATATCGAAATCTTTTTCCCCAAACACAATGTACGCTATATCGCCATCACGGACGGCGTGGACAGCCTGACCCGTCAGGAGATGGACATTACGCCCTTTAAGAATATCCTGAACGATATGTACAGCCGGGATATTTCTAAAAAGGTGCTGGCAGGCATCACCACCCGCTCCCGGCAGGGGAAGTTCTGCGGAGGGACGCCGCCCTTCGGCCTGATGCGTGACCCGGAGGACAAGGGGCATCTCATCATTGACCCTGAGACAGCGCCAATCATCCGCAAAATCTATGACTATGCCCTTGACGGGCTGGGCTGCATGAGGATTTCCAAACGTCTGATGGAAGAAAAAATCCCAATCACCCATGTCAAAGCCAACACGGAGTTTGACGCCAACTATTATTTCTGGGGCGGAGCCAGAATCAGTCACATCCTGAGAAATCCATTCTATAAGGGCGCACATTTGGTCTTTCGGACGCATCAGAAAGGCATCCGCTCCAACACCTATGACATTATTCCCCGTGACCAGTGGGAAGTGATCGAGGGCTGCCATGAGGCCATTGTGACGCCGGAGGAATGGGAACAGGTGCAGGAACTCATTGACCGCAGGCCGACCATTCAGGGGAATTCCTGCCCCTTTTATAATCTGTTCCACGGTCTGGTCTACTGCGCCACCTGCGGGAAGTCCATGCAGGTGCGGTATGAGAAAGTGGGCCGAACCGGGAAGAACCGCTTCACCGGCGAAATGCGGGAGCCGATTGACAAGGCGTACTATATCTGCCAGACCTACAACCGCATGGGCTGCAAGGTCTGTTCCAGCCACAAGATCGAGGCCAGGGATTTATACAATCTGGTGCTGAAAGACATTCAGGAACTGGCGGCGCAGGCTATGAAGGATGCCGATGCGTTCTACCAGCGGCTCAGCCGCCGGATGGAGCACCGGTATCTGGTGGACGCCTCCCAGACAGAAAAGGAACGCCTGCGGCTGGAAGCCCGAAATCAGGAAATTGACGGGATGTTCCTGAGCCTGTACACCGATAAGGCCAAAGGCATCCTGACCGAGCAGCGGTTTGTGAAGCTGACGGCGGCGCTGGAACAGGAGCAGGAATCCAACCAGAAACGCCTGCATGACCTGGCAATGATGCAAGGTCGTGCCGATGCGCAAGAAAGCGAAGTCCGCACTTTTATCAAGGAAATCCGGCGCTATGCCGCCATCGAGGAACTGGACGAGGCGGTGCTGAACCGGCTCATTAGCCGGATTCTGATTGGAGAAATCAAGAAGATTGATGGTCAGAGGACACAGGAGGTTAAGATTATTTACAATTTTGTTGGGGAAATGTCAAGGTAGAATTTAGACGCTAAATACTTTTAATTTATATCAAAAGTGATACAACAATTTTCTTTTAATGCTATCAGGCAATAAAGTTATTCCTTTGGCCAGAGTAAAAGGGATAACTTTATTTTGCTAAAGCATACTAAAAAGGGCGCGTTGCAGAAAATTATCCGCAACACGCCCTCTTCTATAAGTCCTTATGTCAAAATCAAATTATTGGTAATCTTGAATATTGGGATAAGCGGCACCGTTATTATGCGCGTAAGCTGCTTCAAAGTAGTCGAGGCTTTCAAAAGTAATGCCCTGATAGTTTCCGACATTCAACACATCAAAAGTTAGATTCAGAACATCACCAGCGGAATATTGGTCAAGAAGATTTCCTGCAAATTTCCATCCTATGTTTTCCTCATAAGTATCCTCGGTAAAATAAAATGTAGTCGCATCCTCAGTCGCATCATAACTAATGTCAATAATTATATCAGAGAAATGAACTTGATCTCCAGCATTAAAGTCTTTGAGATAATCTACAGTTTTTCCATCAGCAGGATTAATAAATTGAGCATTAAGTTGTGTCATATCAACAACCTCTGGAGGAAGAGAATTAAGTCTGTAAGATTCTGCAACAGAGAATTGATAAACTCTGTTATTATCCCCAAAGTAAAATCCATCTTCCGTCATAGGAACACTTGAACGAGCATTGGCATTGTAATAATGGGCATAATACAACTGCCATTTGTATGTCTCAGTTGAAACAAACTGTGCTTTCCATGTACCAGAACTGTCTCCTGCTTTCTTTGTATAAAACATATACTGATTTGTACCAGTAGTTGCTTGACTTACCGTATCACCAGAGGCATCTGACAAGATGAGTGCAATCTGTGTAAAAATATCGACAAAGATAATCCTATGTCCATGCATACGGATAGAACCAACGCTGTTATCTACTTCTGGACGAAAATAAACCTCAGGCCCCATATCACCCGTGTTATATTCTATGCTAGGTGAAACAAGATAGGCCCAACTACTATCCTTTTCACTCTGTCCATCGAGATCGATAAGCTTTTCCACATAATCTGAAAGGATAATCCAGCCAATCTTCCACCAATTCACTTTGCTTGCTTCAGCAGAAGAACTGATATTCTCGTTGTCGGCATAAGCAAAAGTAGTGTTAGAAAAACTTATGCACATAACCAAGGAAAGAGTAAGTGCAACAATCTTACGTGTTAGCTTTTTCATTAAAAGCCCCCCTTCTCTTATAAAACCAAAACAATAATGCAAATGATGGATGCAATAAAAAAGAATACTCCAGCAACCCGCATCAAACCAAGATATAAATCTGTAGGTTCACCGCCTTTTACAGAAAAGAAGTGTTCAATTTTCCATAAAAGTTCCGGCTTAAAAATCATAAAAAAACTTAATAGAAGCAAAAGGATAAGCCATATGTTATCTATGTATAACACTTCCTTTCTGCTAATACTGAAAATTCAAATAAAAAAGCGCATAAGTAGACAAATAATCATGCCTAACTTATGCGCAAATAGAAACAATTTTAATTCTAAGCCTCCAAAGCTGGCAGCGTCGGTAAAAATGCTCCATTATTAAGTTAGGCAACTTAACCTTAAAACAAATCATCGGTCTTACCTCCCAACAATATAAATTTCGACTTTTCACTTTTATTTTATCACCTAAAGCAGAACTTGTCAATGAATTTGTCTAAAATAAGTCGATTTTCTTTTTTGATTATGTGCATTTTTAACTAATAGAAAGAAAGTTGTATTGAGGGCGATTGGTGTTCCTTATTCCATATGTCGGAACTGTATGAAGTGAAAATAGTTTATCCGTTGAAGAGTCACTCCACAGGTTATGCTTGATTCTTTCAAAGTTATGTTTCTATAATATGCATCCGTACTGTCATATTATAATTCACATTATTGGATAATATAAATTGACAAGTATAAGATAAACAGACAAGGAGTCGCTGCCACCCGTAAAACGGGTGGCTCGGGACGCAGGCTTTAAGCCCACTCTACTTGGCCGCGCCTCAAGGCGCTAGCTTTCTCTTTTAGGCTATACTAAAGTTTTTATTTCCCTGGTACAACCGGGGATTTTTTTGCTTCAAGCCGCCAATTAGAACGGCAGCCACAAAGATTTTTCTTTGCGGCTGCCGTTTTCTTGAATTCATCACTTGACAATGTGGCAAAGATCTGATGTCGGTGGATGAACTGGCAGTTATGGACGGGGGCAAATGTCTGCTGCAGATCAGGGGTGTGCGGCCGTTCCTCTCCCGGAAATACGATATAACCAAACACCCAAATTACAAACTGCTTTCCGATTTTAATGAGAAGAACGCTTTTAATATCGAAAAGTTTCTTTCTACCCGGATGCCGATGCGTCCCGGTGAACGATACCGTAATTATGAAGTCACAGCCGAAGATCTGGCTTCCCAGACTTTATAGAGTTGTTCCTGCCTGTCAAAGCATGACGCCCTGGCAGGCTTTGTTTTTGTCACGATGAAAGGAGGATTTTTTGAGGATTCGTGATTCTCCCTGAAAAGTAAATAACCGCAGGATTTTTCCTGCCCCATGCCGCCGTGCTGTTTGAAACAGATTTTTTTCTAAAAACAGTGCGGCGGCTTTTTTTGTTTCCGGCCTGATACGGCCATATCACAAATTAAAATTTCTGAAATTAAAGGAGGAACTATATGGCATTTTTTGCAAGCGCGATTGATACTTTGAAGATCCTTGTGATCGCCCTGGGCGCAGGTCTGGGCGCATGGGGTGTTGTAAACCTTCTCGAAGGTTACGGAAATGATAACCCAGGTGCAAAATCCCAGGGGATCAAGCACTTAATGTCTTCTATGTGAAAAGATTTTAAAGAGAAAATGCACATCCTACGCAGATAACATGACAATTTCATGCAAAGCGAAAGGAGACACCATGAAAATCGAATACACAAAAGTGGGAGACTATTATTTACCGAATCTTTACTACCCGGAGGAAACCAGACCGATTGGCTTATGGGGAATGCTTCGGAAGGAATATCTGAAAGAACATAAATCTGGAACTTATACATATCTTCTTCTGACCGCCAGGCTGGACAGTTATTTGGCAGATCTGAATGAACAGGCACAGGAACGCTTTGAATTGATCGAAACTCAGATGCGAAGTGCGGAGGGAGTTTCCGAGGAACTGAAGAGACAGAATCCTATGGAATGGCTATGCCACTGTAACAATATCCGCAACCGGGCTGCTGAGATCATCAAGCAGGAACTGATTTATGTATAAGGGGGATTCTAGATATGAGAAGAGAACTGATTGAAAGTTATTATGAAGAATACCAGCGGGAGCTGGAAAGATTTCTTGAATCTGACCCGGAGATGTTCACTCTGGAAGCAGAAATTCATCATTACATAGAAATACTGGAACCGGTCCTCAGAGATGGCGGACAGGAGATGTGGCAGACACTGGACAGGATTATTTCAGCGAAAAATGCAATGGAGGGAATTGTGGCAAAAGAAATGTATATCCGGGGATTTCTGGATTATGAAAGACTGGTGTGTGAAAAAGACAGTAAGATCTGAATAATCAGAACATAGACTATATATAACGAGGCTTTTATTGTATAGACAGTAAGAGCCTCATTTAATATAGTTTTCATAATAAAAAACAGGTGGTAGTACGTATTTGCTTTGTGTTATATAAGAATTGGTCTGGCTGAACAATGGTGAAAATTTACTATGATTTTACTTAAATCTGATTGAAGGATGAAAAAGTGATGATATCATATAGTGGGTTGATAGGGTTACAGAAAATGTATTCACAGAGGCAGAGAAGAAATAATGAAAGTAAAAAATGCAGATGAATTTTATAAAATATTAGAAAGAAAGGCTATATATCCGGTATTTCAGCCGATTGTAAATTTACAGACTGGAGATGTGGCAGGATATGAAGCTCTTAGTCGTATCGACAGGCATGATACGACTCTTATGATTTCAGATTTGTTTGTGATTGCTGAACAGGTAGGCTGTGTTTGGAAATTGGAAAAATTGTGCAGAAATAAAGCATTGAAGGCAGCGGCGAATAAACCAGAACATGCAAAATTATTTCTTAATGTAGATGGTAATATCATTCAGGATAAATCGTTCATACAGGGATTTACAAACCGTAAGGCTGCGAAAGCCGGAGTACCGTCCTGTGACATTGTATTTGAAATAACGGAACGGTCGGATATAGAAAACTATCAGATTCTGCAACAGATTATGAAGCATTATGCAGATCAGGGATATGAAATAGCTTTGGATGATGTTGGAGCTGGATATTCTGGTCTGAACCGTGTAGTAAATACATCGCCAAACTACTTAAAAATTGATATAGAACTGGTCAGAGATATTCAAAAACATAAGAAAAAGGAAATTATGATGGAATTTCTGTTGCATTACTGTAATGAGACAGGAGCAATTCTGATTGCAGAAGGGATAGAAACAGAAGCAGAGTTGGAGTGTCTGTGTAGATTAGGTGTTCATTACGGACAAGGATATTTTCTTGGAAGACCGGACAGAACGTTCAAAAATGTAAGGAATGAGGCGATGTTGGTATTACGTAGACTGAATAATAAATCGTAATGAAAACTATATGTCAGCAGGTGAAAAATGAATAAGTCAATTATAACATTATAAAGATTTCCATTGATTTTTACACCTATTTTACACAAGCACTCACATAGATTTGATTTCTGTCTTCTATAATTGTATAGGAAAATGTAGATCTTATATAATAACAGGAGAGGAAAGAGAAATGAACGAGAATGTGAAAGTGGTTTTTGGTCTGATCGGTGGCCTTGCCTTGTTCCTTTATGGAATGAACAGCATGAGTGATGCACTTCAGAAAGCCGCAGGAGAACGAATGAAAAAAATCCTTGGATTTCTTACAAGAAATCCAATTATGGGAGCACTTGCCGGAGCACTTGTAACAGCTGTATTGCAGAGCAGTTCAGCGACGACAGTTATGGTTATCGGTTTTGTCAGTGCGGGACTTATGAGTCTTCCGCAGGCAATTTCTGTTATCTTTGGTGCCAACATAGGAACCACTATGACGGCACAGCTGATGGCATTTAAAATCAGCAATTATATTTATCCAATTATCTTTGTTGGATTTATTCTGAACTTTGTTAGCAAAAAAGAAAAGGTTAAAAATATCGGTATGGTAATTTTTTCATTCGGACTTTTATTTGAAGGAATTGAAATCATGGGTGAAGTCATGAAACCTTTGGCGGGAAGTCCGGTCTTTGTTGATCTGATGGGAAAAGTTTCATCCATTCCGGTTCTTGGTGTTGTACTGGGAGCGGTCATGACATTGGTTGTGCAGAGTAGTTCAGCTACGATTGCAGTTCTGCAGAATTTTGCATCACAGGCAGGACCGGACGGAGTAAGCAGTGTAATAGGGCTTACCGGTGCGATTCCGATTCTTCTTGGAGATAATATAGGTACAACGATCACAGCACTTCTTGCATCAATTGGACAATCTAAAAATGCAAAACGTACAGCAATTGCGCATAGTATTTTTAATATCAGTGGAAGCTGCGTTTTTATTTTCCTGGTTCCGTGGTTTGCAAAATTTGTCCAGTTTATTTCACCAAAGGGAAATGAGATTGATGTGATTTCAAGACAGATTGCAAATGCACATACAACGTTTAATATCGTCTGTACACTGGTCTGGCTGCCACTGATTCCGCTGATGGTAAAAATTGTTACAACAATCATCCGTGGAAATGACAAAACAGAGAAAGCAGCTTTTGAACCCAAATATCTGGATATGAAAGTGATTGAACAGCCGGCGGCTGCTATGGTTCTGGTATCTAAGGAACTGAACCGACTTGGAGAACTGGCAGAATCTCTGTTAAGTGATTTAAAAACGGCGATTGTAGCAGATGGAGACTCAAAAACTCATGGTTCGTTTATAGAAAATCTGGAGATTGTACATCAGTTACAGGACAGTGTGACAGAATATATTACCAGATTATTCGCAAGCGGAAACCTTACAGAACAACAGTCTGAGCAGACGGCAGGGTTACTGTATGTAAACAATAGTATTCAGAGGATTGCAGACAGATGTGAAGATATTGACCAGATATGTGAAAAAGTAAATAACAATGGAAAAAGACTGACCAGTGAAGCCTCCTCAGAAATGGAAGACTGCATTGATATTATCCAGCAGCTTTTAAAGAAAGCAATGGAGGCAATCCGTAAGGGTGATGCTGTAGTGGCTGAAACAGTTTTTAAAAATAAGAAAAAAATGCATAAAGCAGAGAAAAAATACAGTAAGGCACATTTAAACCGTGTAAAAAATGAGGTTTGTGATGCGTCTATGACAAGATATTTTTCTGGGATCATGTATAATTTTGACCGTATGGCAGATAATTGTGTCAGCATTGCAGAAGAAGCCTGTGATAATGTGGCTTTTATAAACCTTGATGAAGAGACGGGAAAATCAATGATGGAAAGAGGTGCAGTATAAAATGGTAAAGAAAAAAAACATCCGAAAATCTGCACTTCTGCTGATAATGATAATGCTGGCAACGGGAATAACAGCATGTGGAACCGAGGAAGAGCCATTGCCGGATCTGTCTGCTATGGGAGCTGTCACAGCTGTATCACGAGAAGAAGGGTCAGGAACCAGAGCAGAATTTGAGAATCTTTTGAAACTGCCTGAGAGTGATACAGGAATAGTTGTTGATTCTACAGAGAAAGTTCTGAAAAAGGTGGAAGAAGATAAAAACGCAGTTGGTTATGTCGCATATAGTTCCGCAACAGATACGAATGGAAAAATACTTCAAATCAACGGAGTTCTTCCTTCTGAGAAAACAATAGACAATAACAGTTATCCTCTTTGCAGGGATTATTATCTGGCTTATAATGGAGAACTGACAGATGTGGAACAGGATTTCCTGACTTATGTAAAGAGTAAAGGACAGGATATTGTGAAACAATATTGTATTCAGGCTGACAGTACAACAACATTCCTTTCTGACAAGTCAGAAGGAAAGATTCTGATTGAAGGATCCACTTCAATGGAACCAATGGTAAAAGCACTGGCAGATGACTATCAGAAACAAAATCCAAATGCTGAAATAGAAGTAAAAGCAACAGATTCTTCAAGAGGGATTACGGCGGTGATAAGTGGAGAGTGTGATTTCGCAATGTCATCCAGAGAATTAAAGGATTATGAAGCAGAGCTTCTGGAAACAAAAGTCATTGGAAAAGATGCTATAGCTATTGTGATAAATGAAGAAAATCCACTGGAAAATCTTACAATAAAACAACTTACAGGTCTGTACAATGGAACATATAAAAACTGGGATGATCTTTCCTGAGAAAAACGAATATAATATCTTACAAGCACTGACTATAACGGTCGGTGCTTCTTTTTTGGATTTTTTCAAAATTATCTGACATTCTTCAAATTCCCACGTGTGATTAGTGGAAAAATAATTTTTTCTGCAAAAGTACCGTCCAAATGCCCTCTGAAACTTGCTATTAGTGAGGGAATATTTCATTTATGCGAAAAAAACTTGCAAAAGGGGGTTGGTAAATACCGCTTCCCAGGCTTTATAGGTAGAGGAACAATTATTTTAAAAATTTTACCCCAAAGATGTCCGCTTTTGCCTGTCTCAGTACAGAGTATGTGAAGGGACTAACAAAAGTAAAAGAAAAAATGATAAAAATGCAAAAAAATATCACGAATCTTTTGCATCTTGCGAAGTCATTTGACTCTAGTAATCAGAGGACGTTTTGGAATGTTCCTTCGATGAACCTTGACAACCGATAAGTGCACCCTGGAAGCCTAACAGGAGTTATGCCATGACCTTTCTTTTTCTGAGAGCGAGCGAAATTATAATGACACTCCCGATGATGGGCGGCTGACCGAAGCCTTATGGTCAGTGACCTGCTGATGCAGGCAGAGGCAGTCTGAGACGGCTGCAGGTGACAGGGAAACGCACGCCAGACCGCCGGACGAATGAAACTGATGACAATGTTTACAGGGCAAAATGCCCGGAAAGGAGCAGTTTATGACAGAACTGAAAATGAAAGAAATGCAGTTGATTAACTGGTTTGGATGCCCGAATCTGATTTATACAAGGGAGAGAATCCATCTGGTTGCCATGCTTACAACAGATGAAGAAATGAAAAAGAATCTTTACAGGGTATGCAGATTCCTTGCAAGAGAAGAAATCGCATATCGGTATCCGATCATGTATGAAATGATCCGGAAAATATTTTCACCGGATGATACCAATCCACCGGAAGCATGTGCAATGTTTATGCCGGACGATGAAACAGATGATGAAGAATATGCAATGGCAGCGTAGCTGCGGAAAGGACAGTAACGATTATGAATAAAGTGGTTTTAATGGGAAGACTGACAAAGAATCCGGAGATCAAATATGCCGGAAAAGATAATGATATGGCAGTAGCAAGATATACACTGGCGGTAAACAGAAGATATAAACGTGACGGTGAACAGGAAGCGGATTTTATTTCCTGTGTCACATTCGGAAAGAGTGCAGAGTTTGCACAGAAATATCTTCACAAGGGAATGAGGATTGTGATTGGCGGTCGTATCAGCACTGGCAATTATAAGGACAAGGACGGGAAAACAATTTATACTACAGATGTGATCGTGGAAGAACATGAATTTGCCCAGAACAAGGATAATGGTGTTGGAGCTGATTCATCGGAAACACCGAAAACAGATAAGGACGGATTTATGGAAGCACCGGAAGGTGAGGTTCCATTCGACTAAACCGAAGTAAATGGTTGGAGAGGTTGCCCTTTGTCGGGGCATCCTCTTTTCCATTTTACAGAAGACATCAAAAATTACAGGTATTCAACCTAACGAAATCGTGATATAATCAAAATATGTTCAGATGAAAAATATGGAGGTTGCTTATGGGCGTAAGTTATAACAGATTATGGAAAATGCTCATAGATAAAAATATGAAGCGGATAGAGATGCAGTACCTCACCGGGATCAGTGGAAATATTCTTGCCAGGATGGGAAAAAACCAGTATGTATCAATGGAGACGATTGAGAAGATCTGCAAGAAGCTGGACTGCACCGTTGATGAGATGCTGGAATTTACAGATGATGAGTAACAAGAGCAGACATGTCAAATTATTAAAACTGGAAGAATGCTTCAGAAGTCGAAAAAAGAAATTGAAAAAAGATAACACGCCGGATACGGCATAAATCTCTTAGCAACGCTAAGAGCGCACTTCTATACAGGCAATTCCATCTGCCTGTATCGTGCGACCTGCGGTGCTGTTCCCGATTTCAAGAAATCTCAAACCGGGAAATACAGCGAAATCAGAGATTTCGTACAAGGGGAAGATCCCCTTGCGGCACAGATGCCTATCCCTGATAAAGTTTGTGACTGAATATTTCAGATATAGACATATAAGGGGAAAGAAAGTGTGAAATCAAAATTTGTGGAGAGATTTTATGATTAGAAAAGCAATACTAAAAGATGTTAATTCGATTGAAGATACTTACAATGAGCATTTCCAGTATGAACTGAATCATACAGCCTTTACTGTATTTAAGAAAGGGGTTTATCCAACGAAAGATGATGCAGAACGGGCTATTTATGCTGGTGCTTTGTTTGTATATGAAGAAAACGGAACAATTGTTGGAAGTATCATTATTGATAAAGTTCAACCAATAGAATATGCAACTATTCCTTGGAAAGAAAAATTATCTGAAGATGAGGTAATGGTAATTCACCTTTTAATGGTACGTCCGAGTATGTCTGGTAAAGGAATTGCATCATCACTAATAAAATTCGCTACAGAATTAGCACAAAAAAATAGTTGCAGGGCACTACGTTTGGATACAGGAAGTCAAAATATTCCTGCGCTATCTTTGTATCAAAAAAATGGATTTGAAATAATTGCTAGTGCTTCTAAAAAAGTTGGAGATGTAATTGCACACAAAAACCATCTTTTTCTCGAAAAGATATTGTAGTTCGTAAATTCCAGTTTGAAAAATTGAGAAAATCGGAGTTTGAGGAGCATCACCGTTATGATTAGAGAATTACGGAAAGTGGATATAAATAAAGTTGCAGAAATATGGTTAGATACAAATATAAAGACACATTATTTTATCTCTGCTCAATATTGGAAAAGTAATTTTGAGTTAGTAAAAGAACTTCTATTACAGGCAACTGTCTATGTTTACGAGGATAAACAGGAAATACAGGGTTTTATAGGGTTAAGTAACGAATACATTGAAGGTATTTTTGTTTCTGCCGAAATGCAATCTCAAGGTATAGGTAAAATTTTGCTAAACTATGTAAAGGGAAAAAGAAACAAATTAATCTTAAATGTATATCAAAAAAATACACGGGCAATATCCTTTTATCAAAGAGAAGGATTTGAGATTCAGTATAGCGGTTTGGATGAAGCTACTGGAGAAAAAGACTATGTAATGGCATGGCAGCAGAAATAGAAATTCAAGTTTTAGTGTTTGGAAAATTATGACTTAGTGTGCAAGTTGGGAGAAAATATGGTAACGGAAAAAGAGAAAAAAGCATGTCGATTTATTGCCGAATGGCTATAAGATTGTGAGACAGTCTCTGGTAGATGATCTGGAGGGCGAAAAAAAGGTATGTTGGGAGACAGAAATTTTGCAGGATGATGATAGTGGATTTACTTATGAAATCAGCAGGTGTCTGTATTTCGATACCTGTAAGGAACATGGCTATGCATAGTTCTGCAAAGTATTTTGCAACCATGACTGGTATGCTTATGGAGTATTAAAGCATCATTCGAGATTTATCAGAAAATCGACGATTGCCGAAGATGGAACTGTATGTCATGATACAATCGAGAAAGTAACAGAGAAACATTTTTTATAAAACCGAAAAATTGATTATGGGAGGAAATTGAAAATGGCGAAAGAAGAGAGATTTGAAAAAATATATTCTCAGGGAGCATTAACTACTACTGAGATATGGGTGGATAAGGAAACTGGTGTGAATTATTTATATCATGCATGTGGGTATTCAGGTGGACTGACTCCATTGTTGGACAGAGATGGGAAACCAGTTATTTCTCAGGCTATAAATAGATGACCTTAGAAACAGCAACTGTTATGGTAAGTAACAGCATCGTCACAATATGTATATGGTCGATTGGTGTGTGCGGTAATATACTATATTCAGAAAAACAATTCAGGAGATTTTTATGAGAAGATCAGGTTGGACAAAATGGTTGATCGTGATTCCGGCAATGCTAGGCATTGTGTTGGTGACCTATGTGCGGTATACAACGGATATCTGGGGATTTGGTGCATTTATCTGCCAGCTGATTGCAATTTTGGAATTGGCTTATGGTCTGCGAATTGCGATGCTGGCACAGAATAGAAAGAAGTCCTATCGGTTAACACCGGAAGAACGACATGAGTATGCACGGTATTTATATGAGAAGCAATATCACCGTTACCCTGCTGTAGCGAATCAGATGCTTTTGGTTATGGCACGGATGAGTGTACTCCTTAACAATTATGAACGGGCTGCACAGGAGCTGGCAGATATTCGTATAGATAAATTCAATCCAGCACAGTTGAAGTTGTATTATTACCTGAAAGTGGTTACAGCAATGGCAGCAGGAGATGCGACAGGGATTCAAGAGAGCCAGATGTGTTACGCAGGGATTCCGGATACTAAATGCACATATCCGTCAAAAGCAGAGCTTGCTATGTGGATAGAGCAGAGAGCGGCAGCGCAGATGGCAGAGGCACTGAAGAAGGCAGTGCCGGATAAAAAAGAGCATCCGATACGGATCAGTATCATTACTTTGGTTCTTGCGTATAGTACCTTCTTCTATGGATTGTGGTATGGTATAAAACGTGATATGGGATATGAAGTGAGATATCGTTTCGCAGAAATATCGATTACTGTTATTACAATCAGTCTGGCGGTTCTTTTGATCTGGGGGATCGTGAGTTTATACAGACACAATTGCCAGGCATTATCCATACAATTCGGTAAAAACAAAGTGGCATTGATAATTGTCTATGGAGCTGCTGCGATATTTGCACTTTTGATTATTGGAATGAGTGGTCTGAGTGTAGTGTTCGGAATGGATGGAACAGAAACGGTGACTGGTTGTGACAGCAAATATACGTATATAACTGTGCAGGAAGATTATGGTGGTGAACGGAGATACAGAACCAATAATCCATTTGTTATGCAGAGTATGGATGGTCTGTGGTGGTCTTCGGATACAATAGATGAAGAAGATAATCAAGAAGAGGATACTACAGAATTACCGGATTTGGATACAGAGAATTCAACAGATTCAGAGGATATTCAGAGTGGAAATACCATAGAAGATTACGAGACAGAAGGGCAGCATGATGGTCTGACAATTCAAAATGCAATGCTGGCAGTTTATAATTACCTTCAGGAGCAGAATACACTTCAAAATATGGCGTTCAGTTACACGGCGAATGCAAAGGGAGAAGTCTATGCTGTCGTCAGCGAAACGCAGGAAACAAAGAACGGTAATACGGTAAATGTGAGATACTGTCTGTACGATAATGGTTCCAAGACAGATGCAGATGGTAATTCCTGCGAAGAACTGGTGTTAGAAAAAGTATATCCGGATGGCAATTACGAGACCGAATTGGTAGATTTTTATCTGGTAAATGCAGATACGATGCAGGTGACAGACGAACAGAAGAATACGTGGTAAAATAAATTCTGGGGAAGTAGGTGCATTGTATGACAATGAGAGAAAAAATAAAACTATTATCGTAAATGTTTCAAGCGGACTGGGTTCTTTTGGAAGTATGCAAAAGGACTCCAAGACATAAGAGGTGAACTGCGCTGATCCAGGTGCCACGGCAACAGATTTGAATGTCGACGGAGGAAAGCAAACAGTACAGGCGCAATCGTAAAACTTGCAATGATTGATAAAACCGGACTAACAGTAACTTTTATTAGTCGATTTGGAAATATGCCTTGGTAATCAACAATTCCGGTTTTACTGACTAAGAAAATGAGGAGGATTCATAATGAGTGAGAAAACAGAGATTACTTTTATGCAAACAAGACTAATCCGGCTTGCTTCAGAAGAGTGGCATTTACCTGTTGAACAGATTATCCACTTGTTTAAAGAAGCCGATGTTCTTGGATATATAGAAAAATGCTATGGGATTTTTCATTGTGAAGGCGATGAAGCTGTGCTTGAAGATATTACTGAATTTTTGCAAAGAAAGGGGATAGAGATTAGTGCTTGAGTTAAAAGATGGATTTGTTCTCTATCATGGAAGTTATTGTGAAGTAAAAGAGCCAGATCTTGCCAAATGTGCAAAGAGAAAAGATTTTGGACAGGGATTTTATTTAACCACATCAAAGGAACAGGCAGAAAGTTTTCTGAGAACCTCAATAGCCAAAGCCATCGCAACCGGAACAATTGAAGAGGGGCAGAAGTTTGGATATATTTCAACTTTTGAATTCAAACTTTCAGAAAATCTTGAAACGCATATTTTTGAAAATGCAGATGTGGACTGGTTACATTGTATCGCCGCTCACCGAAAGAAAAAAATGTTTATTGAGGTTGAACGTGAAATGGCAAAATATGATATCATTGCAGGAAAGATTGCGGATGATGCAACAAACGCTACTCTTACCGCTTATCTTGCGGGTGCTTTTGGGACTGCAGGTGATAAAGTAGCAGACGATTTCTGTATCAGACAGTTGCTGCCGAATAAATTGAAAGATCAATACTGCTTTAAAACTGAGGCAGCTATTGAGTGTCTGAAATTTGTGAAAGGTGAGAAGATATGGCTGAAGTAACAATTCCAAAGGAAAAAATGAATTATACAATCGACCTTCTGATCACTATGGTGACAGATGAAATCGCAGAAGAGACAGGCAAGGACAGAAACGAGGTATTGACAGATTTTTTGTGTTCAAAGACAGGAAAAGCACTGTATGATGAGAAGACAAAGCTGTGGTGCACTGGTCCGGCATATATAGCTGAACTGTATATGGAAGAATTAAAGAAATCCTGATATGGGATGTGAGTTTAAATTTATACGACAATGGTGACAAAGACTTTCATTCCAAGGAGCAACAATTAAATATTTCAAAAACGCTGAGGTCAGCATTTCCTAATCACAGGACAACGACCTCAGTTTTTTATACCCAGGAATCGGCATTCATGAATAAGCCGGTTCTTTTTGTTTACAGAAAAAAGAAGGAGTACAAGAAAATGAGCAGAGCAAAAAATCCAAAGTATGAATCCATGTCATTGGAGGAACTGAAGGCCAACATGGAAAAGAGCAGACAGGAACTGGAGGCAGCAATTCACCACAAAAACATTCTGGAGCAGCGGAAGAAGCTGGTAGAACGCAGGGAACGTTCCCACCGGCTGATTGTCAAAGGGGCAGAGTTTGAGAAAGTATTTCCGCTGTCCAGAGATCTGGAACAGGAAGACGTCCAGGACATGATGAATCAACTGCAGAACAGCAGTTACAACAAGAGTATTGTGCGGCAGGCTCATATAGCCGCCTTACACAAAGATCAACAGCAGATTGCAGAAGCAGTAAAAAAGACAGAGAAGGGAGATGACAGTTAATGGCACTGTATCATTTTTCAGTAAGGAATGTATCCAGAGGGAAAGGGCAGATGGTGGTCGCTTCCGCAGCCTATATTTCCGGGCAGAGGATTTTTGACAGTTATTACAACAAGATACACGATTATACGAGCAAGTCAGGTGTGATATTTACAGAAATCCTGACACCGGAGTATGTGCCAGAGCGTCTGACTGACAGGGAAACACTCTGGAACGAGGTGGAGCATGTGGAACGGAACAACAAGGCACAGCTTGCCTATTCGTTTGACATTGCACTGCAGAATGAATTGACACTTGAGGAAAATATCAGACTGGCAAAAGAGTTCTGCCAGGAGCAGTTTGTGGCACGTGGCATGATCGTGGATCTGGCAGTCCATGAGGGAAAAGCGGAAAATGAAGAAGAACCGGATAATCCCCATTTCCATGTGCTTGTCCCAATCCGTCCTTTTACAGAGGAAGGAATCTGGGGCAATAAGCAGAGAAGGGAATATATTCTTGATGAGGATGGAAACCGGGTGAAGGATGCCAAAGGAAAAGATATGTTCAATGCTGTTTCTACTACCGGATGGAATGATCCGGAGCTTTTAAAAGAATGGCGGCGGGCATGGACAGAGAAAGTAAATGGGAAATTCAGGGAGTGCCACATGGCATCCAGAATCGACCACCGTTCCTACAAAGAACAGGGGATTGACCTGATCCCGACCATCCATGAGGGATATGAAGTCCGGGCAATGGAGAAAAAGGGAATCAAAACGGTGATCGGAGAATTGAACCGGGCAATCCGGCAGTTTAACCAGATGTTTATTTCTCTGAAAGAATCCATTCAGTGGATGAAGACAGCTTATGAGGAAATGAAAGCAGAGCTGGATCGCAGGCAGAACCCGACACTGCTGGAAAGCCTGCAGGATTATTATGATAAAAAGACACAGGGCAGACCACCACTTCCCAATTTTTATGCGGAGATGAAACAGAGAGGTAAGAATCTCTCCAATTTACAGGAGTTTGCAAAATCCATCAGTTATCTTCAGACACATCAGATAGAAACGATGGATGACTTGCAGGAACGGATTGAGGAACTGAACGGTGTTGTTTCTGTCAGTAAAAAAGAAATTTCTGAAAAGCGGAAACAGTTAAAGGAACTTGAGAATCTGGAAAAGATGGCAGAGGTAATAAAAACAAATCAGCCATTGATTGATGAGTATAACCATTTCTATTTTCAGAAAAGACGGGAGAGATATTATCAGCAGCATAAAAAAGAAATCAATTATTACCGCAAATGTGAACGGGAACTGAAACAACATCTGGATAAAAATGGAAAAGTGCCAACTGCCAGATGGAAACGGGAGAAAGAAGAACTTCAGGCGGGGATCGAAGAGCTGAAAGCAGATAATCAGCCGTACCAGGAGGAACTAACTTTTGTGAAAAAGGTACAGAGCTGTGCGGATATTGCCAGACGTGACCGGGAAATGGCAGAAGCAGATACTTCCGGGCGTTCAGAAGAAAAAAGGGAGAAGCAGGTGAAGTTCCCGACATTTTACACAGTTCAGGCGAAAGAGATTCTTGAAGAAAACGGGAAAGCAGAGCAACAGCCGTTGAACCAGTCGGAGCAGAATCCAGAAAAGAAGACCTCTCTTCTGAGAAAACTGGATGAAAAAAAGAAAGAGTGTGCAGAGCGTGATGCAAAACAACAGGCAGTGAAGAAAAAGCGAAACTATGACATGAGTTTATAACAGTCTGTCAGCAGGACAGACGGGAAAGGATGAGCAAAATGCAGTATACAGAAGAACAAATTATAAGAGCAAATCAGACAGATCTTGTTTCTTTTCTGAGCGCACAGGGAGAACAACTAGGGAAAAGCGGAAAGGAATACCGTTGGAAAAAGCATGACAGTGTAACGGTATCCGGAAACCGGTGGTACAGGCACAGTCAGGGGAGGGGTGGCTATCCGGTGGATTTTGTGATGGAATTTTACAATGCCACATTTCCGGAAGCTGTCAAGATGCTAACCGGGGAGGAAGGCGAAGGCAGGAACAGTACCTGCCCCGCCCCGTCCCCTGACTTCCGATTACCAGAGAAAGAGGAAAATAATGATAGAATCATCAGATATCTGACAGAAAACAGAGGGATTGAAAAGAATATGGTGGAGGAATGGATCGGCAGTGGGGATATTTATGAAGAAAAGAAGCACCATAATGTGGTGTTTGTTGGCAGAGATGCAGACGGTATTCCAAGATATGCCCATTGCAGGGGAACTGGTGAAACAAAATACCGGGGAGATGTGGCTGAATCTGATAAATCTTACGGATTCTGTCACAGAGGGACGGATAATCAGTTGTTTGTGTTTGAAGCAGCCATTGATCTGCTTTCTTTTATCCAATTATTTCCCAAAGACTGGAAAAAGCGGAGCTACCTGAGTCTGGGTGGCATTTCCAGTGCGGCACTGATGGCTTTTCTTTCTGAACGCCCTCAGATTACTTCGGTTTTCCTGTGCCTGGATAATGACCATGCAGGGAATGAAGCCAGTGAGAAATTGGCAATAGAAATCCCGGACGGATACAGTGTCATCCGTCTGAAACCGTCCCGAAAGGACTGGAATGAAATCCTCTGTGATAAAAATGCAGACAGGAAGAAATCAATCATTGAAACAGTTACAATGAAAGTACCGGAGAAGGAAGAACTGGTGCCGATGTTGTGTTATGAAGACATTGAACAGACCAGTGTAGAATGGCTGTGGTTTCCCTATCTGCCATTTGGAAAACTGACGATTATTCAGGGCAATCCAGGAGAGGGAAAAACTTATTTTGCCATGATGCTGACCGCAGCCTGCACGAACCGTAAGACTTTCCCGAACATGGAAGAGATTGAACCTTTTAATGTGATCTATCAGACTGCAGAAGACGGTATGGGAGATACGATTAAGCCGAGGCTGGTGGAAGCAGGAGCAGACCTGAGTCGGGTGATGGTCATTGATGATACAGAGGAAGCATTGACGTTATCCGATGACCGTATTGAAAAAGCAATCCGTCAGAATCAGGTCAGACTTTTAATCATTGATCCGGTACAGGCTTTTATCGGTGCCGATGTGGATATGAACCGGGCAAATGAAGTCCGTCCGGTATTCCGGAAACTGGGAATGATCGCTGAAAAGACCGGTTGTGCGATTGTGCTGATCGGACATCTGAATAAATCTTCAGGGACACAGAGTACTTACCGGGGACTTGGTTCTATTGATATCATGGCGGCGGTGAGAAGCCTGCTTTTTATCGGGAAAGTAAAGAAAGACCCGACAACAAGAGTACTGATCCATGAGAAAAGTTCTCTTGCACCTCCAGGTGAGACGATGGCATTTAAACTTGGAGATGAAGAAGGATTCCGCTGGGTGGGAGCTTATGAGATTTCCGCAGATGATCTTCTGGACGGAAAGGAAGGAAAGCCGACAGAAACAAAACTGCAACGGGGAACGAAACTGATCTATGAACTGCTTGCAGACGGAAATGCAGTCACAATCCGGGAACTGGATGAAAAGGCAAAAGCACAGGGAATCTCCCAGAGAACCATGCGAGAAGCCAGAAGCCGGATGAAAGAAGAACTGGATTATCGGATGAATGAAAAGCAGGAAAATACCATTCGATTAAAAAAACAAGGGAGAATGGGTGACGGCAGAATTTTGGAGTGAACGGCAGGCTTTATAGATACCCTATCTGCCGTCTGCCGTCTGCCGGTGCAAGGCAATCAAACGGAAATAGCAGGTATCCATACAGAATAAGGATTGCTGTGAATCTGGAACAAAAATGAATTGTAATATGGCGAATATAATGGTATGATTATCCGGTAACAGCAATGTTACGGGGAAGCACCTGTGACAGGGTGTGGCTGCCTCCTGATATTTACAGACCGGAGCCTTTCGGGGTTCTGAGATGAAAGAAAGGAGGTGCGTGATATGACAGCTTATGAGATTATCTCAATATTCTTAGGCGTACTCAGTTTACTGATCGCTTTTGGTAGCCTGTTAATTGCGATTATTGCCTTTCTTGATCGGAAGAACAAGAGGAAATAAAAATGCCTATCCTGTCTGCCAACAGGATAGGCGGTGGTCGTAAGACCATTTAGTCAACTCAGGCGGCATCCACTTTGGAGTGGGTGCTTTTCCTATAACAAATGTACCACACATTCCTCTTGTTTTCAATGGGAAAATTAAAATATGCAGTTCATCTGACAGGGATTTATCCCTGTCTTTATTATATCCCCAATTTCTGAAATGTTAATACAAAAATTTTAATATATGTAACCAACAGTCTGGGCAGTTAATCTGTAAAAATGGATTAGCTGCTCTTTTTTTGCAAAAAATGGAGGTTTTACAATGGCAGTGAAGAAGAAAATTATCAACATCAGAGTATATTTTGACGGTGATCAGGACGCAAAAGAAGTGTTTGCAGAGGTGATCGCACAGAAAATACGTGACACGAAAACAAAAGATAAACTTGCAATAATGAAAGATAAGCAGTATAATGATTATGAGTTCAGTAATCTGAAATCTGCGTAGGATGTGCAAAGTAACGGAGGTATCAGATGAACAACAGATATATGAGTAACAATATAGAAAGAAATGCAACCTGGAGAGTTGGTGTATACTGCCGACTTTCCAAAGATGACGAATTGACCGGAGAGAGTGCCAGCATCTCCAACCAGAGAGACATACTGGTGAATTACTGTCAGTCACAGGGCTGGCAGGTGGTGGATGTGTTTCAGGACGATGGTTATACAGGATTGAACACAGACCGACCTGATTTGCAGAGACTTCTCAAAGCCTGTGAAAAAGGACTGGTGAATCTTGTAATTACCAAAGACCAGAGCCGACTGGGACGAAACCATGTACAGACAGGATTTCTGATGGAGGAGTTTTTCCCAAAGCATGGAGTAAGGTATATCGCATTATATGATAATGTGGATACCTTTGCCGGAGACAATGAGATTGCCCCATTTAAGAACGTGCTGAACGAGATGTATTCCAGAGATATTTCCAAGAAAGTCCATGCGTCCTATCACCTGCAGGCAACCAAGGGAAAGTTTACAGGTGTTGTTCCACCACTGGGATATCAGAAAGACCCGGAGGAAAAGGGACATCTCCTGATTGACGACGAGACAGCACCGATTGTCCGGAAAATTTTCCAGTGGGCGGTGGACGGTCATGGGATTAACTTTATATCCAGAGAACTGGAACGCCAGCAGATTCCCTGCCCGTCATGGTGGCACCGGAAACGGGGACTCCGCACCTATTACACAAAATGGGAAAAGAAAGACCCGGAAAATGGGAAATATGTATGGGATGAATCCTATCTGAAATCCCTGCTGATGAATCCCGTTTACTGTGGTGACATGGCTTCCCAGAAAAGGTACTACCGTTTCAAGATTGGCAATCAGGGAGATAAAGCTCCGGAGGACTGGATCACAGTCAGGGATACCCACGAAGCAATCATTCCGCAGGATGTATTTGATCTGGTACAGGCAAAGATGAAAGGCAGGAAACGCCAGACAGAACAGGGAGAATACAGCATGTTTGCCGGATTACTCCGCTGTGCAGAGTGTGGCGGTGCGTTGACGTTGAAGAAGACGCACACCAAAGACCAGCATGAAGTTTATACCTGTTCCACTTATATCCATAAGGGGAAAGCACATTGTACCCAGCACCGGGTGGACGCTGATGACCTGTATGATGCAGTCCTTACCAGAATCCAGGAATGTGCAAAAGCAGTTACCGGAGACGGAACAGAACTGGAAAACCGGGTAAAGGAGTTATGCGAGGAAGATACACAGGGACACAGGGAAAGTCTGGAGAAGCTGGTATCAAAGCAGAAAGACCGCCTGGAAACGTTAGACCGGCTGATTGCAAAACTGTATGATGACCTTATCAATGACAAGATTACAGAATCTGTTTTTGATAAGATGCTGGAGAAGACACAGAAGGAGCAGACAGATATCAAAAAGGAACTTTTCCAGAATGAGAGTGTGCTGAATACGGAAGAAAAACTGGATGCACAGTCCCAGCAGTGGATTGACGATATTAGCGAGTATGCGGACATCAAAGAACTGGATGCCAATCTTCTGAACCGGCTGATCAGTAAAATCGTTATCTCAGAACCGCAGGAGAAAGACGGAACAGAAAATTACTGCCGTACTCCTGAAACGGTCACAATGGAAATTCATTTCAACTTAAAACCAATACCGGAGCTTGGAACCATCGAAAGAGGTTCCGGCTCCCATAAATAAGAAAAATCTATCAAAATTTAATCTATTTTAATCTTTTCAAGGCTCATTTCGAGCAAATATTTTCTCATAAAAGACATAAAACAGCTTATGGCAGGCGGAGGTATCGCTCTGGTTGGTGCAACGCTGATCCCGCTGCTTTCCGGCCTGTTCGGTTAAGGGCTGACTTATGGGCAGTCTGTTTGAATGGATAACAGACTGGATTAAAGAGGGCCTGATCGATGCGATCACCGGACAGTACACCAGTATTTTCAACTCCGTCAACAATCAGGTTGCGGATGTGGCAAATCAGGTAGGACAGACCCCGCAGGGCTGGAATGGCGGCGTGTTTTCCATGATTCAGAATCTTTCAGAAACCGTCGTCATTCCCATTGCGGGCATGATCCTGACCTTTGTTCTGGTGTATGAACTGATCCAGATGATTCTCGAAAAGAACAACATGCACGAATTCGATACATTCAACATCTTCAAGTGGATTTTCAAGACTTTTGTTGCCACTTACCTGCTCACCAACTGTTTTACGATTGTGATGGCGGTCTTTGATGTGGCCCAAAATGTGGTGTCGCAAAGTGCCGGTGTCATAAACGGGAACCTGGATGTGCAGGCGGCGTTGTCTGATCTGGAAACCCAGCTTGAAGCAATGGGAATGTGGGAACTGATTGGACTGTGGCTGGAAACCAACATCATCAATCTGTGTATGTGGGTACTGTCCATCGTGATCTTTGTCATTGTATATGGCCGTATGATCGAGATTTATTTAACCGTGAGCCTTGCACCGATCCCGTTTTCCACAATGGCAAACCGGGAATGGGGACAAATGGGAACCGGGTATCTGCGTTCCCTTTTTGCCCTGGGCTTTCAGGGGTTTTTGATCCTGATCTGTGTTGCCATTTATGCAGTGCTGGTCCAGTCTATCCCATCGTCCGGCGACGTGCACGGCGCGATCTGGGGAACGGCGGGTTATACGGTACTGCTGGCTTTTGCCCTGTTTAAGACAGGTTCGTTATCCAAATCCATATTTAATGCAAGATAGCATGAACAAAACCAATTCTAAAAAGGAGGATTTTATATATGAGTAAAACCAATACAGAAAAAATGGCGCCGGAAACACAGACGCCGGAAATGGCAAACGGCATGAAGCTGGATGTCCGCGTGCGTCCGATTGCTCCAATGGGAAACCTGCTGGCGTTTGCCAATGTTACGATTGGCGGATGCTTTAAGATTGACGGTTTCCGTATCTGTTCCAGTGAAAAGGGGCTGTATGTCAATATGCCCGCAACCCAGGATAAGGGCGGCAACTGGAAAGATGTCTGCTGGCCGGTTACGGCAGAGTTCCGCAAGCAGCTCAACGATGCTCTCATTGATGGGTACGGCCAGGCTATTGAAAATTTGCAGGCGACTCTTGAAGCGACAAAGGGAGCTGCGGAAAAACCTTCCCTGACCGGTACATTGAAGGAAAATGCCGGTAAGGTCAAAGAACAGCCGGCCAAATCTGCCCCATCTAAGAATGAGCAGGTTCGCTAATGCCGGAAACGAAACAGTACGGCATTATCTATGCCGATCCGCCCTGGCGTTATGACAGAAAACATGGAAGCGGCGTTGCGGAAAACCATTACCCCACGATGAGCATTGAAGAAATCTGTGCCCTGCCGGTATCGGAACTTGCCGCAAAAGACAGCGCCCTCTTTCTGTGGGCAACCTTTCCGCAGCTTAATGAAGCCTTCCGGGTGATCGATGCCTGGGGGTTCAAATATAAAACGCTGGCTTTTCTATGGCTCAAACAGAACCGGAAAGCGGATAGCTGGTTTTATGGTATGGGCTTTTGGACCCGCTCAAACGCGGAGGTCTGCCTACTGGCAACCAGAGGCCGACCGAAACGCCAGTGTGCGGGAATCCATCAGTTTGTGATCTCCCATATTGAGCAGCACAGCAAGAAACCGGACGAGGTGCGGGATAAGATCGTAAAACTCATGGGCGATCAGCCCAGAGTGGAACTGTTTGCAAGACAAAAGACACCCGGCTGGGATGTATGGGGCAATGAAGTGAACTGTACGCTGACTATGCCGGAGCGAAAGGGGTGATTTTGATAGAACAAGATGCAAAGCGGCTGCTTATGGAACGGCTGGACGAGTGTTTGAAGGTTCATGCGGATATGCTGGATGCACAGAACATCGGCAGTATTTACGAGTTACAGGGACTTTCGGAACTCCACTATTATCTGAAGGTTGAGCATGTATTTACTCCGGCGGAAGTAGAGGCGCTTCTTTCTTTTCAGGACCCGTTGGATGTAGCCCGATGGTGTTGGGAAGAAAATAACCATGAACACAGTTTCCCGATCTGCGATCTTCTCAAAGAAATTGATGCAGCGCAAAAATTTGAACATTTCACAAGCGAACCTTCCGCACAGGACAAATATACGCTCCTGATGAAACGGCTGGGACAGAATTACTTTGCTTACAGGGAAAGCCTTATGTCAAGAGATAAGGAATCCTTAATTGAAAAAGCTGCTGAAATTACAGCCATGCAGGAGGCGTATTCCTATCTGACAACAAAGTTTGAGTTCGGGGATGAAATGCTGGATGATGTGCTGGCGCTTGAGAATCCTTTGAAATACTTTGCAGACCGTTGGCTTATGCCGGTTTCAGATGTGTTCGACGTGGATATGGATATTCGGGAAAATATTGCCGGAATCCGAGACAGCCAGGAATACCTGTGTCAGAGAGAGCCGGCTGTTTCTGTCCTGGCACGGCTGCAAAATGCGGCTCAGGAAGTGCGGGAATGTCCGGCTGTGGAGAAACCGGTACGCGATTTCGGTGCACGGTAATGGGCCGGAAATTATATTACGATGGGAGGTGTATAGATGCCTTATGTACCTGTACCAAAGGATTTAACCAAAGTTAAGACCAAGCTGGCCTTCAATCTGACGAAGCGCCAGCTTATTTGTTTCAGCCTTGCCGGGCTTGTCGGCCTTCCGGTGTATTTCTTTACCCGCGGGGCGATCGGCAATTCGGCGGCTGTACTTTTGATGATCGGGCTGATGATGCCCTTTTTCTTCTTCGCCATGTATGAGCGTGACGGGCAGCCGGCAGAAAAGATCTTGAAGAACCGGCTCCGTTATAAGCTCTGGCCGAAGGACCGTCCATACAGGACGGATAACCTGTATAAATCTATGTCAAAGAAGGAGGTTACAAAGATTGCCAAAAAACAAGCAGCAGGAAGCTCAGGAAAAACGTCTGCAAAAAAACATCAGGCAGGCCAAAAAGACTAGAGCCGATGCAAAGCAGGGCAAAACTAAGTCTGCCCGTTCCAAGCCGTCTAAAAAAGGCGGTTTTTTTGCCGGGCTGAAAGCAGATGCCCCGCAGACGGTCCAGCAGAGCATTCCCTACCGTGAAATGTACCGGGATGGGATCTGCCGGCTGACCGATACCCTTTACACCAAAACGGTGCAATTTTTTGATATTAACTATCAGCTTGCACAGGCAGATGATAAAGCACAGATCTTCGAGGGTTACTGCGATTTCTTAAATTACTTCGACGCCTCGATCCATGTGCAGCTTACCTTTATCAACCAGCGGGCCAATATGCAGGATTTTACCAGAAGCATTGACATCCCTCCCCGCGGCGACGAGTATGACGGAATCCGCAAGGAATACGGGGATATGTTAAAAAACCAGTTGCAGAAAGGAAATAACGGTCTCACCAAACGCAAATACATTACCTTTGGGATCGAGGCAGATGACCTGCGTACTGCGAAAATGCGTCTGGAACGCATTGAAACGGATGTACTGGCAAATTTCAAAACCCTTGGAGTCCAGGCAAGATCCTTAAACGGACTGGAACGTCTGGAACTTCTTCACAGCCAGCTTCACCCGGACGGTCAGGAAAAATTTCATTTCCAGTGGTCGGATCTGCCTAAGACCGGTCTTTCTACCAAAGACTTCATTTCCCCATCCGGGCTGTCTTTTTCAAAGGATGGAAAGACATTCCGGGTAGGCGACCATTCCGGTGCTGTCTCCTTTTTGCAGATTTTGGCGCCGGAGCTTACCGACCGGCTTTTAGCGGATCTTCTTGACTTAAACGACGCCGTGACCGTCAACCTGCATATCCAGTCTATCGACCAGGCACAGGCAATCCGAAACATCAAACGCAAAATGTCGGACCTGCAGAAAATGACCATTGAGGAACAAAAGAAAGCGGTCCGATCCGGGTATGATATGGACATCATTCCCACCGACCTTGCCACCTATGGAGAGGAAGCCAAAAATCTTTTGCAGGATTTGCAGAGCCGCAATGAGCGCATGTTCCTTGTGACGGTACTGGTGGAAAATATCGCAGCCAAACGCCAAAAGCTGTTCAATGATATTTTTGCCGCTTCGGGTGTGGCACAGAAATACAACTGTGCCTTAAAACGGCTGGATTACCAGCAGGAACAGGGGCTTATGTCCTCGCTTGCTCTTGGTACGAACCAGATTGAAATTGAGCGCGGGCTTACGACCAGCAGCACAGCGATTTTTGTACCGTTTACGACCTGTGAACTGTTCCAGGAGGGCGAGGCGTTGTATTACGGCCTGAACGCCCTTTCCAATAACCTGATCATGGCGAACAGAAAAACGCTGAAAAACCCCAATGGGCTGTTTCTCGGTACCCCAGGAAGCGGTAAATCTTTCTCTGCCAAACGTGAGATCGTCAATGTGTTCCTTCTGACGGAGGACGACATCATTATCGCTGACCCGGAAAATGAGTATGGGCCGCTGGTACAGCAGTTCGGTTCCCAGGGGCAGGTCATTGATATTTCCCCTACTTCCACGAACTACATCAACCCGATGGACATCAATCTGGACTATTCCGATGATGAAAACCCGATCACTTTGAAAAGTGATTTTATCCTGTCGCTGTGTGACCTTATCATCGGCGGCAAAGAAGGGCTTTCCCCCATTGAAAGGACGATCATCGACCGTTGTACCAGACTGGTGTACCGGGAATACCTGCAGGACCCGTGCCCGGAAAATATGCCGATCTTAGGCGATCTTTACGAGCTGCTTTTGAAACAGTCTGAACCGGAGGCACAGAATATCGCAACTGCGCTGGAAATCTATGTCAATGGTTCCCTTAACGTGTTCAACCACCGTTCCAATATCCAGATGGATCAACACCGGGTACTGTGTTTCCAGCTTAAATCACTGGGAAAAGCCTTAAAGGAAATCGGGCTTTTGATCATGCAGGATGCGGTGTGGAATCGTGTCACGGCTAACCGTTCCAAACATAAAACAACCTGGTTCTATATCGACGAATTCCACCTTCTTTTGAAAGGGCAGACAGGAAGTTTCAGCGTGGAGATCTGGAAACGCTTCCGTAAATGGGGCGGAATCCCATCAGGTTTAACACAGAATGTCAAGGACCTTCTGGCTTCCCGTGAGATCGAGAACATTTTTGAGAACTCGGACTTTATCTATATGCTCAACCAGGCCCAGGGAGACCGTCAGATTTTGGCAAAGCAGTTGGGGATCTCCCCGCACCAGCTTTCCTATGTGACCCATTCTGGTCCCGGCGAGGGGCTTTTGTTCTTTGGAAATGTGATCATCCCCTTTGTGGACCACTTCCCGAAGGACACACTGTTGTACAGCGTGCTTACCACAAGACCGGATGAAGTGGCGGGGACCAAAGCGTGAGACAAAAATTAAAATGGATCGGAGGTGAGAACAATGGCACACGACAGGGAATTTCAAAGGAAGCGCAAAGATACCCGGATGCCGGTGCGTGATTCCCACGGGGAGGATCAGCCGGCAGTCAGGCAGACCGAACAGGATTTTGACCTGCGCAGGGCACGGGACACCCCTTCTTCTGTCACCGGCAAAACACACAGGCAGGACATCCCTGTACAGACGGAATTTTCCCATCTGTCACCGGAAACACCGGAGTCCTTGCTGGAGCATGGCGAAGTGTATGCAACCTCTTTGGATGGCTTTTCAGATCGCTTTGAGATACCGGATGCTGCCGGAACAGAGTCCCCGATACAGGACAACGGACGAAGTAATTTCCGGCAGGAGGCTTCCAGGCGTTCTTTTGTAACAGAGGATGTGACAGACCATGATACCGGAAAATATGCTCCTTCTTCCGAAGGCTCAGCCACACCGGACAGCACAGACAGATCCGGTCAGGAACACCGTTACCGGACACATCAGCATGGGAACAAATATCAGCAGCGTTTTCAGGAAGCGGCACAGGCGGAGGAACAGGCAGCGCAGAAGGAAAAGTGTGTGGATAGCGAACCGCCAAAAACATCCAAGCTGGAATTTACTGCGGATGAACTACCGCCGGAGACAGAGGATAAAAAGCTCACCCATGCAAGGCGGAAGGCCGAATGTACTGCACAAAAAGCAGAGCAGGCACAAAACCGACTGCCGGCCCGGAAGAAACTGCGCATGGAGACGGTTTCCGACCCGGAGACCGGAAAAGCCAAAAAACACTTAAAATTTGAAAAGGAGGTTAAATCCCAAAAGGCCCATGTAAAAGGACCTGTACCCCTGCGTCCGGTCAAGGCGGGCGCCAATACTGCCATTGGTTACGCCCATAAAAAGATTTATGAGGCAGAGGATGAAAATGTGGGGATCAAAGCAGCCCACCGCTCTGAACTTGTGGGCGAGGCAGGGCTTCGCACGGCATATCACCGGCATAAAACCGCTCCCTACCGAAAGGCAGCAAAATTACAGCAAAAATCAGCAAAGGCGAACGCAAGACTTGCCTACCGGCAGGCTCTTAACGAACACCCGGATCTGAAGAAACATGTGCTTGCCCGGATGTGGCAGAAACAAAAACTGAAAAGGCAGTATGCCAAGGCTGCCCGTGAAGCCGGGAAACAGGCAAAAAATGCCGCAGTCGCAACAAAGAGGGTCAGCGTCGGTATTGTCCATGCGGTCAAACGGCACCCTGTAATCAGCCTTGTCCTCCTGCTTCTCCTTTTGGTAATTTTCCTAATCACATCCCTGTTTTCCACGTTCTCCAATATCGGGACCGGCGGTTTGGGAAGTCTGGCTGCTTCTACCTATCTTGCAGATGATCAGGACATCAACCAGGCGGAGCTTACCTATACCGAATGGGAAACGGATCTGCAAATGGAAATAGACCGGGTGGAATCAGACCGCCCCGGCTATGACGAATACCGGTATAACCTGGGCGCAATCGAGCATGACCCGTATGTGCTGATGGGGTATCTGACTTCTGCTTATCAGGGATTTACTTACGATGAAGTGGAAAGCGTGCTGCGGCAGCTTTTCCAGGAACAATATACCCTGTCCTTTTCAGAAGAAACCGAGATCCGTTACCGCACCGAAACTTCCGTTGATCCGGAAACCGGGGAAGAAACCCAGGAGGAAGTGCCTTATGAATGGCGCATCTTAAATGTCAAGCTCACAGTCACACCTCTAGAAAACCTGGTCGTTTCCCGGATGAACGCAGACCAGAAAGAGATCTGCGAGATCCTGCTGCAGACAAAAGGAAACCGCCAGTATGTCAAAAATGTCTTTGGCACCAACTGGCTCCCTTATGTGACCAGTTATTACGGCTACCGGGTACATCCCATCAGTGGGGAAAAGAACTATCACACCGGTGTGGACATCGGGATGCCGGAGGGCACAGAGATCCTTGCCGGGCATGACGGAACGGTCACCCTTGCGGGAAATGCCGGCGGTTATGGCTTGTGTGTCGCTATTGAAGGCGAGGCATACGAAGGACATACCCTGACGACCAAATACGGGCACTGTTCCCAGATCCTTGTTTCTGCCGGGCAGGAGGTCAAAGCCGGGGATGTGATTGCAAAGGTCGGGAATACCGGAAATTCTACCGGGGCCCACCTGCACTTAGAAGTCCTGGTTGACGGCCAGTATTTGAATCCCCTGTATTTTGCCGATACCGGCGATACCAGCGAACGGCACCTGCCGGAAGTTGGTTCAGGCGGCACAGGAAACTACTTCGATTATGACATTCCACCGGAAGCCCTTGCGGATGAACAGTTTGCCGCAATGATGGCCGAGGCGGAAAAATATCTTGGCTATCCGTATGTATGGGGAGGCGCAAGCCCTTCCACTTCCTTTGACTGTTCCGGCTATGTGTCCTGGGTGATCAACAACTGCGGCGTTGGCTGGAATTTCGGAAGGCTGACCGCGGATGGTCTTTTAGGTGTATGTACGCCGGTATCAAGTGCGGATGCAAAACCGGGCGACCTGATCTTCTTCCAGGGGACCTACAACACCAGCGGCGCAAGCCATGTAGGGATCTATGTGGGAAATGGAATGATGATCCACTGTGGAGACCCGATTTCTTATGCAAACATCAATACAAGCTACTGGCAGCAGCATTTTTATACATTTGGGCGTCTGCCTTAACAGATTGGAGGTAATAAATTGAATCCTAAAATTGAAAAACTGGAAAAGGAAATTGAAAAGACCAAAACAAAGATTGCGGAAATGCAGGCAAAGCTCCATAAGCTGGAGGAACAGAAAACAGAGCTGGAAAATACCGATTATGTAGCGGTGGCGCGCAGTTTCAAACTGACGCCCCAGCAGCTTGCGGATTTTTTGAAATCACAGCAGGCAGCCCCTTCGGAAACTGTTTTACCGCAGGAGAAGGAGGATGTGCATGAGGCTTAAAAAACTTTCCCTGCTGCTGGCGCTTACGCTTCTTGTAAGTGTCAGCGCATTACCTGTAACGGCTCATGCCGGCGGTTCCAAAGACACCACACCGCCAACGCTGACTGCTTCCATGGAGGGCGATGCCCTGAAAATAGAAAGCAGTGACGATCTATCCGGCGTGGAGGCGGTCTTTGTTGATGAAAACCGTATCAACTCCCTCACCGACGGGAAAGCGTCGGTCGCACTGAAAGATTATGCCGGAACAGAAAAACAGGTAAGCATATACGCAAAAGATTATGCCGGCAACCGTTCTGATGTGGTAAAGCTGGATAATCCGTATTACAAAGAACCGGCTCCTGAAAAGAAACCTGCTACGACAGCACCCCAGAGTCCGTCCGGTACACAGACAAAACCGCCTAAGGAAGAAAAACCTTCCGGCTCAAACGCTGCAACCCCTTCCGGCGGCGGAAATTCTTCCGGTTCAGATAACAGTACCGGACAGCAGGAAAATACTTCTGCGATCCCGGAAGGTGCATTTACCCCGGAAGGCACCGGAACGGTACAGGACAACATCAGCGGTACGGATGGGGAAAAACAGTTTTACACCATCACTACGGACGCGGGCAATGTCTTTTATCTGGTGATCGACGGGAAACGGGAAGATAACAATGTCTACTTCTTAAACGGCGTCACAGAGTCCGACCTGATGGCACTTGCAGAAAAGAACAATGGCAGCATGAGCATGATCCCCCAGGAAGAAAGCTGTAACTGCACAGAAAAATGTGAGGCAGGAAAGGTTAATACCGGCTGTCCGGTCTGCAAAAATGACTTAAATGGCTGCAAAGGAAAAGAAAAGCCGGCGGAAACTGAAAAACCGGCAGAACCGGAAAAGCCGAAGAAAGAAACCGGCAGCGTCGGCACGATCCTGTTTATCCTTGCTGCCTTACTTGCGGTCGGCGGGATCGGTTACTATGTAAAAATCGTGCGTCCGAAACAGCAGGCCGAGGACGATGCGGAATTTGAGGATGACGGTTATGGCGAAGGCTTTGACCCGGATGAGGCATACGGGGAACCGGAATATCTTTCCGAGGATGATTTTGACGACAAGGACAGCAAATAAGGCTGTCCTTTTAGATTTTATGAAAGTGAGGATTTTTTCATGGAACATATCATAACCAGACGCCGCGGCTTTCGCAAGCTGTTGGCGTTTTTGCTTTGTATGGCAAGCATTTTGGGGCTTCTTCCGGCTCAGGCTTTTGCCATGTCTGTCGGACAGACGGCAAGCTCCTGGCTGGGCGACCAGTATGTGGGCTCTGATGGGAACCACTACCGTGCCCCGGCGCCTTACACCTATCTTGCCTACCATGCAGACGGAACCATCGATGTACACACCAGTTCCGGGGGCAATGCTTACCGGCATTATATGCTGACGGATTCTGACGGGATCAGCCATCAGGTTTACTGTGTGGAGAGCGGGATTCCTTACCATACTTCGGAAAACACCTATGTTTCGGAAAGCGGGACCAACAGCCAATATCTGAACCTGCTTCCTGCCGAGGCAAGGAGGGGGATCACCCTGACTGCAATCTATGGCTGGAAACCCGGTTCGGCGCTCCCTGTTTCCGGGATCAACGAGGACGACTATAAGATGGCGACCCAGATCATCCTTTGGGAATACCAGCAGCAGCTTAGAAGCGATCCGTACAGCCGCCACGGAAACGGCCACGCAGACGCCGACCAGTATTTCAGCGTGATCGCCGGACGACCGGCAGAAAAAGCCTATGACTGGATTCTGGCACAGGTAGCTTCCCATTCCACAGTCCCTTCCTTTACTTCTTCTAAGAAAAGCGAAGCACCGGAACTGGAACTGAAATGGGATGTTGAAAAAAAGGTCTATACCCTGACGGTCACAGATACCAATAACTTGAAGATCGATCTGGAGGCTTTGAAAGGCAGCGGCGTTTCTGTGACAAGAAACGGAAATGAATACACCTTTACCAGCAGGCAGATGATGATGGACCCGGTGCTGTTTGAATTCCGAAAGAATATCCCGGTGGCAAACGACATGCTAATCTGGGGCAGACCCGGCTACCAGACCATGATGACCGGCGCCAGCGATCCGGTTTCCTTCTTTGTAAAATTCAAAACGGAAACTTACGGTACCGCAAAACTTGTCAAGACCAGTGAGGACGGCATTGTTTCCGGTATCACCTTCCATATCTCCGGTACGGACATTTTGGGAAATGAAGTCAATGAGGAAGTTACGACCGGAGAAAACGGCCAGATTGAAAAGAAGCTCCTGCCGGGAACCTATCTGGTAAAAGAACTTCCGGTGGACCGCTATGTGACCCCTTCCGCACAGTACGTGACCATTGAAAGCGGGCAGACTTCTTCGGTACATTTCAGCAATATTCTGAAGAAATTTCGCGTCCATGTGGTAAAGAGTGATGCTGACACCGGAAATGCTCAGGGGGATGCCACGCTTGCAGGGGCGGCCTATGGGATCTTCCGTGATGGCGAACTGATCGACACTTATACTACCGGACCGGATGGCAGCTTTATGACCCGCTATTATGTATGCGGGGATGGTTGGACGATCCGGGAAATCGAACCGAGCACCGGGTATCTTCTGAATGAAACCATTTATGAAGTGGGTGCATCCCCTTCCCTGTATGAAGTGGAACTCAATACCACAGAAAATCAGGTGACGGAAACGGTTATTTACGGAAATATCCAGCTTGTCAAGCACACCGATGACCTGGACCCGGATGTGCCTGAGGGCGAAAATACCGACGATCCCAATGCTGGTATCATCGAACGCCCGGAAGCAGGCGCAGTCTTTGAAGTTTACTTAAAGGCAGCCGGGAGCTATGACGCGGCAAAGGAAAGTGAACGTGACCTTCTTACCACGGATGCGGATGGTTTTGCTTCCAGTAAACCGCTTCCTTATGGACATTATACGGTCCATCAGATCGCAGGCGAGGAAGGCAAAGCCTTTGTCCCGGACTTTACGGTATTCATTTCCTCTGACGGAAAGACTTACAGCTATATCCTGAACAACCGCACCATCACAGCCCGTCTGAAAGTTGAAAAATGTGACGCAGAGACCGGAAAGATTATCCCTGTGACCGGAACCGGTTTTCAGATCAAGGATCTTTCCACCGGGGAATTTATCACCCAGACCGTCTACTATCCGAACCCGGAAACACTGGATACCTTCTATGTTTCTGACGAGGGCTGGCTGATGCTGCCGGAGCCTTTGGCCGCCGGGGATTATGAACTTTATGAGGTGGCTGCCCCTTATGGCTATGTGCTTTCCGATCAGCCGGTACCGTTTACCATTGACGGCAGCGAGGCGGTTGTGACGGTCACTCAGTACAATATGCCGCAGAAAGGCCAGCTTACCATCACAAAGACCGGAGAAGTATTTGCTTCTGTCCAGGAAAACGACGGACTGTACCAACCGGTATATGAGGTTGCCGGACTTCCTGGAGCGGTCTATGATGTGATCGCAGATGAAGATATTTATACCGGTGACGGTACCTTGCGGGCAGAAAAAGATACGGTTGTGGAAACACTTACGACCGGCGAGGACGGCACAGCGAAAAGCGGGTCTCTCTATCTTGGCCGTTATCGTCTGGAGGAACGTCAGGCGCCTTCCGGCTGTGTGTTGAATCCTCAACCGGAATATGTGGAACTGACCTATGCGGGTGAGACCGTAGAGGTTACACAGACAGCGGCCGGTCTTTATGACGAACGCCAGAAAGTGGATGTCACACTTTTCAAGGCAATGGAGACCGATGACCTGTTCGGTCTTGGCATGAACGAGGAATATAAGGATATTTCCTTTGGACTTTATGCTTCCGCAGACCTGACGGCGACAGATGGCAGCGTGATCCCGGCAGATGGACTTCTGGAAGTGGTCTCTGTTTCGTCTGATGAATCCGACGGTTACAGTGCTTCCTTCGCCTCCGACCTGCCTTTTGGCAGCTATTATGTCAAGGAACGCACGACCAACGGCGCCTATATCCTTTCGGATCAGAAATATCCGGTCGTCTTTGAATATGCCGGACAGGAAACTGCCTTGGTACAGATCCTTGTCAATGAAGGCGAGGCTGTTTCCAATGAACTTCTCCGCGGGCGTGTAGACGGTGTAAAAGTTGGGGAAAACCCGGAAGGCGGCGAAGATGTCACGCTAGCCGGTGCACTCATGGGACTGTTTAGACCTGATACAGAAGAATTTACCGAAGAAAATGCACTGCTTACTGCTGTTACCGGAAAAGACGGCAGTTTTTCCTTTGAGAACATTCCTTACGGACACTGGATCGTCAAGGAGATCTCTGCCCCTGACCTTTATACAGTAAGCCCGCAGCAGCACCATGTATATATCGGTGCAGACGGACAGCATATCGAGATCCGTGTGGAAAACACCCTGATCCGCGGCAGTGTGCAGGTAACTAAAACCGAAGCTGTGGAGGAACCGTCCCCTGTGGAAAAGGAGGATAAGAAAGACAAGAATTCTTTCCTGCGTTTCCTGCCCGGTGCGGTGTTCGACCTGTATGCGGATTCCAATGCCAACCAGGAATATGATCCTGACGATCAAAAGATCAGTACGCTGAAAGAAACCGATGCAGGCTATCATACGGCGGAAAACCTTCTGGCTGGCGGCTACTTTATCAAAGAAAGCAAAGCGCCGGAGGGCTATCAGCCTGACCCAAACGCTTACTATTTTTCCATCACAGAAGATGGACAGATCGCAGTTGTGGAAAATGGAGAAGCCGGGCACGGATTTACCAATGAGGCTTACCGCGGCAACTTAAAGATCACAAAGGATTCCAGCGACGGGCGCAAAGATGGTTTTGCCATCGAGGTCAAGAGCACGGACGGCTCCTACTGCGAGACATTCACCACTCCAAAATCCGGTGTAATTGAAGTCAAGGGCCTTCGTGTTGGTATTTATACCGTAACAGAAGTTGCAAACCGGGCAAGCAAGGATTACATCATTCCTGATGCCGCTACGGTGGAGATCAAAGCTGACCAGACATCTACGGTCCAGTTCTTTAATGAAAAACCGGAAAAGCCGGGGAAGCCGGAAAAGCCTTCTGTTCCGTCCAATCCTTCCACCCCTCAAAAGCCGGTACCGCAGACCGGGGATGATCCATATATTTTCCTATATGGCGGACTGTTGGCAGCCGCACTGATCGGCGGCAGCGTATTTGCTGTGTACTATTTCAAAAAGGGAAAATACAGCAGGACTTCCCCAAAAAGAATGGCTGTCGGGGCTTCTGTCCTTTCACTCTGCGCTCTGGTGGCTCTTGGCAGCGGATTTTTGGTGTTCCGTGACCTGAACCAGTATGCCGAGAGTAAAGACGCCTATCGGAATCTTGCCGGATATGTAGGAGTACCGGAGCAGACAGACTCCCCGGAGCAGGCAACCGATCCGACAGAAACAAAACAGGACGATGCCGATATTGTCCTGCCTTCGGTAGACTTTGAAGCGCTCCGTGAAAATGGACCGGACATCATCGGATGGCTTTCCCTTCCTGATACGGTGCTCAATTATCCGGTGACGCAGACTGACAACAACGAGTATTACCTGAACCATCTTTATGACGGGACCTATAACAAGGTTGGCTGCCTGTTTGCCGATTATGAAAACCGGGCAGATTTTTCAGACCGCAATACGATCATTTACGGTCATAATATGCGGGATGGTTCCATGTTTGCTCTGCTGAACCGGTACGATGAACAAAGTTACTTTGATACCCACAGGCAGATGTATCTCGTTACTCCGAAGGGTGGTTATGTCATGGAGATCTTTGCGGCGTTTGCAGCAAAGCCGGAAGAATCCGGCAGTGAAACTTCTCCCTGGCAGCTTTCCTGGAAGGATGACGGTGCTTATACTACCTGGCTTACAGCTATGAAGGAACGTTCCGCGGTGGAAAGTGATGTGACTGTGACCTGCAGTGATAAGGTACTGACCCTTTCTACCTGTACGCCGGGCGGCACAGGACGCTTCCTTGTCATGGGAAAACTCGTGAAAGTAGATAACGAAATATAGATTTTAGACGGTGCGGGGGCAAAAGCTCCCGCACCTGCTGTTTACAAGGAGGATTTTATTTTATGGTAAATACCATGATTTCCATTCCCGGCTACGTCCATCTTTACCGCTCGCTTTTGCGGTTTTATGACATGCCGGAAAATGAAGTCCGGGAAATGCTCTATCTTCTGAATACGGCAAACCTGGACTGCTATGAGTATTATCACCCGGACCGCAGTGTGATCCAGAGCGGACCGGTCGCTTTTTGCGGATGGCTGGAAACGAAAGACTGCCGCCCTTACCGCACAGAGGTACAGCTTTACAAATCGCTGCTGTTTTTGAAGCGCAGCATTGACCGTGACCTGATCGTATCAGCTCAGAGGGAGGCTCTGCAAACCCTGCGCTGCATTATCTCCAATCTGGAATACCGCTTTTATAAAGCCTATGGCATGGAGATCGAGGACAAACGCACGGTCTATGGGGAATGTACCTACCGTCTGGTTCCCAGGGAGGATGAACCCAGCGTGTGCCTGATGCACGACTGGATCTACCTGCCAACTGCCTGATGTCACGAATAATATATAAAATATGTGACATATATGAAAACTGTACTGCCTTGCAAAATTTTTGATTTTTGATGTATACATCAGATTTTTAATGGGAACACTCAAAATAAGAGGAATAGGACCTATTGCAATCATGTCACGAATAATATATAATATTCGTGACATGAAGGGAGGCGGTATTGTGGACAACGGATATACAAAACGAATACGGGAGCGTGTTCTTTCTCTTGAAGATGGAACTGTTTTTGTGATGTCTGATTTTGCGGATATTGCAGATACATCCACTATTCGTCAAAGTTTAAGTCGTTTAGTGCAATCAGGAATATTGCGCCGCATTTTGAAAGGTGTTTATGAAAAACCAAAATATAGCAAACTTCTGGATGAATATGTGGCGGCAGACCCGGAAGCGGTGGCAAACGCATTGGCGCGAAGTTATCACTGGACGATTGCCCCATGTGGGAATACAGCATTGAACCTGTTAGGTCTTTCAACACAGGTAACAGCAGTATGGTCCTATATCAGCGATGGTCCATATAAGACCTACGAGTGGAACTCTACAAAACTGGAATTTAAGCACCGGACCAATAAGGAGATTACCGGATTGTCCTATATGACAAGTTTGGTTATACAGGCATTAAAAACGCTTGGCAAATCGAATGTTACGCCAGAAGTCATACAGATGCTTTCCGAAAAACTGACAGACAAAGATAAACAGGCTTGTTTGAAGGAAGCAACAGAGTCTACGGATTGGGTTTACGATACGATACGGCAGATTTGTGGAGGTGAAAAGGTACAATGAGAAATATAGCAAGACTTTCAGATAACGACCGCAGGGAACTGTTCAGAAATACAGCAGATAAAATGGGGCTGAATGATGCCATCGTGGAAAAAGACTTTTGGGTATGTTTTACGCTGGATTATTTATTTCACCGCTCACCATGGAAAGAGTCCATTACCTTTAAGGGCGGTACCAGCCTTTCAAAAGCCTTTCACCTGATCAGCCGGTTTTCAGAAGATATTGATTTGATTCTGGACTGGCGTGTATTGGGATATGGCAAAGATGAACCATGGGAGAAACGTTCCAATACAAAACAGGACGCTTTTAACAAAGAAGCCAATGCGCGTGCGGAAGTATTTCTGTCCGAAACATTCTGCCCGGCAGTCAAAGCCGGCTTATCCCAGGAAATCGGTTGTGAAGCAAATGTCTACATAGATGAAAAGGATAAACAGACGGTCATTTTCGCCTATCCGCACCTTTTTATGAATACGGCGACTTTACAGGTGATCCGTTTAGAGATTGGTGCGCTGGCAGCGTGGACTCCTGCAAAAACAGCGCTGATCGAACCATACGCGGCAAAATATTATCCGAAGATTTTTGAGCAAAAAGAAACTGCAATCCTTACCGTTGCCCCGGAACGGACCTTCTGGGAAAAAGCCACAATCCTGCACCATGAAGCGAACAGACCGGAACATTTGGAAATGCCGCAGCGGTATTCCAGACATTATTATGATCTCTACCGCATGGCTGCAACACCGGTTAAAGAAGCTGCTTTTTCCAGGCTTGACCTCCTGAAGAAAGTTGTAGATTTCAAAATGAAATTCTATCCCAGATCATGGGCGAAGTACCCGGAGGCTGTGCCGGGCACATTAAAATTACTCCCGCCGGAATATCGGTTTGCAGCATTGGAAGCGGACTATAACTCTATGCAGGATATGTTGTATGGGGATGTTCCGACATTTGAGACAGTCATAGCAGCGGTCCGGGAACTGGAAAAAGAGATCAATACACTATAAACAATTACATATCCGTTTATTTGCCGGCTATTCTAAGATGCTTTAGAATAGCCGGTTTCTTGTTTTCAAAGGAGGGATGCTATATTACACAAAATGAAGTCAATGCCGTTTTTGACGAACAGGTACGGCTCTGTGCTGATACCTTGAAACGGAAAACCAAAGAATACACCGGGGATGACCCGGACCGGCTGGGTGCATTTAAGGCAGCGGCAGCTTTACAGCACACAACGCCCCAGCGTGCCCTTGCCGGTATGCTGGCAAAGCATATTGTTTCTCTATACGATATGTGCTTTGCCGAAGAAGTGGTTTATCCGATGGACACATGGGACGAAAAGATCACAGACAGTCTTAACTATCTGTTCTTACTGAAAGCGATTGTAAAGGAGGGACATACCAATTAAACAGATTGAAGTAAAAATTTTGAACTGCCAGGCGGTAGCGGAAGCAGAAAAAAACATGGTCTTTGCGGCAAGGCTTACCCAGCAGGGACATAAGATTGCCTCAATGGACGACCTGATGGAGCTCTACGAAAAATCATTCAGCGTTCAGACAGTAGCAGCTATGGGGGCGCTTCCCCATCCTACCATCCAGAAATTTGCGGTGATCACGGTAGCCATTGTCGGCGCCAGCAGGCGTTTTCTGGCGCAGATCACCCGCCACCAGAACGAAGTAAAATTTATGAGTGCATCGCTGCAGTACAGCAACTATACGGGACAGGCGGATTTCGCTGTCCCGTATTCTATTATGACGGCTCCGGCAGTGGTACGGGAACTGTACTTAAAAAGCTGTAATGAAAGCATGAAATGTTATGAAGCCCTGTGCACTGCCGGAAGCGGGCACGATGCGGCCGGCTATGCCACGCCCCAGGGATTGCGGAATGTACTGCTCATCAGCGCCACCCCTTATCAGTGGAAACATATCATCAGCCAGCGGGTATGCCGGAGAAATACAGATGAAACAAGGATCGTGCTGCTAAAGGTCTGGAAAGAACTTTATGAACTAAGCCCTACTTTGTTTGCCCCATCACTGACCGGGCCTTTTTGTCAGATGGATCGATGTCTGGAAGGGAAAATGACCTGCGGACGAAAACTGCAGGCAAATATGACGCCAGAGGATATTTTGGAAAAAGATTATCCTGCTCTTTGGGAAGGAGACTGCCGATGAAAATAAAACTGATCGACTTTGGCGTACCGGAGCACCAGCGTCCTTACCGTCCGCATGGCAATGATGCCGGAGCAGATGTTTATCTGCCCTATGACTGTACCTTACAGCCCGGAGAAATCGCCAAAATTCCTCTTGGTTTTGGACTGGAAATACCGGATGGATATGCGGGATATATCTTTCCTCGTACCAGCATGGCGGTAAAAGGCCTGGTCTGTGAACTGCCGCCTGTGGATTCTGGTTACCGTGGAGAGATCCATGCGATTATCAGCAATGTAAGCAATCAGGCGCAGTCTCTTTTTAAGGGAGCCCGTATCGGGCAGCTTGTGATCACGCCGATCGTCATTGCGGATTTTGTAACCGATCTGGGAACAGAACGAGGAACCGGCAGCTTTGGCAGTACCGGCGAATAGAAAAAGGCTGTTTGGAGAACAGTTTTTGAATACTTATCGGTATAGGGAGCGGACATTTCGAGAACATTATAAAATATAATAAAGAAAGTCACGAAAAAAGCGGCCATTACCGTGACCGCTTACTTTCTGCTATTGAGTTCTTTCATAATACCGAGGATATATTGCATGGATTGAGGATCAAGCTGTCTTGCCTCTGCAATGAATTCCTTTAAGGTTTCCGGGTAGGTATTTCCTTCATCAAAGAATTCCTGCGGTGTCACACCCAGATATTCGCAGATGTAGAAAAAAGACTGCATAGCGGGAAGTGACTTTTTATTCTCAATATTATTGATGTAGTTGTTTGCCTGACCTAACGATAAAGACATATCGCGTGCGGAAACTCCTTTCTGTGTCCGCAGCTTCGCTAATCGTTCCGGGACAAAATCTTCATACATCGCCTTCACCTCCCATTCTGTAATAGATTGTACCTTACACCCCTTTATTATCCGCAAAAGGAAAAAGGGTATTATCGTTGACTTGCTAAATTAAATCTATTACTATATAAAAAGTGAAGAATTTTACCTATCAGATGGAGGGATGACCGATGAAAGGAAAAACTTGCTGTGTTACCGGATACAGGGATTTACCGCAGAATGAGATCAACAAAATAAAAACAGCCTTGGCACATGAGATCGATGCTGCTGTTACAGATGGGTTCACCTGTTTTATGAGCGGTTTTGCAGATGGCGTAGACCAGTATTTTGCGGAGCTGGTGCTGGAAAGAAAGCAGACCACCCCGGCACTGGAGCTGATCGCAGTGATCCCTTACCGCAAGCGTCTGGACAGCCTAAATAAGAAAACAAGAACCCGTGAACTGCTGGAGGCTTGTGCGGATGTTGTTGTGATACAGGAAAAATATCTCCCAAGCGTCTACTCCCACAGAAATCGTTATATGGTAGAGCACTCCGACCGAGTGATCGCTGTATATGATGGGCGGGAAACCGGCGGTACGGCAAAGACGATCCGCTTCACCCACCGGATGAAAAAGGAACTGCGGGAAATCCCGGTTGGAGAGATCGTCCTGCCAGATCACTTGAAACCAAAAACAAAATAGATACCTGTTGATGCGCTCACTTTGAAGTGGGCGTTTTTCTTTACCTATTTTTAGGAGGAATGCTTATGTGGAACCTAATCTCACATTTCCTTACCTTTGCCGGAGGAATGGCTTCCGGCGTTATGCTGATGTGTCTTATGCAAACCGGAAAACTTGCGGATAAAGAATTTGAAACTATGAAGGAGGAATAAAAATTGAAACTTGTGATTGCAGAAAAGCCCTCTGTTGCTATGTCATTAGCAGCAGTATTAGGCGCAATGGAAAGAAAAGATGGTTATCTCGAAGGTCCCGGCTACCTGGTGAGCTGGTGCGTGGGACATCTTTTGGAACTGGCACAGCCGGAGGCTTACAAAGAACAGTATGCCAAATGGCGGTATGAGGACCTTCCGATTCTACCGGAAAACTGGAAATATGAAGTTCCAAAGGATAAGAAAACGCAGCTTGCCCTTTTGTGCCGGCTGATGAAGGACAAACGGGTTGATTCCGTGGTATGCGCTACAGATGCCGGGCGTGAAGGAGAACTGATCTTCCGTCTGGTCTATGAATATGCCGGATGTAATAAGCCTATGGAACGCCTTTGGATTTCCAGTATGGAGGATGCGGCGATCCGTGAGGGTTTTGACCATCTCCGTCCCGGCAGTGATTACGATAAGCTCTATGATGCGGCAGTATGCCGGGCAGGGGCCGACTGGCTGATCGGAATCAATGCCACCCGGCTTTTTTCTGTCCTGTATGGTGTCACACTAAATGTCGGCCGTGTTATGTCACCGACGCTGGCACTTTTGGTACAGCGTGAGTCGGATATTGAATCCTTCATCAGCAAGCCTTTTTATGTGCCGGAAATTACCTGCGGAGGTTTTACTGCTTCCGGCGAAAAAATGACGGAACGATCCGAGGCTGAAAAAATCCGTATGGACTGTGACCACAACTCCGCTTTTGTGCGTTCTGTGGAAAAGCAGGTAAAAACCATACAGCCTCCCTGCCTTTATGACCTTACAACTCTGCAAAGGGAATGTAACCGTATTTATGGCTATACAGCTCAACAGACCCTTGATTATGTGCAATCTCTCTATGAAAAGAAGCTGGCAACCTATCCGAGAACGGACAGCCAGTATTTGACGAAGGACATGCAGGCAACCGCCGCTTCCCTGATCCTGTGGCTGCGTGACAATATGCCCTTTGGAAAAGGCTGCGCCGGAGAGCCGGACATTGACCGGGTAACAGATGACAGCAAAGTGACCGACCACCATGCCATCATCCCAACTGTGGAGATTGCAAGGACAGACCTGTCAGAGCTTCCTTCCGGGGAGCGGGATGTGCTTACCCTGCTTGCCGTCAGACTGCTTTGTGCCACAACGCAGGTACACCGATTTGAAACGGTCACCGCTATATTGGACTGCCAGGGATATACTTTTACGGCAAAAGGAAAGACCATCTTACAGTCCGGCTGGAAAGAGGTGGAACGGATTCACCGCATGAGTATCAGGCAGAGTGAAACGGAACACAAAGAAAATGAAGATGCCGCTCTCCCTGTGCTGAAGGAAGGGCAGACTTTTGAAACTGTGTCAGCAAGTCTCCGTGAAGGGAAAACTTCACCGCCGAAACACTATACGGAGGACACGCTGCTGTCCGCTATGGAGACGGCCGGTGCGGAAGATATGCCGGAAGATGCCGAGCGTAAAGGATTGGGTACTCCGGCTACCCGTGCGGCAACACTGGAAAAGCTGGTTTCTGCCGGATTTGTACAGAGAAAGAAAAAGCAGCTCATTCCTACGGAAAAAGGAAGGAACCTGATTGCAGTCCTGCCGGACAACATCAAGTCTCCCATCTTAACTGCAGAATGGGAATCTATGCTGAAACAAGTGGAACATGGCGAACTGTCAGCAACATCTTTTATGGATCAGATTGCAGATATGAGCCGGACGCTGGTAAAAGAACATACTACCCCGGAGGAACGTTTTGCGGATCTGTTTCCTTCTTCCAAAGGAACTGCACATGAAGCCGTGGGGGTATGTCCCCGCTGCGGTGCCCCGGTATTTGAAGGAAAGAAAGGTTTTTTCTGCGACAACAGGGAATGTTCTTTTGCTCTTTGGAAAGATAACCGTTTCTTTTCCAGCAAGAAAAAATCTATCACAAAGTCTGTGGCAGCGGCTCTTTTGAAAGAGGGCCGTATTTCTATGTCCGGGCTTTACAGTGAAAAAACAGGAAAGACCTATGATGCGGAAGTGATCCTGGATGATACCGGCGGTAAATATGTGAATTTCAAGCTGAAATTTCCCATAAAGAAAGGCAGGCGTAAATGAGTGATCGAAAAACCTTTGAATATGGCGGTTATCACTTCACGCCCATACGAAAATTTCACAAAAAAGAAGGCGACTTTTTCGCCATATCGAAACGGCTGGCAAGTGACCCCAACTTAGGGCTGTGTACCTATCAGGATCGGCAAAAAGCACCTTATGATTACAAAGGCTTTTATACCGTCGCAACCGACAAAGAATGTGATGTTTTCCGCTGCGAAGAAAATGGCTTATTGTATGTGCCTGGAAAAAACGAACTTTTTATTTACCATGAACCGAAACAGAAAAAGCGGAACTCTATCGCCGATGCCCTTTCACAGCCCAGGAATGTTACTGATGCAACCGGAATTTCCGGCGGCAGGCAAAGCAGTGACCCGGAAAGGTAGGCATTATGGCAGAGAGGGAATTAAAACGCTCGGAGCGGGCTGCAATCAGAAAGCTGGTTACAGAGCTTTGTGCCAACTATGACTCTCAGGATAAGATATGCCTTCCCCTGGACAGCCCTTGCTACATGCTGAATAAATGGTGGACCGGCGCTTATTGCAGGTACTTTGAAAAAGCGGTGCTGCCGGTGGATGCAGCATTGGAATCAGCCATTACCGGCGAGGACACCTCCATGAGACAGAAAATATGTCCTGTGTGTGGAAAAGCATATCTTCCTATAACCAGCCAAGCATATTGTTCTGATGCTTGCCGGATCTATGCAAGACGGAAATCCGAGCGGGAACGCAAACGCAGGAAGCGGCAAAACCAACCATGATATGTACGCAACTTAGCCCCAAAAGTCCTTGATTTTCAAGGGTTTTTTCCACCTGTTTTTAAGGGAGCTGTATAAGAATACTCCGGTGCTTTGAAATGAGGTTAAGTTGCGGACAAAACATATATTTTAACAAAAACGATAGGAGGCGATTTTTTGAATATCAACACGATTACTGCAGAGGACCTTCGCCGTATGTCAGATAAGGAAGGACTGATTTTACAGGGCTGTGGCGGGGATCTGACAGAGTGGGTGGACGGGATCAACGAAATGCTGACACATGCAGGCATATTGAAAGATGGCTGTCAGTTTGAGAATGTGGCTACTTTTCAGCACGGCGAACTGACCTGTTTGCTTTACCCGTTTGATGATGTAAAACTGGATATAGGGAAACTTGCCCTGTGGCGTTTACAGACCCATGAAGTCTATGGCGGCACATGGCTGTCGGACTTTGTGCCGAATTATTTAGGCGGATTTATAGAAACACCAGAACCGTTGGCAGATAAACCGGACTGTCAACTGATCGGAGCAGATGGGAACATTTTTAATCTGCTGGGTATTGCTTCCCGTACTTTGCGGGAGCATGGTCTGAAAGAACAGGCAAAAGAAATGTCTGATCGGGTATTTGCTTCCGGCAGTTATGGAGAAGCGCTCTGTATCATTGGCGAATATGTCAACATCACAGATTCCGAACCGGAGCATAAGAATTCTCTCCGTCAGCAGCTAAAAGCAACAAAACCGGCAGACCCGGTAAAAAAGCAACAAACTTCCAAACAACAGGAACGATAAGGAGGGATGCGGAATGGAAAAGAAACTGACCTATGGTGTATGGGCGGTACGAAGCAGCACTTCTATTTTCGGACCGGCACAAAGCTGGTGCAAGGAAAATGGGAAACCGTTGGAATTTGATAGTAAAGCCGATGCTGAAAACTATGCAAAGGAAGCCAACGAGCATACGACAGCAAATGTCCGATACTATGTGAAAGAAAAAGAACCGGAACCCGGTGCTGTTCGGAAAGGAACACCTCAACCAGAGCTGAATGCGCGCAGGCATGAAGAAGTGACACCAAGAAATGATGCAGCGGAAAAACAAAACGAGATTCCGGGCAGACAGATTCCTTCTCAAACAGATCCGCTGGTAGAAATCCGCTCTGCGGTCCATAGTAATTACGCGGGTATGGTCGCTATGCTGGGTGCGGACAACCGTGTATATTTAGGGTGTGAGGAGCGCTGCCATTATCAGGATATGCAGCCATCTTACTATGACAATCAGGACGGCTCCCTGTGTTTTGTCTGTGATCAGCCCGACATGTATTATTTTCTTTATGGAGAAGGCTGGGCGCATACCCAGGCAGAAATGCTGGAACGAGGGCTTACCCTGCGCCAGTATGAAGAATTTGCAAGACTGCAAAATGGGGTCCTTGCACAGTTTACCACCCAAAGAGAAATTCTGTTTGCCGGACAGCCGTTTCAGGCGCCGGAGAGTTATCTGCGCAATGCGGAACTTTATGAGGAAGGACAAACCGGCAACTACAATATGCTGGATGGCAGGCTGAACAACGAACCTCCTGTGCGCCCGGATCTGACAGACGGACAGACGGATGAAGAAATCCGGGAGCTGGTGCCGGAAGCAAAGCCGTCTTTGATGGACCGTTTGAAAGCAGACAAACCGGAGCATGAAGCAAGGCAGATGATCCCTCCGGTGCCGGAAAGGGAACGCTGATGGCCGGGGTAAGATTTGAGGATGTAGATCTTTTGGGTGCTCTTTCCCGTATCGTAGATCTTCATACCCAACATTATAAAGAGGACTTTGACCTGGATAAGGAACTGATCTCAAAACTGGCTGTGTCAGAGCGTTCAGAGGATAAACAGCTTCTTTGGATGTCACGCCCTTGCGGAACCTATACCCTGCGCGAACGGGAAGTTTATCTGGAGGGCAGCCATGAAAACAAAGTGTGGCGGTTTTACCAGGAGCAGACAAATGATCCCGTTTTGGCTTATGCCATCTCTTTGAAAGAAGTCAGGGACGGAAAAATATTTGGCGATCTCTATCCGCTAAATTATAGAGAACATGTGGAACGGATGAAAAAATTGACCTGTCCAATCGGAAATGTAGCCGTTGCTTTTGAGGATGGAAATGTTATCACGATTCCCTATCAGGAACGGAGACAATTTATGAACCGGCTTATGCCAGAGCATGGAGCCCCTAAAACAATGACTTATCTGCCAGAAAATGAGCCGGAGCTGATGATAATTCTAAAACGGGAACGCCTCAAACGCAGCTATCATGCGACAGCCGGAAATCTGGAGGAATATCTTGATAAGCTGGAAAAGACCACCCTGCGGGAAAAACTCAAAAGAGCAAAGACGGCGGTTTCGACGCAGGAGGTCTCATCTCATAAAAGAGGGTTGGAACGATGAATGGCGGGCATAACAAAAAATCCGTCCGCGTCGAATTTGTCATGTCCGAAGCGGAGGCCGAACTGGTAAAAGAACGCATGACGGAACTTGGCATTACCAACCTGTCGGCATATCTGCGAAAGATGGCCGTAGACGGTTACATCATCCACCTTGATATGGGAGATATTCAGGAAATGATCCGGCTTCTCCGCATTTGTTCCAATAACTTAAACCAATATACCAGACGGGCCAATGAGACCGGCAATATTTATGCCGCAGATATAGATGACATCCGCACCCGTCTGGACAGCCTTTGGGATGGCATGGACAAACTGATCCGGGGATTTGCAAACATTTCATAAACAGCCGGAAAGCCGTTGCTTTCTTTTTGCCGTCACGGTAAAATTTTTATAAGGGCAGATGCCCTTCTGAAAGGAGGCAAAGCGTATGCGTTTGATAGGTAAATTACTGGCACTTCCCTTTATGCTGGTTACGGGGATTCTTTATCTGGTATGTAAATTTTTAGTGGTTCTTTCCGGTGCGGTACTTGGGATTCTTTCTGGGATCATCTTTCTGGCGGCATTGGTGCTGTTCTTTGTCGCAGGATTTTTGCCGGGTCTTGCATGGCTTATGATCGCCTTTCTTATCAGTCCATACGGTCTGCCTCTGGCGGCTGCATGGCTGGTAGGGATCATTGGCGGGGCAAACAGTGCCTTAAAGGATTTTATATTTGGTTAAGCAGATTTGGCGGGGCGCATAGGCAGCCCCGCTCTTTTTCTGCAATTATAACTTCTCTGATTGGAATTAAGTTAAGGAGGTGACGAAAATAGCGACCACAAGACTGATGCCTCTGCATGTAGGAAAAGGTCGGAATATCTCTACTGCGATCTCAGATATTATTGATTATGTAGAAAATCCGCAGAAAACCGATTTTGGAAAATTCATTTATGGCTATGAGTGTGATACCCGGCTTGCTGATGCAGAGTTTCTTCTGTCCAAACGACAGTATGCAAATCTGACCGGCAGAAATCAGGGTGCAGATGATGTGATCGCCTACCATCTCCGTCAGGCATTTAAGCCCGGCGAAGTTACGCCAGAAGAAGCTAATCAGATCGGCAGGGAGCTGGCACTGAAGCTCACAAAAGGAAACCATGCCTTTGTTGTCTGCACCCATGTGGATAAGCACCATGTCCATAATCACATCATTATCAACTCTACTACACTGGACTGTCAGAAAAAATTTCGCAACTTCTGGGGTTCTACCTGGGCAATCCGGCGAATGAATGACAAGCTGTGTTTGGAACATGGACTTTCGATTGTAGAAAATCCGAAACCCAGCCGGGAGCATTATGGCACATGGCTGGGGAATAAAAAGCAGCCTTCCTTTCAGGAGCAGATACGCATTGCTATTGATGCTGCATTAGAGGAAAAGCCAAAAGATTTTGAGGAACTTCTACAGAAGCTGGAAACTGCTGGGCTGGAAGTCAACCGTGAAAGAAAACATCTTCGGTTCCGAGTTCCGGGACAAGAAAATTATACCCGATGCGATACGCTCAAAGGCGATTATACAGAACAAGCCATCAAAGAACGGATTGCCGGTACACGGACAGTAAAACCCCGCCATGCCTTTTCTAAAAAAACGGTTTCCAAAGTTGGATTGCTGGTTGATATTGAAGTTGCAATCCGTTCCGGCAAGGGCCCTGGTTATGAGCGCTGGGCAAAAGTGTTCAACCTAAAGCAGCTTTCTCAGGCAGTGCTCTACTTAAAAGAACATGGCGATATGGGTTATGAGGATCTTCTGGAAAAAGCCAACGCCACTACCACTAATTTCAATACCTTATCCGTTCAGATCAAAGATCTGGAGTCAAAAATGAACGCCAATGCCGAGCTGCAAAAACAGATCGTAAACTATGCGAAAACGCGGGCTGTCTATGTAGAATATCGCAAAGCCGGGTACAGCAAAAAATTCCGAACAGAACATGAAGCTGAAATTCTGCTGCACCAGGCGGCAAAGAATCATTTTGACGAGCTGGGAATCAAAAAGCTCCCCTCTGTCAAATCTCTCCGGGAGGAATACACCGATCTTCTGGAACAAAAACGGAAAGCCTATTCTGCCTATAAGCAGGCCAAAAATGATATGAAAGAACTTCATAATGTTCGGGCCAATGTGGAATACCTATTAGAGATTTCTTCCCCACCACAACCGCAGCGCAGCACAGAAAAATCCCGTCAATAAGGTTTGCTAACTTGAATTCTATAGACCTTGACTTTCCGGGACTTCTTAACTATAATCCTGTTTTTGACAGTTTCAAAAAATAAAATCGCTGCAACGCCAGAAAATATAGGCGTTGTAGCGATTTTGACTGTTGTTTTAAACTATAGTATTTTATTCCCTTCCTTTACTTTTTTTCTGGATGGTTTTCATCTGGCTTTTGGTGATAAATTTGAAATCTGTATCAAAACCACAGATCTTATGTAAGGAATCTGTCAGTCTATCGCGTGTATAAAGTGGGATAAATCCCTGATCCTGTATATTTGCGAAATTCATGGACTTCAACTTATCCAGGATCATCTCGCAGGTAAAATCCTGTCCCAGATCTTTTTCAAGATACCGGTATATCACCAGGGAAAGAAAACAGATGAGAAAATGTGCTCTTATGCGTGCGTCAGCATGGACAAATACAGGTCTTGCTTCAAAATCCGTTTTCATGATGCGGAAACATTCTTCAATTTCCCAACGCCCTTCACTGACTTTTAGGATGTCTTTTACATCATCATCCAACAGATCAGTAGTAACTGCATACATTCCATCATAAAGTGCTTCATCTTCGATTTTGTCTGTGTCCAGATAATGGCGGATGTCTGCGGCTTCACCGTCTTCCGTTACGGCTGTCTTTCCTATGAAACGTGCCGGATCGTTTGGATTTCTCCGTTCTTTTTTTATGTTTCCTGACTGCAGCATTTTTTTGGCACGTTCAACCTGAAGATCACGTATTGTTTTTTGATATCTTGCAAATTTAGGCGAATAGGTTACGATCAGACGCTGGTGCAGCGTGTGGGGTGTATAAGGCTCATCCTTATAATACAATCCGTTATCGTCTTCCGGGATTTCTGAAAGTTCAACAGGCATATCATCTGATACGCGTTTGAAGCCGGTCTTGTCCAGAGCCCATTTTTTATCATCTTTATTCAGCTTTTTAATGGACTGGGTGACAATAAAAGCACGTTCACCGACATGGTTTATCTTTTTGATGGCTTCGGAACCAAGTCCGGCATCACTGCAGTAAATAAATTTTGTACAGCCAAAGTCCTGGAGGACTTTTCCTTCCAGCGGTTTCAGGGAAGTCTGTTCATTTGCGTTTCCGGGGAAAAGTGAAAAAGCAAGAGGTATCCCATCACCGTCCATAAACATCCCCATCTGGATGATCGGGTTAGGACGGTGTTCTTTGCCTTTGCCGTATTTTCTGTCCCCATCTTCCTGCTCAATCTCAAAGAAATAGTTTGTACAGTCATAATACAGGATAGCATCGTTTCGCTTTCCGAGAAGATGACTGTTTTTATAAACTTCCGACTGGATAAAATCACATTCATTTCCAAGAACGTCGAGTGCCCGGTAGATGTCATGCAGCTGGTAGGATGGTTTTTCCAGAAATTCAGAAGCTGTTTTATAGGAAGACCGTTTACTGGCAGGTTCTAAGATCCTGGCATAGATGAGATCAGATAGGATCGCGTTGATATCATACTTAAATTTATATTTATCGCGGAGTTTCCGGCAGATCTTATCAAGCTTGAGGCGGTAATAAAAAGTCTGTGGGAAAAGATAACCGCCACGGTAGAGAACCTGCTGGCCATAATCTAACTTATGATCAGAATGGAAGGTTATCTGGACAGCTTTTGTCTGCTGATCTTTTTTATATTTTTCGGTTTCAAGCTTAACTTCATTTTTTGCCCATGCAAGAACGTCGTCCCTGGTTGGCCCATGTTCGACAATGAGCTGGTTCAAAGTGCCGAGTTTACGGACAATGACAGAGGATGTTTTGCCATTGGCTTTGGTATAAGATTTTGCAATATAAAAGGATTCTGCATTTTTGGATTTTGTTATATGTAGATTCATAAGCACCCCTCCAATGCTTATTATAACACACAATAACATAAAATAACAGCATATAAAACATAAAAATTGACATAAAAAATGCAGGTTTTATAAGACCTGCAAGTACTTTTCTTGATATTCAACTGTCAAACTCCCGCGCAGCGCAGCACAGAAAAATCCCGTCAATAAGGTTTGCTAACTTGAATTCTATAGACCTTGACTTTCCGGGACTTCTTAACTATAATAATACTCAAGCAGGGGGACTACCTTGTAGTTGAGAAGGTTAAAACCTGACCCTTTGAACCTGTTGGCTAATACCAACGCAGGGAGCTAAAGAATACAGATTCGTATTTTTTGGACATTCTCTGTTTTGGGAATGTCCTTTTTAATTGAATAAGATATGATATGTGTTTGCGAGGGAACTGAACAAGTTGAAAAAGGTAAGACCTGACCTCTGGACCTGTCGGCTAATACCGGCGTAGGGAAGCAATTTCTTACGCTCGTATTGCGTCTGAAAGAGCTTCTAATTGTTTTAGAGGCTCTATTTTTTTATTTTAGGAGGAACAAACATGGCATTTATGAAAGACATTTTAACCCGCAACATCCCCATTTGGGAAGAATGTGCAGCTACCCCATTTGTGCAGGAAGTGCAAACTGGAAAGCTACCTCTTGAAAAGTTCAAGAGATATATGATTCAGGATAGTATCTATCTGAAAAACTATGCCCGTATATACGGCAAGGCAATTTTTCATGCTGATACATTAAGAGAAATTCAGCTTTACTATTCCATGCTGAATTTTGTAAATGATACGGAATCAGAAGTGCGTCTGGATTATCTAAAGCAATTTTGCATGACGGATAATGATATTGAACTGATCGCTCCTCTGCCTGAAAATCAAAATTACATTGATTTCATGTTTGAGATTGCGTCACATGGAAAGAATGAAGAAATTTTAATGGCGGTTCTTCCCTGTATGCTAAGTTACAGCTATATATTCCGCAAATTGGCGGCTGTTCCTACAAGCAGACAGTCAAGATATTGGGACTTTATCAAAGATTATGCGGATGAACAATATGCAGAAAGCTGCAAAGAATGGTCTGCTTTTGCAGAGCATAAATGTGCCGGGTTATCAGTAGCAAATAAAAAGTATCTGGCTGATATTTTTGAAAAAGCAAGTTTGTTAGAGCTTGCTTTTTGGAAGATGGCCTATCGGAACGAGAGAATGGAGGAAAATGCAAAATGAAAAAAGTATTGTCCATTGCCGGATCAGATTGCAGCGGAGGTGCAGGTATTCAGGCTGATTTGAAAACTTTTTCTGCTCACGGTGTATTTGGAATGAGTGTTATTGTTTCTGTTGTTGCAGAGAACACCAGCCGTGTTATCGACATCCAAGATATTACCCCGGATATGATTGAAAAACAGATTGACGCCGTATTTGAAGATATTGAAGTGGACGCAGTAAAAATCGGTATGCTTTCTACACCAGAATGTATGAAAGCGGTGGCAAAGAAACTATTACAATATAAGCCCCAAAATGTCGTAATCGACCCGGTTATGTATGCCAAAAATGGCTGCCCATTGATGAATCCTACGGCGGTTTCCACCTTGATAGACACAGTAATTCCACTGGCCGATGTACTTACTCCGAATATTCCAGAGGCAGAGAAAATAGCAGATATGCAGATTTCCACAGTTTCAGATATGGAGGCTGCCGCAAGAAAAATATATGCCATGGGTTGTAAGGCGATTGTTGTCAAGGGTGGACATCATATAGGAAATGCTGTTGATGTCCTATTTAATGGAGAAAATTTCTACCATTTTGAAACATCCCGCATTGATACGAAAAATACTCATGGGACAGGCTGTACCTTTTCTTCTGCAATCGCTTCCCAGCTTGCAAAGGGAAAAAGTGTTCCGCTTGCAGTCGAATCTGCAAAGGCTTATGTCACAATGGCAATCGAACACTCTCTTGCGATTGGAAAAGGCTGTGGCCCAACGCACCATTTCTACGAATTGTATCAGCATGGTTTATCTAAAGAATAGGCAGGTGCAAAATGAACTTTGATTATACACTTTATCTTGTTACTGATCGTCAACTAATGAGCTGCGATAGCCTGACAGAAGCGGTAGAACAGGCAATTTTAGGAGGCTGCACAATGATACAACTCCGAGAAAAAGAATTGTCCTCATTAGAATTTTACAATCAGGCTGTTGCCGTGAAACAGGTTACGGATAAATACCATATTCCCCTTATCATAAACGACCGGATAGATATTGCAATGGCTGTGCAGGCTACGGGGGTACATATTGGACAGCATGATTTACCTGCGGCTGCCGTCCGCAAAGTAATTGGGGAAAATATGCTGTTGGGAGTATCTGCATCTTCCATTGCAGAAGCAATACAGGCACAACAGGATGGTGCAGATTATTTGGGAGTTGGCGCAATGTTCCCTACTGGAACTAAAACCGACGCTGATTCTGTATCAATGGAGGAATTACAGAAAATCCGCACAGCCGTTTCTTTGCCGATCGTTGTTATTGGCGGTATCAATAAAGGAAATACAGGGCGTTTCAAGCCCATGGGAATTGACGGGCTGGCTGTTGTATCTGCCATCATAGCGCAGTCCGATATAAAAGCTGCTGCTGCGGAACTGAAAGATTTATTTTGCGGAAAGGAAAAGAAACATGGATTTTAATGCGGCAATCTTTGATTTAGATGGAACAATTCTGGATTCAATGGATGTATGGGAGCATATAGATATTCAGTTTTTGAAAAAGAGAAATCTTCCTGTCCCGGAAAATTATGTAACTGAAATATGTGCAAGGAGTTTTGAGGAAGCCGCACAATATACCATTGATCTTTTTGGATTGCAGGAAACGGTAGAGGGAATTATTGAGGAATGGAATAATATGGCGGTCGAGGAATACAGTAACCATGTCGGTCTGCTGCCCCATGCCCTTGATTATCTTCTGCGCTTAAAAGAACATGGAATAAAACTTGCAGTTGCTACGGGGTTGCCGGAAAAGCTCTATATTCCATGCTTAAAGAACAATTCTATTTTAGAATTATTTGACGCTCTATGTTCAACAGATGAGGTTCAGCGGGGAAAAGAATATTCGGATGTCTTTGAATTGGCCGCAAGAAAATTAGGGGTTGCACCTGAACACTGTATTGTGTTTGATGATGTGCTTCCAGCAATTAAAAGCGCAAAGGCAGCCCGTATGTTAGCAGGCGGGATTTATGATAAGTATTCCGCAGATCAGCGTACAGAAATAGAAAGGATTGCGGATATTTACTTACTTGATTTTCGGCAAGCACCGATCCCACACAAAGAGGTATGAAAATGGAAAAATGGGATTTATATAATGCAAAACGGGAAAAGTCTGGAATAACAGTGTGCCGTGGAGAAATCATACCCAAAGGGCTGTATCATTTATCTGTGAGTGTATGGATCGTCAACCAGCAGGGGCAGTATCTTTTATCACAGCGGCATCCGAAAAAGCAATACCCTCTTTATTGGGAATGTACGGGTGGTTCTGTACTTTCCGGGGAAACCAGTTTACAAGGAGCAATCCGAGAGGTAAAAGAAGAATTAGGAATACTGCTTACTCCCGGAAGTGAAAAATTGATTTATCAGAGCAGACGGGAAAATGTGCAGGATTTTTACGATGTTTGGCTATTTCATAAGGATATAAAGATTGAAGAAATGCGTTTACAGGAAACAGAAGTTGTGGATGTTCAATGGGTAAATCCAGATAAGTTATTTGAGATGTTTCGCCTGAAACATCTGCACCCTCTAATTACCTATGTAGATCAGCTAATAGGCTGAAAAAGCGCCGGGCGCAGAGGTATCAAAGCCTCTGCATCTGGCGCTTCTTTTTTGTCCTTTTTCCCGCATTTAGAACCCCGTTTTGCGGGGAACAGGATAACTTTATCCACCTGCCTGCCGGCCATGCGGAAAAACCCTTGATTTCCGTGGACTTTTAACGCCCTAAATGCGTAGACAGGAGGTATCTTTTCCGCTGGCGCTCAGCCTTTTAATTCCGTGTTGCACATGAGGCGGAAATCTTACTGCACCAGACAGCGAAGAATCATTTTGACGAACTGGGAATCAAAAAGCTCCCCTCTGTCAAATCTCTCCGAGAGGAATACACCGATCTTCTGGAACAAAAACGGAAAGCCTATTCTGCCTATAAGCAGGCCAAAAATGATATGAAAGAACTTCATAATGTTCGGGCCAATGTGGAATATCTATTAGAGATTTCTTCCCCACCACATGGAGGTTGTAGATAACGCAAGTGATGAAAACAACGAAAATACAAGGAGAAAGGCAACTGTTGTACCTATTAAAATAGAATATGTGTGAGAGGACAAGCCTTTCAATAATGTAGACGTTCAGAAATGAGCGTCTATTTTTATACCCAAAATGAAAGGAGCATTAGATTTTATGAAAAAGATGTTAAAACGATTGTGTACGGGCTTCTTAGCTCTTGCAACTGTCGTTACTGCTTTACCGACTACACCCGTCCATGCAGAAAGTAAGCAATACTGGACGGAAAGTGCAGAGCGTGTCGGTATCATTGAAAAAGTAATGAATGACGGTTCTATCGGTTCGACATTCAATGAGGGCTATATGAAAGTCGAGGGCGAAACTGCCTATTGTATCGACATCAATACAGATTTTAAGAATGGTTACAAGACCAGAGCTGACGCAAGCTCACGTATGAGTGCCGACCAGATTTCAGATGTGGCGTTATCCTTAGAGTATGTCAAACAGTATGGCGAAACTCACAAGGAATTGAACTACAAGCAAGTCTATCTGTTGGAACAATGTGTGGTCTGGCAGAGATTGAGCGTACATCTTGGCTGGCAGTGCGACAACGTGCGAGCTTCTTATGATGAAATTCCAAAAGCTACGCAGGACGAAGTTTTCTCTGGTGCAAGAGCCTTTGTCAAAGAGAATAAAGGACGCTATGAATGTGGCGGTTATATCTACTCTGGCGAGGGGCAGGAATTGGGACAATTCTGGGCGAAACTCAATGTTGGAAATGCGAAACTTCAAAAGACTTCCAGTAATACCAGCATTACAGACGGTAACGGGAATTACTCTATCGCTGGTGCGACATACGGTGTCTTTGCTGATAAGGACTGCACGAAACAGCTTGCCACCCTTACGACTGATGAAAACGGAAATACAGATGTCGTAGAGGTAAAGGCTGACACAGTCTATATCAAGGAATTATCCGCACCAGCAGGATATAAGGTTGATACAAATATATATTCCTTAAAGGTTGAAGCTGGAAAGACAGCGACCTTGAACGTATCAGATACACCAAAGGTAACAGACACTTTGATTGAACTCTTCAAGATTGATATGGAAACACAGAAAGACAATCCGCAGGGGAACGCTTCTTTAGCAGGTGCGGAATTTACATGGAAGTATTATACTGGCTTCTACAATAAAGACAATCTCCCTGCCGAAGCTACAAGAACATGGGTTACAAAGACAATCGCCGAAACAGACAGCGACGGTACAATCCATTATGTTACAAAATTAGCGGACACATACAAAGTATCTGGCGACAGTTTCTATATGCAGGACGGCAAGGCAGTTCTTCCACTTGGAACACTAACCGTAGAAGAAACAAAAGCTCCAAACGGTTACTTGCTGGACGGTGCATATATGCAGGCTGGCGATAAGTCCGAACAGATTAAGGGCTTATACCTTACACAAATTACAGAGGACGGCGACCTTGCCGTACTTACTGGAAGTAACCAGTTTTCCGTATCAGACAAGGTTATCCGTGGCGGTGTCAAAATTCAGAAACGAGATTTAGAAACGGGCGATACAAAGCCACAAGGAAGTGCTACTTTGAAAGATACTGCCTTTGACATCATTTCCTTAAATGATAATGCGGTATTGGTTGAGGGCAAGTTATACAAGAAAAATGAAGTGGTAAAGATAATTCGTACCGATATTGAGGGTATCGCTTCTACTTCTGCTGACCTCTTACCTTATGGAAAATTCCGTATGAACAATGAAAAAAGCAGAAACGCAGGAACAGGAATTTTTAGAAGTTTGTTCTTCTTACGACCATGACCTTTTAACTGGAAAAAAAGAAATGACATTGAAAGACTATGAACGAATTACTTATTTAGTTAGTTCTCTTGGGTATAGTCAATATCTTCAATTCCTTATTGGAAAATATATGGACTTAGCACAAGCTGACGAAGAACGAGAAGAAAGAGAACATGAAATATATTTGGAATATCCAGAGTATTATGAGGACGAGGGAATTTTAGAAGAAGAAGAAAAATGGCTGGAAGAATTTTTAAATCAACTTCCAGAGAAGAAAAGAGAATATTTTGAAAAACTTATAAAAGAGAGTTAAAGCTACTAAAAAAGTTACTGTATTCAGATGTTCTGATCACAGTAACTTTTTATCATTATACAAGGGAAAACAAATGCTAATAGACAAAATATTTTTTTCGTAACTTACATTTTCAATTTTACCGTCAATCTTTTTCAGCAATTCCTTTACAATATACAAGCCCAGACCAGAACTTCCTTTGGTGCGTGATTTATCAACAGTATAAAACTTGTTAAATAATAAGTTTACATCAATATCATCAAGGGATTTTGTTGAATTTTTAATTGTGAACACTCCTTTTTGATTGATAGAAACTTCAATGTAATTATCTGAATAACGAAGTGCATTTACAATTAAATTTTCAATAATTCGTTTACAGATAAGGTTATTTCCGTATATCCATACAGGAGTATTTTCTGTTTGAATGGTTGGTTGGATTTCTCCAAATTCATAATACTTTTCAATTAAGCAATCTGTAGCAATTCTATTTATGTCAACACGCTCACATTCAACATCAACTTGCTCATTTTCTATCACAGATAAATCATAAAACTCTTGTACTAAATCCGTGAGATAATCTGTTTTTGCCTTAATGATTTTAATGCATTGTCCTTGTTCCTGTTTATCTTCACATTCTTGCAGAAGTGTTAAATAGCCTTGTATAGATGTCAAAGGTGTTCTTAAATCGTGGCTTATATTAGATATAGACTGTTTTAACTGTTCTTCTTCCTGCTTAATTTGAACCTGTAATTTTTTATGTAGATTATCTTTTTGATTGATTGCATAAGCTAATTCTTCAATGTCCCTATTTGATAAAGATACTCGTATTTTCCGTTGTTGCTTTATTTGCTTATTTATGTTGCGAATTGTTCTGATAATAGAGAATAAGGAAAATGCTAATATGAAAATAAAGCAAATCAATAAGAAATATAACATATTCGCATTTCCCCTTTCTGTTATGATTAGCGTATTTCTTGCTTTCTTAGTATCAATGCTGAAACAAGAAATGTAATAATTACAGTTCCCACGAAATAAATCAAAATATTGATTTCTAAATTATTTATCATATTATAAGAACAGGTATTCATCCAGTAATACATAGGATTTATTTTTAAATAGGTTAGAACTCTCCATGATTGAGTTGACATATTATCCCATGTCATCATATAGATAAGCGGTCCGCTAAATGTAAACAATGACATAGCACCTACAACGATTGCCGTATGTTTGAATATTACACATAACATAAGTGTAATTCCGATAAATGCTCCCATAATCATACAATTTAGTCCTGCAATTTTCAGCATTGGAAACAGTTGTATTGGAATATTAAATTTCGCACATTCTATTATAAATGCAATCATAATAAATGAAAAGTATAGAAATATACTGGTAATCGAAATCACAATATATTTCGCAACAAAAAACTTAATTCGGCTTTGTCCGCTTGCGATTGCAATTTTAATTGTTGAATCCGTATATTCTCTTGAAAAGAAAATGACAGAAAATATAAGAACAATCAGCCAGAAAAATACAGTATAAGATGTGGCTGTCCTTATTATTTCTTCAATCAATGGGTGTGCTGTATCGCTATAAGCACGAGCAAGAAATCCAACAGTTTCTCCTATTTTCCATGTTTTGTCTAAACTTGAACTTGATGCCACAAATTGTTGCTGACCGCCTATGGAGAAAATTCCAAAGACTGCTAAAATCAAAGCAAAGGTTAAGTACAATGCCTTTGTATGAAATAACTTATAAAATTCTGCTCTTATTTGATTAAACATTTTTTCGTCCCCCTATTAGATTTTCAAAGTATGTTTCCAAATTTTCTCCTTGCACAGAAATTTCATCAATAATAACTCCATTACTGGATAGTAATTTAGAAATCATTCTTACATTATCTAAGCACTCGTATATCCGAATAGAATTATCGGGGTAAACGGAGTAATTGTTAATATTTCCCTTTTGCTCTAATAAAAGAGTGGTTTTTTGGATATTATCTGTCCTTAAACAAATATGGCGTTTACATTCTTCGTTTAATTCTTCGGTAGAAATTTGTTTCAAAAGTTCTCCTTTATGAAGAAATCCGTAACAGGTAGCAAGCTGATGTAATTCACTTAATATATGGCTGGATATTAAAATCGTTACCTCTCGTTCTTTTACTAATTTTTTAAGAAGTTCTCTTAATTCAATAATTCCTGTTGGGTCAAGTCCGTTGACGGGTTCGTCCAAAATCAAAAATTCTGGCTCGCCTAATAATGCAACGCCTAAAGCAAGCCTTTGTTTCATTCCTAAAGAAAAGTTTGCTACTCTTTTTTTACCAGCATTGGATAAGCCTATCAACTCTAGAGTATCGGTAATACATTTTTTATTTGGAATACCTCGTTGTATTCTTTGTACTTCCAAATTTTGAGAAGCTGTCATATCCTTATATAACGCAGGCATTTCAATCGTGCAACCGATTTTTGACCTTTCATGTTGCAGATTATCCTTATGTCCAAATAGGATAATTTCTCCCTCGCTCTTAAAATTAAGACCTGTTAATAACCTGATTAAAGTCGTTTTTCCTGCCCCATTTTCGCCTACAAGACCGTAGATTTCTCCTTTTGGAATAGTTAAGTTCACATTCTTTAAAGCATAGAAATCTTTATATTTTTTGCTTAGATTTTTTGTTTCGCATATAAATTTTGTCATTCTAAACACTCCTTTCTATGCCACTATATCTAATAAGTCTAAAGAAAATCTAAAGTTATTTAATTTTATAACCGATTCCCCAAATGGTTTGTATATAATCTTCATTTGTAATCGCCTTAATTTTTTTACGAATATGACTGATATGGGTATTTATCGTATCATCATCATAAGCATAAGTTTTATTCCAAATGGATTCATATAAATTTTGCTTTGAAAAAATTTTTTGCGGATATTGCAATAATAGTCTTAAAATCTTTAACTCGGTTGATGTAAAAGATACTAATACCTCTTTGATATAAACTAGAGAGTTATTGATTTCAATATCTCTATATGTCAAAGTATCATTTTGACAGGACGTATTTGAAGTCCTTTTCAAATTTGCTTCAATACGAGCAAGAAGCTCATGCAGGTCAAACGGCTTAGTCATATAATCATCAGCACCTAATTTTAATAAATCTATTTTTGTCTGTACCATTGTTTTGGCGGAAACAACAATGACAGGAGCGTTTGTAAATTTACGCAATCTCTGTAATACATCATTTCCATTTAACTTCGGTAACATAATATCAAGTATTATTAAATCTGGAACAAGCGATTTACATAATTCTATTCCCTCTGCACCATTCAAGGCATAATGAACGATATATTTATTATTTTCTAAGAATTTTGCAATCATATTGCAAATGTCTATATCATCTTCAATAATAGCAATTTTATTCATGTGATTTCATCTCCTTTAATTAGATATTGTATCATAAGGTTTTTATGCTATCCACATCAAACAAAGAAGTCTATGGTACATTTAGAAATTATTTAGAAATATACTTTATGATTTTGGAAAATAATTTTGATGTGTAAATCAAGGAGTATGTTTCATGGAATGTTTTAAAGAAATCTATCGGCTATAAATGGAAAAAGCAATCAATAAAATCGTTAATTAGATATATAAATTCATTCGCTCGTGCAAACAGTCTGTTTTGTGCGGGCTTTTTTCATTCTGGAAAAATTTTGGATTTTTTGAGTTCTCAACTTAACAAATCACACCTGCCGTTCCCTATATGGTGCGGAAAGAGGGAGAACCACTTTTCACGTCATAGCGGAAAGGGGGTGAGATTGATGAAACCGTCTGACTTCCAGAAAACAGTTCAATGCCGTTTTGAAAGTTGTTTGAAGAAAGTTGTCCGTCATGTTGTTAAGGACTACCAGCAGAAATTAAAACGACGACAAGAGAAAGAAACGCTCTTTTGCGAACTCCCAGAAATCGTTGTAGAAAATCTGGCTGTCTGGGACGATTATGAAACGGACTATACGATTTTCAATGTATGCGGTTACGATATTCGTGTTTATGATGATGAATTGGCAGAAGCCTTGCGTAAACTACAATCAGCACAACCGCAGCGCAGCACAGAAAAATCCCGTCAATAAGATTTGTCTGCTTTTGGTTTTCAGCGTTCCAACGGAACGCGCAGCCATTGCCACCGGCAATGATCTCAGGGGTTTGGGGATATGTCACCAACAAGCATTAGCAGGAATTCCGGAAACGGGATTTCTGCTAAATACGCAATCTTACGTAAGATTGCATTGCTTGCCAGTAGTTTTAAGAGTCTTTGGCAGAGAATCTGTTTACAGTTGCCGCATTGATAAACCTTTGATAACTGCCTATAATAGAGTTATTATTTTGAACTGCTATAACAGAGAAATGCAAAAAAATAAAATTTTTTGTCCGCTGTAACATTTCGCGGACATTTGGGGTTTACAATGGCCTTATCAAATATGGAGGTGATACAACTATGACATGGCCTTTTGAGAATGACACCAGCGCCATTGTAAAAAAATTAGCAGACCGAAGCATGAAAGCGGATAAAAGACGCAATGCGTTTATTATCATAACGATTGCTTTTGCAGTTAGTTTGATGATGGTATTAGCACTATATAATCTCGGAACAGACCGTGAAAATAGGCTTTATCTGCAAGGACGCTATCAGGGCAGCTTTATTAACAGTACCAGTACCGTCTTTGAAAAACTGGAACATAACAACCAGATTGAAGCAGTCGGCAAAGAGGCTGCAATGGGAACGAGCCGTATCAATGACTATACTTTGGATGTGTATTACAGAGATCAAAATGCACTTGAACTAAAAGACGTTACTGACTTGCTGGGAAAAATGCCGGAGGCAGAAAATGAAATCATTGTGGAACAGTCCTATTTGGAGCATTTAGGGTTGCCGGTTCAACTGGATCAAACCGTTACACTGGATATGCCTTTTGGAAAAAATCAGACATATCATGTTTGCGGCATTATTCAAAGCAGTAATGCGTCCCGTATTTATCAAGTCATTGTATCGGATGGCTTATATAGCCGGTATGAAAAAGCAAACTGTTACGATCTTTTGGTTCGCGTGAAAAATACCGAAAATATGGACAGCGAAACTTTGAAACTGCTGATAAACGAAATTGCGGAACAAAGCGGTGTACCTGAACAGTATGTTATGTATAGCTCTACCTACTTTGGATTGGCAGAAGAAAAATCCACGCTGGAGCTATTGGTGATTATCGGAGCAAGCAGTTTAATTGTACTGGCCTGTTCTTTGGTTATTTACAGCCTGTTCTACATTTCTGTTATCGGGAAAACACATGAATATGGCAGACTGCGTGTGCTGGGGGCTACATCGGTTCAGATCAAGCGTATCGTGCGAAAAGAAAGTTTTTTGTTATCCTGTGCTGCAATTCCTATCGGTGTTGTATTGGGAAGTGTTTTGGGCTATTGTTTCGTCCCGGACGGCTGGCATTGGATGACTACACTGGAATGTGCCGTTGTGATTGCCCTTGTTACAGAAATTGCCTTGAAAATTGCTGTCCATACCCCTGTAAAGAAAGCCTCTATGGTATCGCCTATTGAGGCGCTGCGAATCAATACGACTGATACACCGGCGACAGAAAAAACGCGGATCGAACATCGAAAAATTACGCCATCTTCGCTTGCCCGAATGAGCTTTGCCCGGAACAAGAAAAAAGCTATACTAACCGTATTGTCTTTGGGATTTGCCGGAGTTTTACTGATGTGTGCCGCCACCTACCTTAATTCAACTGATGTAGAAAGCATGGCAAAACAGCAATTTGCAAATGGCGACATTGTACTTTCCCTTGATCCCGCCAACACAAATGCGGAAGATCGCCCCGCCGGGATCAATGCACTTCAAACGAAAAATCCATTGGATGAAGTTTTGGAAGAAACGATTTCAGATATGGATGGCGTAAAGAATATTGAATTTATACAGGGCTGTGTTTCAAATATGGAATTTCCCACTCCTTTCAAGGATGGTAACAGCCATTTCTTTACCCAAATTGGAATCCCCGAAAATCAGTACGAGGCCTTTTCACAAGGACTAATTGAGGGAACCGCAGACCGCCAGAAACTTATCAACGGAAAAGGAGTTATCGTAGATAATTCCGCCAAGCTGTTAAGCGACTATTATAATTACACTCCTCAAATTGGCGATATAGTCAAAGTGGAAACAGCGGATGGACAATGGGAAGAATTTACTGTAATGGGGATTGGGAAAGCTCCTAATCTCGGTGGGGATTCAGCTTCTTTCTATTTTCCGCAGGAACTCTTACCTATGATGAAAGAAAATGTTTCCAACTTCAACATAACCTGCATTGTAGATGTGGAAAGAGATCAGCTTACAGAAGTTGAGAATAAGATTTTCCAGTTGGCGGAAAATCGTGGAGGTATAGAAGTTTTCAGTATCAGCGATATTATTACTTATCTGCAAGAGGAAATGGATAACATAAAAATGCCGTTATACGGATTGGTATTTTTCATTGCTGTTTTTGGGCTAATCAGCCTTATCAACACGCTAATGACAAACATTATATCAAGACAGCAGGAATTTGGTATTTTACAGTCTGTGGGATTGAGCAGTAAGCAATTCTCCAAAATGCTGCAAACAGAATGTTTCTATTATGTTTCTGGTACGGCTATTTTAACTTTAACGATTGGAACTTTAACAGGATTTGTACTTTGCAAAGTTTTCAATCAGGTTGGGACATTCGGGACATTGACTTATCATTTTCCAGTTTTAGAAATAAGCATATATTTTGTAGCGCTTTTCTTCATACTGGCCGCTTACTCCGTTTTCTCTGTACGATATAGCAAAAGACATCCTGTGATCGAGCGCATTAAAACAATGGAGTAAATTTTCCTTTATCAGAAAATTGTGTTTTCTGCAACAAAGGACATTTGCCTGTTATACTATCTACAAAAAGCAAAGGAAGTGAGGATATGAAGCAGATTTTAATTGTCGAGGACGACAGTTTTTTGAATAAGATGGTGGCCTATAACCTGACCGCAGACGGCTACGGCGTGACTTCTGCCCTAAACGCCAGAACCGCAGCCGAAGCCATACGCCAGCGGGAATTTGACTTAGTGCTGCTGGACATCAACCTGCCGGACGGCAACGGTTTTGAGCTGTGCAAACTGATAAAGCCCCAGCACCCGGACACCATTGTGATTTTCCTGACCGCTAACGATCAGGAGAGCGACCAGATACGGGGCTATGAGGTGGGCGCGGTGGACTACATCACAAAGCCCTTTGTGATCGGGGCCTTGCAGCGAAAAATCAAAGCCATGTTCGCCATGCTGGAACACCACAAACCGGCCAAGGACATTTACGACGACGGGCGGCTGTTTCTGGACTTCTCGGAGCAGACGGCTTCCTTAAACGGCAAGCCCCTGACCCTATCCCCGATGGAGTACAAAATGCTGAACCTGTTCCGTAAAAATCCCCGGCAAGTGCTGACCCGTGGGCAGCTTTTGGAAAAGCTGTGGGATATAGACGAAAGGTTTGTGGACGAACACACCCTGACAACCTCCATCAGCCGGATTCGTAGCAAGATTGAAGCCGACGGCGGCGCGCCCTACATCAAGACCGTTTACGGCATGGGCTATCAATGGACGGGAGGCGAGGCAAAATGAAGTTTCAAAATCTCTCGGTAAAGCGGCTGTTTGGCCGGGTGGCAATGGGGCTTGTCCTCTCCATGTCCGGGATCACCATAGCCCTGTTTCTTGTGACAAAACAGACGGCGGTGCTGCTGACGGGCGGGGCGCTGCTGCTGTGTGCCCTTGTGGGGATTTTTGTACTGACGCAGGCGTTTGGAAAGCGGCTGTCGCAGTTTACCGCTGACCTGTGCCAGACTTTAGACCACATGATCGCCGGAAATGAAGCACCCCAACGGCCAGAGGACAGCGAAACCCAGCTTGCCAGAATTGGACACCGGCTGGCAAGGCTTTATCAGATCATGCAGGAGAACCGCCGCCGGGTGGACGAGGAACGGCAGGAGTTACAGACCCTTGTATCGGACATTTCCCATCAGGTGAAAACGCCGGTAAGCAATCTGAAAATGGCGACGGACACCCTGCTGGAAAAGCCTATGACCGAGGCGGAGCGCACCGACTTTATCCGGGGAATCCGCAGCCAGACGGATAAGCTGGACTTTCTCTTTCAGGCCCTTGTGAAAACCTCACGGCTGGAAACGGGCGTGATCCAGTTGGATAAGAAGCCGGGCCGCCTCTTTGATACCGTGGCGCAGGCCATGAGTGGGATCGTGTATGCAGCGGAGAAAAAGGAAATCGCCGTGTCCGTGGACTGCCCGGAGGATTTGGCCTTTTCTCATGACAGCAAGTGGACATCCGAAGCCCTCTTTAACCTGCTGGACAATGCGGTGAAGTACACCCCGGCAGGCGGGAAAATCGCTGTGTCGGTGGTGCTGTGGGAAATGTATGTGGAGATCAAAGTGACCGACACCGGCAAGGGCATTTCCGAAAGCAATCAGGCCGCCATCTTCCGGCGCTTCTATCGTGAGGAAGAAGTACACGAACAGCAGGGCGTGGGCATTGGCCTGTATCTGGCCCGCGAGATCGTAACGCGGCAGGGTGGCTATATCAAAGTGGTTTCGGAGCCGGGCAAGGGTTCAGAATTTTCCATTATGCTGCCTACAAAATAAATCGCGGCGGACGGCCATTCCCGGCTGCCCGCCGTAAATTTTTTTGAAATGTCCGAGCGTTGTAACATTTCACCCCGATTTTCAATGAAATTTTTTAGCCGCTGTAACATTTCGCGGACATTTGGGTTTTACAATGGCCTTATCAAATATGGAGGTGATACAACTATGACATGGCCTTTTGAGAACGATACAAGCGCCATTACAAAAAAGTTGGCAAAACGAAACTTAAAAGCAGATAAAAGTAGAAACATTCTCATTATCATTACGATTGCCTTAGCTACCTGCTTGATAATGACAACGACCTTGTATTTTTTTGCTTCGCAGCGAAAATCATTAAATGATGCAGCTGGGCGTTATCAAGCAATTATCAATGAAGTCGATAATGATACCATTACAAAATTAGTAAATGACAGTAGGGTTCAAGTGGGTGTAAGTCATTTATTGGGTTTAGTATCTTATGGGGACTACAAATTAACCGTCCGTTCAATGGATGAAACACTAATGAAATTAGCAAAATATCCTGATTTGGAGGGGGAATTGCCCAAATCTACAAATGAAATTGCTATCACAAAGGCGTTTCTTGATAGAGCTGGATTGTCCAAATCCGTGGGCGATATTATATCGTTAAATCTGGGAGATGGAGAAAAAGATTATACCTTATGTGGTATTTTGCCTGTCGAAAATTCAAATTATTCCGTATTCGTGTCGCAGTCCTATATTGAAAACAAGCTCAGCGAACCGGCATACTCCGCTTATATCCGTTTGAATGAATCTGATGGTTGGTCTAAGGCTGCTATACAAGCTGAATTATCAACATTGTGCAGAGAATTGAAAATACAGCCGGAGCAAATGCAGTTTTCAACATATTATTTTTCTCTCATTGAACAGAGAAGCAGTCAATATGTCACTGTAATAGCATTTATCAGTCTTATTATCGCTTTGGCGTGTACCCTTGTTATTTACAGTCTGTTCTATGTGTCCATAGCCAGAAAAACAAAAGAATATGGAAAACTGCGGACAATAGGGGCAACTGGAAAACAGATGAAAAGAATCGTTTTTAGAGAGGGATTTCATCTTTCCAAAATTGGTATTCCGATTGGAATATTAGCCGGTGCAATAGCGGGATATGTCCTTGTCCCGCAAGGCTGGAACACTTTAATGGTATTTGTAATTGCCGCTGTCACAGCTCTGTTTGTGTATTTATGCGTTATGATTGCTGTAATTAAGCCAGCCAAGATTGCTGCTCATGTTACGCCTATTGAAGCAGTCCGTTATATGGCGAGCAATAATGATGTAATGTCCAACAGTACAAAAGTGTTACATCGTTCTCTATCCGCAAAAAACTTAGCTTTTCTTAATTTTGCAAGAAACAGAAAGAAAACCGCCTTAACGATTCTGTCGTTAGGGGTATGTGGAATTTTGCTGATGGCAAGCTCTGCATATTTTAATTCCATTGATCCTTTAGCGATGGCGCGTAGGAGTTTTCCTTACGGAGAAATTCGCCTTGAATTAGGCGATTACGGGCCACAGGCACATAACAGCGAACAATATTCAGAACTCCAAAAATCGAATCTGCTTACAGAAGATTTTAGAGAATCCATTTTGGACATAGATGGTGTGGAAGAAATAAAAGAATACCAAGGCACCGTTTTGAATGTTCGTATGCCAACGGGAGATATTGAACCGATTGTTTCAGACGCATATACACGAAGCTCTCAAAAATTGATTGAGCAATATTTGATTGATGGTACAGCAGATTTGCAGGAACTACTTAAAAACAATGGCATTATTATTGAAAATGGCCCACAGTGGAAAGAAACTTTTGGGTGGGATGCAGCGATTGGGGACGAACTTCTGATTGAAGTTGGCGGACAAACATTGGAAGTAAAAGTAATGGGAATTGTGGACGCTAATATCCCGTATGGCGGATATGATACGCTATTTATTCCTTTAGAAATGCTGTCAAAGATCGTTCCTATTGAAAACCTCAATTATCAATTTATTGTAGATACAGATGACAGTAAATGGGCAGCCGCAAAAGATGAAATCCAAAAGATAATTCCACCGACTTCCAGCCTCTATGTTAGTACCTTGAATGATTGGGTAGAGGCATACAACGAAAAACTATTGAACTATCGTATGCCAGTCTACATTTTTGTTATGTTTATCGGGGTTTTTGGCATTATCAATCTGCTAAACACACTGATAACAAACATCTTGACCCGGAAGCGAGAACTGGGTGTTTTGCAAGCGGTTGGTTTGAGCAGTAAACAGCTTTCAAAAATGTTATTGATAGAGGGCTTGTTCTATACATTAGGGGTGCTTCTTCTTTCCATATCATGCGGAACTCTTATCGGGTATCTTCTCTGCACCGTCTTTAGTGCAATGAGTATTTTTGGAAAAGTAAGCTATCATTTTCCGACAGTTGAAATGTTCAGTTATTTTATACTGATGCTTGCCGTCCAAATGCTTTTCTCGTATTTGGCAATTCGGCAGATAAAAAAACAATCTCTGGTAGATCAAATACGGGAATTGTCATAAGAATTTTTGAAATGTCCGAGTGTTGTAACATTTCACCCCGATTTTCAATGAAATTTTTTGGCCGCTGTAACATTTCGCGGACATTTGGGTTTTACAATAGCCTTATCAACAAAAGCGAGGAGGCGACGCAATGGAACTGACCCCGACATTGATTTTGAATCTGGCGCTGCTGATCGTCCCGCCCGCTGTCCTTGTGCTGGTGTTCCGGCAATGGCTGGCCCGGCACATCCGCTGGACGGTTGCCTTGACTGCTCTCTGTGATGTTCTCCTGTTTTGGGATGAACTGTTCTACTATGAGAGCTTCGGGCTGTTCGCTGGGCTGATTCTGGTACAGTTGGCGGCCACCGGCGCGGCAGCGTTCCGCATTTACAACAAACAAAGAAAGGATTGAATTTTATGAGTATTTTACAGACTATCGACCTGAAAAAGTATTACGGCACAGAGACGAACATTACCCGCGCCCTTGACGGCGTGAACTTCTCCGTGGAGGACGGCGAGTTTGTGGCCGTTGTGGGAACCTCCGGCAGCGGCAAGTCCACCCTGCTTCACATGATGGGCGGGCTGGACACCCCCACCAGCGGAACTGTGATCGTCCGAGGCGAAGAACTGGCAAAGAAGAACGACGAACAGCTTACCATCTTCCGCCGCCGCAACATTGGATTTATCTTCCAGAACTATAACCTTGTTCCTATCCTGAATGTGTATGAGAACATCGTCCTGCCGGTGGAGCTGGACGGGGACACGGTGGATCAGAAGTTTTTGGACGAGATCGTTCGCCTGTTGGGGCTGGAAGATAAACTGAAAAATATGCCGAACAATCTTTCTGGCGGCCAGCAGCAGCGTGTGGCGATTGCCCGCGCCCTGATTACCAAACCGGCTATTGTGCTGGCCGACGAGCCGACCGGCAACCTTGACAGTAAGACCAGCGCCGAGGTGCTGGGACTTATCAAGCGTACCAGTGCGGAGTTCCGGCAAACTGTCGTGATGATTACCCACAACAACGACATAGCCCGCCTTGCAGATCGGATTGTCCGCATTGAGGATGGCAAGATTGTGGAATAAGGAGGTGGCAGGCTATGACATGGCCTTTTGAAAATGATACCAGCGCCATTACAAAGAAGCTGGCAAAGAAAAGTTTGCAAAGCGAGAAGCGCCGGAATCTGATGGTAGTGATCGCCGTTGCGCTGGCGGCATTTCTGATCTGCTTTACGGGAATTGTAGCTACTTCCCTGACACAAATGCAGCGCAATCAGGTTGTCGATACTTATGAGGCGGTCTGGCTGGGCGTAGAGGAAAACGACATTGAAACCCTGAAAGGACTGCCGGAGTTTGAGCGCGTAGGCGGCTACTATATGCTCGGTGAGGAACTTTCGGAACAGGGCTATCATGCCTCTTATGTATATAATGACGCAGAAATGATGGAGATTGGGCGCGACCAAATGAAGCTATTGGAGGGGAATCTGCCCCAAAAAGCAAATGAAGTTGTCGTAAGCGAATACTTTCTCTCCACCTATGGAAACAATGCCAAGATCGGGGACACTGTGACCTTAGATACCGAGAGTTTTCATGGTGATTATGTCGTTACCGGCATTATGGACAGCGTAAATGAAAAAGAAGCGAATACCTGCGTGATCATTCTTTCCAAAGCTGCCCTGACAGAATGGAAAGGGTTTGATCCGGCTGGGTATCGCGCCTATGTCCATTTCAAAAACAGCGACCAGTTGGGCGAGAAACTGATAACCTCTTATTGCAGGGAGATTGCAGAGGAATATCAGCTTCCTAATCCCAGCATGAACAACAAGTATTTTGCTTATGCTTCTAAATCCTTTGATTTTTTACCGATTGTTGGTGTGATTGTTATTGTTCTGATCGGCGGCTATATTGTGATTCAGAGTATCTTCCGTATCTCCATCAATGACAAAATCAGGAGCTACGGACAGCTTCGGACGATTGGTGCAACGCCAAAGCAAATCAAGCGGATTGTAAAGCGGGAGGGACGCAAACTCGGCAGTATCGGAATTTTGGTTGGTACAGTGCTGGGCGTATGCTGCGGTTTTCTTCTGTTTTCCAAGGGATTTAACGCTGTTTTCTATGTTGTTATGGTTTCCCTGACACTCATAAGCAGTTGGATCATGGTGTCTATTTCCATCCGTAAGCCGGTGAAAATCGCGGCAGGGATTTCCCCCATTGAAGCCGTCCGTTTTACCCCGGTGCAAAAGGACATCCGCAGCCGGAAAAAGAATATCAAGCTCAATCCCGTTTCAATGGGAATTGCGAATTTTAAGCGTGACCGAAAAAAGACGATCTCTATTATAGCGTCTTTGAGTTTGGGCGGAATTATCCTGCTTGTGGTATCCTCCATTGTTTTGCTGCGCTCCCCAGAGGCACTTGCAAGGCAGATTTATCCGTATGGTGACTATAAAATTTATTTACATTCCGAGTTGGCAGTAGAAGAAGCTATGGCAGCGGGAAATCCATTGAATGAGAAATTGAAGCAGGAAATTTTGGCCATTGATGGTGTAACCGATGTGATTACAAAAAGACAAAGCCTTCATATAAATTATCGTGCCAACGGAATTGATGAGGCTGGTTGGTGTGATATACTAACTGAACAAAATTATTCTGCGGTTGAAGCTGCATTGATAGAGGGAACTATGCCAGCGGATGCACACAGCATCATAATTGATTCGCATACAAGTAATCGTGATAATATAAGAGTGGGAGAAACGGTTGAAGTTACCTCTGGGAAATCAACCATTCCTGTTACTATATCAGGGGTGTTTGACAACGATGCCATACCAACTGATGGACATGGAACAGTCCCAGTTGACTCTCCGCTTGAATTTGCACCGGAAGGATTATTCCATGAATTACATCCAGAAATAGCTTCGTTTGACTATTCATGGAACATTGTGAGTGATCCGAAAAAAGCGGACAATGTAGAGTCTGAATTGAAAAATATTGTAGCCACTCATACTGATATTGCGTTAGAAAATATTGACACTATAATTGAGTATGAAAAAAATATAAATTCTTTTGTATTTGGCAGTATGGAGGTACTTTCATGGCTGGTATTCCTCTTTGGTGTTATCAACCTGATTAACACGACCCTCTCTAATCAAATGTCCAGAAAACAGGAAAACAGTGTTTTGCGTTCCATCGGACTGACCCAAAAGCAGCTATGTAAAATGAACATCTGCGAGGGTCTATGCTATGCGTTCTTTGCAACATTGGCGACGCTGATCGTTGGGCTTCCGGCTTCCATCTTTGCTTGTGGCAAATTTAGTGTAGGAGCTTTTGCCGGAAAAGTAGTGCCTTACAAATTCCCGGTTTTGGAAATGGGTCTGTTTATTCTGGTATTGTTCGGAATGGAACTGATTTTGTCTGTATGGACAGTCCGCAGACAGAAAAAACAATCCCTGATTGAACAAATGCGGTCAATGGAATAACCGTATGGGATCGGCGGGGCGGCGTGTGCTGCCCCGCCTTTTTCGCCATTTTCCAAAGAAATTTTTGAAATGTCCGAGCTTTGTAACAATTCAGCCTGTTTTTCTGTCGAAATCAAAGGCACCTCGGACATTTGTGTAACATTTGTAGTTTATGCTTGTGGTAAATCAATATTGGGGGTGAGGACACATGAAAAAGATACTGCTGATTGACGACAGCGACACCTATACATGGTGTCTGCAAAAATACTTACAGCACCGGGGCTACCCGGTAAAAACGGCTTCCACTCTGAAAGAAGCGCGGGCCGCCATCCAAGAGGAAATGCCGCTGGTGGTCTGCTGTGATCTCGACCTGCCGGACGGTTCCGGCATGGACTTTCTGGACGAGGTGCGGGCCGCAGACAAGGAGCTGCCGTTTATTCTGGCGTCCTGCCATGACAGGGAGGACTATGAACAGGAGGCTATGCGCCGGGGCGCAACGCTGTGCATGGACAAAATGAAAGGGCTGCTGCTACAAGATAAGCTGGTGGAATACGCCTACCGGCAGTTATCCGGCGAAAAAGCCCCGACTTTTCACAAGCTGCTCTTTGTCCATGCGGAAGATACCAACGCCGGAGTGCTGCGGGCGGCTATGCTGCAAAAGGGCTTTGACCTAATTCTGGTTTCCTCGATTGGGAAGGCCAAGCGCCGGATTTTTGAGGATAAGGAAATAGAACTGATCTTGTGCGATCTGGAACTGCCGGACGGCACAGCAATGGAGCTGTTTCATACGCTGCGACGGGTGGCGGGGATGTTCCAAATGAAGAATCCCCCTGTCCGGCTTCTGCCGTTCTTTATCCTCACCGAAAACAACGACCTTGCCACGGAATATGAATACCGGCATGAGGGCGTAAACGACTATATCACCGCCCCGGTCAATATCCCGGAGCTGATCCGGCGAGTTCTGTTCTTTGTGGAGTAATTGAAAAATTTTACGGAGGTGATGATGTGATGGGACATTAGCTGTTTTTGATATAGAAGAATCTGGTAAGCAGATCGGAGAAAAATTATTTCTGCTTCTTAACGAGGAACAAAAGAATGCTCTAATGCAATATATTTTGGAACAGGGAGTCTGTCATGGAACGGTATTCAATTCCTGTCACACTTCCTCCGCAGCAAAGAAGAATCCTCTAACAGAAATACAGGAAGGCGAGCTTTATCTATGTCTGGAGCACCGCACTGTCAGGGTTCGTGAACGGATTATCAACCTGACAAGCAAAGAGTTTGATATACTGGCATTACTCATTGCTAATCCCAAACGTGTTTTTACTTACGAACTGATTACCGATTTGGTTTGGAAAGAGGATTGTGATTTCTATTCGAGAAAAGCGATTCATAATCATATAAGTAAGCTGCGTAAGAAGTTGCGCTTTGAACCAGATCTTCCAAACTATATTGAGAGTGTCGCCGGAATCGGCTATAAATTTGAACATTTGTAAGCTAAAGCCACGAGATTTTCTTGTGGCTTTAATTAACATCCACTTCCGAACGCTTAATATTGAAGGTTGTATTATTCGAGCTAAAGAACTATAATAGATTCTATGGAGGTGCGATATGGAATATATGACATTAAAAGAGGCCGCCGAGAAGTGGGGCGTGACACCTCGTAGAGTAAATTATTATTGTGCTGGTGAACGTATTTCTGGAGCAGTAAAGATGGCCGGTATTTGGCTGATTCCCAAAACTGCAGAAAAGCCGATTGATGGTCGGACAAAACAAGGGAGAGAATTGCGCCATGAATAAAATTTTGATTATAGATGATGACAGAGAACTGTGCGCTTTGATTAAACACAGCGTACAATCAGAACATATAGAAGCCGATTTTTGTAATACCGGAAAAGAGGGCTTGCAGAAATTAAAAGAGCAAGAATACCAGCTTGTGGTGCTAGATGTGATGATGCCCGGTATGGATGGCTTTGAAACGCTGGAAGAAATCCGCAAAGAGAACAGCCGGCCGATTTTGATGTTCACATCCAAAAATGACAGCGCTTCTAAAGTGCGGGGCTTACGGGCCGGAGCGGACGATTATCTAACAAAGCCGTTTGATATGGACGAACTGATTGCCCGTATTGCGTCCCTCATTCGCCGCTACACCCGCTTTAATCAGCAAACGGGAACTATGCAAAAACTGGATTTTGATGGGTTGCAAATTGACCTTGAAAATCGTTCTGTTACGACGGAAACCGGCACTTTTGAACTTCCACCAAAGGAATTTGATCTGCTCCTGTACTGTGCAAAACATCAAGGAAAAATTTTGACAAAACAGCAGATTTATGAGGAAGTTTGGGGCGAAGAATATTTCTATGATGACAGCAACATTATGGCGATCATCAGCCGGCTTCGTAAAAAATTAGAAGTCAATCCTTCCAGTCCAAAGTATATTCAAACGGTCAAAGGGATTGGCTACCGCTTTAATAAGGAGGTATAGCTGGTATGAAGATCATCGTTTTCCTGTCCGTTGTGATTGCTATTGTAGCTGTGCTAACCTCCATCCTTCTCATTCGTCGCGTAAAAAAGCAAATAGCAGAAATGACCGATGCGCTGGTTGATGTGAAAAATGGAAATGGCAATCGGCGTATTTTGTCTGCAACAAATGAACTGATAGCACCTCTTGCCTATGAAATCAATGAGATCGTTGTGTCCTATGAAAGCAGACTTTCGATTGTCCGGCAGGCAGAGGAAACCAACCGCCAGCTTATGACGAGCCTTTCCCACGATGTTCGGACACCCCTTACAACCCTCATCGGCTATCTTGACGCTGCACATAAAGGGCTTGTTACAGGGAAAGACCGGGATGATTATATCGAAATCGCCCGCCGGAAAGCCCATGATTTGAAAGAATATATTGATGTACTCTTTGACTGGTTCAAGTTAAATTCCAACGAGTTTGCTTTGGAAATCCATCCTATTGAGGCCGCAGAGCTGACAAGAAATATCCTGATCGACTGGATACCGATTTTTGAAGATAAGCAGGTCGATTATGACATTGATATTCTCGAACAGCCTGTCCGGGTAAGATTGGATACGGACAGCTATATGAGGATTATCAATAATCTCATTCAAAATGTAATCGCTCACAGCCATGCGGACAAAATTAAAATTGCCCTGTCAAAGCAGGGAAATAACATGAGGCTGCTGCTGGCGGATAATGGTGTAGGAATTGAGAAAGAAGATTTGAAACACATTTTTGAACGGCTTTATAAGTGTGATAAAGGTCGGTCTGAAAAAGGCAGCGGTCTTGGTCTTTCTATTGTCCATCAGCTTGTAGAAAAGATGGGTGGAAGCATAACAGTTGAAAGTTTGCCGGGAAAAGGAACTGAATTTATGTTGTTTTTTCCTTTGGAAATTTAAGTGGGTTCCCGTCTTTATGGCGGGAACCTTTGTCATTTTGCCGGATTTCAAATTGCAAGGTTAATGCAAGGTTGCGGCAAGGTTAATGCAAGGTTGGCGTGATAGAATACTTTACAGAACAGGAGGTTTTGAATATGGACACAAATTACATCATTGAAACGAAAAATCTGACGAAGCAATACGGTTCACAAAAGAGTGTGGCTGACTTAAATATCCATGTGATGCGTGGGAGAATTTATGGTCTGCTGGGCAGAAACGGAGCCGGAAAAACTACTACCATGAAAATGCTGTTGGGCTTAACAAATCCGACTTCCGGGGAGGTCAAAATCTGGGGAAAACCCTTGCAGGGGAATGAAAAGAAATTGCTGCCCCGTATCGGCAGCTTGATTGAGTCCCCCGGTTTTTATCCAAATCTGACCGGCACAGAGAACTTGCGTATCTTTGCTACTCTGCGGGGCGTACCAAACAATCATGCCATCAAAGACGCTCTGGATTTGGTAGGACTGCCCTACAAAGATAAAAAGCTCTTTTCACAGTATTCTCTTGGTATGAAGCAGCGGCTTGCCATCGCCCTTGCCGTTATGCACGATCCAGAACTTTTGATTTTGGATGAGCCGATCAACGGTCTTGATCCCATCGGTATTGCGGAGGTACGCTCCTTTATTCGGGAGCTTTGCGACGCAAAGGGAAAAACGATTTTGATTTCCAGTCACATTCTTTCGGAGATTTCCTTGCTGGCTGACGATATTGGAATTATCGACCACGGTGCATTGCTGGAAGAAGAAAGTCTTGCTGAGCTGGAGCAAAAAAGCAGTAAGCATATCCGGTTTACGCTCTCTGATACTGCACAGGCGGCAAGAATTTTGGAACGCAATTTCCGTGAAAACCATTTCTCTATACAGGATGACCACAATCTGCGCCTGCACAACCTTGATCTACCTGTGGGGAAAATTGTAACTGCCTTTGTTGAAAATGGATTGGAGGTATCGGAGGCGCATACTTGTGAAGAAAGTCTTGAAGATTACTTCAAGCGTGTGACGGGAGGCGAGGGAATTGCTTAAACTGATCAAATGCGAATTTTGGAAATTAAAGCGAAAAAGATTATTATACGCACTGATGTCATTATCGTTATTTTTTCCGTTGATTTTGGCATATATGGCAAAGGCGGGAACAGGTGCAGATACAACGGAACATTATCTTCAAACCCGATTTGATTATGTTTATACAATGATGTTGGGATATGGATTGGTTTTTTTGCTTCCATGTCTAATTGGTATCATTGCCGCTATTTTGTTTTTTATAGAAAGAGATTGCGATACTTCCAAAAACCTTAGAACAATTCCTGTTACAAATACACAACTCATTATGGCAAAAATTTCTATGCTCTTTATTTTTAGCATTGCGTTTTGTCTGACAAGCACATTATCTGTTGCGTTGTTTTGTAAACTGTTTCATGTAGGAATGGTTTATGGTATGACTTATAAGATATTTATGAGCCTTATTTTTGGAGTTCTTATCGTAGCAGCTTCTTTGCCGATTGTATTTTTAATTATTTGTTTTAACAAAAGTTTTTTGCTTTCTATCCTGCTTGCGTTTTTTTATTCTATTTTTAACTGGGGCATACTGGGGACGATTGGAACATCTATAAGTGCTGCAAAAATTACTTTCTTAAATTCTTTCCCAGTTATATGTGTTATGAACTGGACAAGCGGCTTAATGATGGATCATTTGCAAAAAGACAATCTTTTGCCGGAAGCCTATGCGATTGTACCAACCACCTTCCATACAATTTTTATTCTGGCAATTACTGTTATACTTTCGTTGTGGTTGATCATTCGCTTTTATAAAAAATGGACGAGGTAAATGATATGGGAAAGATAATAAAAACGGAATTTTTAAAACTAAAACGCTATTCTGTAATAAAAGCCGGAATTATTATGACAGTGCTTTCGCCGCTGCTGTCACTGTTTTATTCCACAGCCAACGGTGGACAGACATGGACATTTGACTATTTTATGCAGCAAGTTATGATTAGTAACTGTACCTTGTTTTTTCCGATTATCATTGCACTGATAGCAGGTTATATTATAACAAGGGAATATACAGACGATACGATGAAGAATATATCAACAATTCCTATTTCATATAAACAGTTACTTTCAGGAAAACTACTTGTCCTATTGTTGTTGACAATCTGCTTTAGCTTTATAGGATGCGTGCTAGCATTAGTAATCAATGTTATTGCTGGATTTCCAGGAGTGCATTTTGGCAATCTGCTCAATATGTTTATTCGTGTTACCGGAGCAAATTTAGGAATTTACATTTCAGTTTTGCCGATTATTTTACTATTCTGTTGTTCGGTAAACAATTTTTTGGGTGGGGTTGCGTTAGCATTTGTGTATGGATATTTCGGAACTTTTGAAGGAACACTGTTAAATTATTATCCGATTAAAGCAAGCATGATTTTAGTAGACCCTACTTGTGGTGCGGAATATGGTTATACTTATCACATTTTCCCTGCTTTCATCACAATAGTTTTGACTTTCTTGATTTCTGTGATTATTCTTGCAAATAAAAAGAAAGAACCCAGCACATTGACTGTCACTAAGAAGAAAAAAGTAGTTAGAAAAAAGGGATGGTGACGTGATGGGACATTAGCTGTTTTTGATATAGAAGAATCCGGCAAACAGATTGGCGAAAAGTTATTTCTGCTTCTTAACGAGGAACAAAAGAATGCTCTAATGCAATATATTTTAGAACAAGAAGTCTGTCATGGATCGGCACTCATTTCCTGTCACACTTCTTCCATAATAGAGAAAAATCCTCTGACAGAAATACAAGAAGGCGAGCTTTATCTATGCCTGGAACATCGTACTGTTAGGGTTCGCGAACGGATTATCAACCTGACAAGTAAGGAGTTTGATATACTGGCATTACTCATTGCCAATCCCAAACGTGTTTTTACTTACGAACTGATTACCGATTTGGTTTGGAAAGAAGATTGTGATTTCTATTCGAGAAAAGCGATTCATAATCATATAAGTAAGTTGCGTAAGAAATTGCGCTTTGAACCGGATCTTCCAAACTATATTGAGAGTGTCGCCGGGATCGGCTATAAATTTGAACATCTATAACATGAGCCCACAAGGTGTTGTTTCCCCTTGTGGGCTTGCTTTTTGCAGCATATATTCTAAGAGCGGAATATGTAGAAAATTGCGAATATAAAGAGTAAAAAGCGAATATCTGCGGACTGATAAAGGAAACATAACCGATATAATTTTCTCCCAAGGAGGTATCAAGCAGCCGATTCAGGTTCCTCCTTGATGGGAGGAAATGCCTATGCGTCTATGCAACACAGATCTGCAGATAAACTGCTTTACATTCAGTCACCTATACGTCGTAGTCCAGCTCGTATGGATTGCGGCGTTTTTGGTTTCGACAAAGTTTGAGCATTTTCGCTGTCAACCTCCCGGAAAAATTTCATACTGCTGCTTTGGCGCGCCTGTTCTTTGTACGGGCGCGCTTTTTTGTACCCTTTTTTTAATCAGAAAGAGACTTAGACCTTATCGCTGCCGCAGCCCACCCTCTGATTTCGATTTTTGCCATCAACTCAAACATCGAAATTGGAGGAAATTACTATGAAGAAAATCAATCTTCGGGATTATTACCCGTATTATACACAGGACATGATCGTTGAGGTGCCGGATGAAGTTGCTTTGTTGCTTCGGGAATATATGTTGTTGGAAGAAGCCTATCGGATTCGTACATACCGCTATAAAGCATTTTACTCTCTGGATCGAGACGAAGGTATTGAGCGTGAGATATTGCAAAAGCCTCTTAACCCGGCAGAAATTTGGGAACAGCGCCAAATGACGGAGTTGATTTATAAAGGTCTTTCCAAACTTCCGGTAAAGCAGCGCCAACGAATCTATGCACACTTTTTTCTTGGCATGAGCAAAGCAGATATTGCCAAAGCGGAAGGAACACACAAAAGCCGGATCACCCGTTCTATCGAAGCCGGATTGCGTAGTCTGGAAAAATATTTCAAAGAAATTTTATAACAGACGGCAACTTTGCCCCTAAAAATGTACTGAATAGTAGAGGGACATATTCGGCGGGACAAGCTGGACGGGTGTGGTAAGGAAGCATATACATCCTCCCACCCCAACTGCAATATCAATTTGTCTGCCATGCCCCTTGCTTGTTCCTTGACAACCGAATATACGCTGTTACAGGTACTTCATTCTGTGTTCCGAGCGGCAGATGGGGCGGCGCGGTGACAGGCGGCCTAAGGAGGTGATGGATCCAGGCTGTCCGAGCGATAAACGCAACCTACGAAACCGGCTGTGGCAGGCCGGACGCGATAACGACGCAGATCATAATGGTACTTCTTCACAGCTTCCTAAAGACTTGGGGAGAGTTCCTGCGGCGTTTGCTTGCTCTGGCAAAGCGGCGGCGTATGCGGGACTATGATGCGGTGACGCTATCCGCAGCCTGTAACAGCCCCGTCCTTATAACAGAAGGACTTGCCGGGGTGCGTGGCAAATACGGCAGTAAAATCGAAATCAGATATAATGGGCCGGATTTATGTGTGTAATAACCATAGATCCGACCTATTCATGTGGTTTTGATAACACAGTTTTCAGAAGGGAGTTGATACTATGGAATTGAATACCATTGTCAGTGAAGTGGGTACACTGGTAGACATTCGGGATGTCTCTGTCAACAAAGAACTTTCCCGTGATGAACGGATTGCAGAATTCGTTCAGCAAATCAAAAATCCATACCATTTTAAGTGTGGGCGTTTTACTGTACAGGCCAGCTTTTCTGCTGAAGGTGCTACCCTGGAAGAATGTATCAAGGGTATTTTACGATAGGCGCAATTTTAAGAAAGGGGCTGACTTTTCCGTAAAAGCATGGTAGAATAAGAATCGGAAAAGGAATTGAATATGGACTAACCACACTTCTTGAATTGCGGGGATTTTTCTGTGCAACGAAAGGAGTGTTTTTTTATGCAGGTTTACAAAGCGATTAAGTACATCCGTCTTTCTTATACGGATGATAAAACAGTAGAAAGTGACAGCGTTGCCAATCAGCGGCGCCTGATCGATGATTACATAGCCCGACACCCGGAAATTGAGGTTGTGGCAGAAAAAATTGACGATGGTTATAGTGGCGTTTTGTTTGATCGCCCGGCATTTCAGGAAATGATGCAGATGATCGAACAAGGCGAAGCTAATTGCGTGATTGTCAAAGACCTCTCCCGCTTAGGTCGTGAGTACATAGAAACAGGCCGCTATATGCGCAGGGTGTTTCCAGCCTATGGAGTGCGTTTTATCGCAATTAACGATAATGTGGACACGGAAAATGACGCTGCCGATGATCTCACGGTTTCTGTCAAAAACATTATGAATGAGGCTTACTGTCGGGATATTTCCGTTAAGACACGGAGTGCCCTGGAAGTAAAACGGCGCAGCGGGGATTTTGTGGGTGCTTTTACCATCTATGGTTATGTGAAAGTCGGCGATAAACACAAGAGCCTGGAAGTAGACGAATATGCTGCCAATGTTGTGCGGGATATTTTCAGAAAACGGCTGGAAGGATTCAGCGCTTCCCATATAGCGGATGAACTGAACCGATTAGGAATTCTTTCACCGTTGGCGTATAAGCGCAATCACGGAATGCCTCATGCAAAAGGTGGCTATACAGACCGAAAGGATTGCAAATGGTCTGCAACTACAATCATCCGCATTTTACAGGATGAAACTTACACCGGAACACTGGTCCAGGGCAAGCAGACAACGCCCCATTTCAAATTAAAAGAGCGTGAGGACAAACCTTCTTCGGAATGGATTCGTGTGGAGGGAACCCATGAAGCGATCATACAAAAGCACGATTTTGATCTGGTGCAACGGCTCCGCAGGATTGACACAAGGACTTCTCCCAAATCGGATAAGGTTTACCTGTTTTCCGGCATTTTGATCTGCGGCTGTTGTGGCTGCCGTATGACCCGCAAGACGAACCGCTATAAAGATAAAGAGTATCACTATTATTACTGCCCGACCGGCAAAAAGAATGGCTGCACATCGTCGGTCATGCTGAAAGAGTCGGATCTGATTGAATGTGTACAGGACAGTTTGAAAGGATATATTGAAAATGTTGCTTCTCTGGATGCCCTGCTGTCCAGTATCAGTCAAGAACGGATTAACCGGGAATTGGCGCAGGAATATGCCGCACAGATTAGAGTAAATGAAAAGCGTGTGGCACAGACCGAGGGCTTTAAGGCAAAACTCTATGAAAATCTGGTGAGTGGAATTCTGACAAAGGAAGAATTTCTCTCTTACAAGCGAAAATACAATGCAGATATTGAACTGTTCCAAAAAGCAATCGCTGAATGGAACGAAAAACTTACAGATGTATTGGAAAACCGAAGCGAACGAAACCGTTGGATCAACCATTTTATGAAATTTTCTACTATGGAGGGTATTGACCGTCGGGCAGTCATGCAGCTTATCCGAAGCATACGGGTAATGGGTAAAGATGAACTGCATATTGAATTTAATTACCAGGATGAGTATCAGAAAGCAATCTCTTTGGCGGAACAGATTGCTACAAAAAACGAAGAAAGGATGGTGGGCTAAATGGCAAGAAAAAGCAGAAAACAGACGGCAGCTCCCATGCCGGCACCATCTTTATATGTACATGTGGCTCTGTATATCCGTCTTTCTGTGGAGGATAACAAAAAGCGGGGCTGCTCAGTAGAAAACCAAAAACTGGTACTGAATGACTTTCTTTCAGATAAACCGGACTTCGTTGTGTATGATACTTATATCGACAACGGAGCAACAGGGACAAATTTTCACCGCCCTGGATTTCAGCAAATGCTATCTGATATTGAAGCAGGCCACATTAACTGTGTGATTGTTAAGGATCTTTCCCGATTAGGGCGAAATTCTATTGACACAGGTTATTATATCGAACAATATTTTCATGCGCATAATGTTCGGTTCATTGCTGTTACGGATCAGTTTGACACAGCGGATTCCGGAAATCTTCATGGCGGTATCATGCTGCCTTTGAAAAATATGATCAATGAAGCCTATGCTCTGGACATTGGGCGAAAAATCAAAGCACAGGCGCGGCAGGCTATGAAAGATGGCGACTATATTGGTGCACGGGCACCTTACGGTTACAGGAAAGACCCGGATGATTGCCATAAACTTCTGATTGATGAAAATACTGCCCCTGTAGTAAAACAGATTTTTGAATGGGCACATGAACATGTGGCACTGAACCGGATTGTCCGCAACCTAAATGAGATGGGGATTCCGGCACCGAGCCATTATAAAAAGACCACTGGCGAGATTACCAGTCCGGGACTGATCGGAAGCGGCAAATGGCAGACCCGTACAGTGATGAAAATCTTAGAAAGCGAAGTTTATACAGGCGATCTGGTGCAAGGGAAAACAAAGATTGTAGATCATCAGCAGGTCAAGGCTGGAGAAGATAATCTGATTATTGTAAAATGCACCCATGAACCGATCATCAGCCATGAGTTGTTTAATGCAGTTCAGGAATACAGAAAACAGATCTGTGAAGAAAGCAAAGCAACTCCAAAACGTCCCTACACACCAAACATTTTCAAAGGTAAAGTGTTCTGTGCTGATTGTGGCAGAAGCCTTCACAGGCAACGCGCCGAGCGCCGGAAAGGACCCGACACTTACTGGTTCCACTGCCTTACAAACAGCCGGGTGGAAAAAGATAGCTGCAAAGGTGCGATGATACAGGAGAAAGAACTGATTTCTACTGTTACGGCTATTCTTGAAAAAGAGCTGACAGTTGCGCTGGGAATGTCGCTGCCACTCTTTCAGTTGGAGGCAAGACAAAAACAGGAAAAAGATAAGCTGAAAATTCAGATGTCGGCCAAACGACAGAAAATTGAAAAAACACGCCGGCTGATTCGTGGCCTATATGAAAATTTTGTACAGGGTATTTTGACAAATGACGAATACTTTGAATTGAAAGCGGATTATGAACATGCTATCAATGCTCTGTCTGGTGAGATTGAAGTATTTGAAAAATCTATGGACTCTCTGGACAACCAGCTTGCCAGATACCGTGCAATGGAAAAGGATGCAAAAACACTGGCACAGGATCACGTACTGACTGCAGAACTGATCGAACGGCTCATTGAACGAATTGAGATAGACCACGAGCGGAATATTCATGTTACCTTCCGTTTCAAAAATGAATTTCAGGGAAAGGCGGTGGAACCGTGCGCAACTATGTGATTGCCCTTTATATCCGTCTTTCTGTGGAAGATTTCAAAACTGAAAGTTTGAGCATACCAAATCAAAAACTGATTCTTCGTGAAAAAGCTATGTCTCTGCCGGAATGGGATGACAGCGAGATTTTGGAATTTATTGACAATGGTCATACGGGGACAAACTTTGAGCGTCCGGCGGTGCAGGAACTTTTAACAATGGTTCAGGCCGGAAAAATCAACTGTATTATTGTAAAAGACCTTTCCCGATTTGGACGTAACAGCATTGAAACCGGCTATTTTATTGAGCGGGTATTTCCTCTTTATCACACCCGTTTTATTTCCGTCAGTGATGATTTTGACACAGCTAATTTCAAAGGTGATACCGGAGGGATTGATATTGCTTTCAAGTATCTTATCAGCGAGTGTTATAGCCGGGATATGTCCATGAAAACCAAAAGTGCAAAATACGCAAAGATGCGTCGTGGGGAATATCAGAGTGTCATCTGTCCTTACGGCTATCGCAAGAGTGCAGACGGACGTATGGAACCGGACGAGGATGTTGCCCCGAATGTGCAGATGATATTTCAATGGGCGTCTGAAGGCAACACCGCAGCCGAGATCACAAGAAAATTGTATGCCATGAATATCCCAACCCCTGGGGAATATCGCAAACTTAAAGGCAAGGCCTATTACAATGTTTCCCGAACAAACGGCGTTTGGAGTACATCAACGGTTCTGCGTATTTTAGAAGATCAAAGATATATCGGTACCTATGTAATTGGCAAGAGAAAGGTAAAAGAGATTGGCAGCCGACATACACAGTTAAAGGATGAAAGTGAGTGGTTCAAAATCCCGAACCATCATCCGGCTATTATAAGTGTGGATCTATTTGAAAAAGCCAATGCTTCAATTAAGCGTTTCTCTCTGTCAAATAAAAAACCGCGTGATTATCTGCTCCGCGGTAAGGTATTCTGTGGATGCTGCGATCATGCAATGTCTCTACGAAATGGTGCGTGGTTTTATTGCCGTCATTCCGAGGTGGCTGAAACGCTTCCTTGTCATGGTGTGCGCATAAAGATGGCCGATCTGGAGCAGGTTGTATTTGAAACAATTCGGGCTCAAATGTGTCCGGCACTGGGAATTGACAGCAATAAGGATAAATTGGATTTGCAGACAGTCCAGCAGGCCGAACATGAAGAAAAACTCCGTTCTATTCAAGACAGCAAGCGGCATCTTTATGAGCAGTATGCGCTTGGAGAGATTGATTTGGAAACCTATCGAACACGAAAAGCGGTTTATGACACGGAACTGGTACGAGCTAAAAATGTTCATGCTGTCATTACTGCACAGACAAAGCAGATAAAAAGTGATTATGAGATCAAGCTGAAACAACAGGAAATTGTGCAGGAAGTCGGAAACGCCAACATGCTGACAAAAGCTCTGATTGACCGGCTTATCAACAAAGTTTACGTCTTTCCAGGAGATCGGATTGAGATTGAATATGCAACACAGGATTTCTTAAAAACAAAGGAATCTGAAAAGGAGGTATAACCGTGAACACCCATTTGAAACAGCTATGGGCAGCTATGAGGCTGCCCGAAAAACTTCAAAAAAAGTTATAAATTTTTTTGTCGTGGGCTTGACATACGGGTGATAAATCTGCTGTAATCTTGCGGCAGTTTGCGTGTCCTTGCTTAAAATCTTCCTGAAGGGTAGCACCATCTTCCGAGGTCTGAAATACCCAGTCAGAGGAAGAAGTAAAAAAGTTCTCCCGGATTTCGTTGTGCGTAGATTCAATGGAAATGATGTTGCCGTCCGAGTCTGTGATAAATGAGTAGCCGGAATCGGAATAAAGATCCTCAAAGAGCATGGTAGTCAGTTCCGTGACATCGATGGAGCCTCCAAGGACACCGATAATATTCTGATCTTTGTCATAAACAGGAACTGTGAGGACAACAAGGGTTTCGTTGTCTATTCTGCTTGACAGAGGAGAACTAAGGACGCGTCTGCCTTCCAATGTCTTTTGAAAATAGTCCCGTGAATTTGCATCGATTTTTTTCCCATCGCTGGAGTGCCCGATACCGTCTGTAGAAAAAAGCATAAGCCGATGATAGGAGCTGGAAGAAGCCAGTTCAGCAAGAAGCTGAAGATTATCGTTGCTGAACAGATCGGAAGTTGTTCCGAAGTATGCAGCAGGACTCTCCAGGAATTCATATTCTTTTTCCAGAACCAGTTCCAGGTGATCCTTTTGCTGCAGTGTGTTTTTTTGAATAACGTTCTGTACACTCTTATCAACGCTCTGTTGTACAAACCAGAAAAAAATCAGAAGTGTGAACGTCATTACAATCAGGAACGAAATGACAGCCGTTCCGTATTGCATCAGTTCATGACGTGATATTTTTTTCATGTAAGATCCCCCTCATATTGTACGTTAACAAGATGTTGGGGTCAAAAGGTATTTTGCCCCCTTTGATACCAGATTGCTACGTGCTTTGCACTCTCGCAATCCTCAAAAACATTCGTAATCCACTCATTTTTCTTTGAAAAATGGCTACTTACTCATGTTTTTGTCGGGTCAAGAGGTCAAAAATCCTCTTGCAAGCAAGCTGCATCGGCTTTCTGACCTTTTGCCCCAGTATCTTAACAAATAAGTAATTAGATTTTCTAAATTATATCATAAATGTTCTGGAATGTCATCGAATTTGTATGTGAAATGGATAGAAACTATGCATAATAAACAAAAAATGAACAGAAAAAGAGAGAATAACGTGAAAATTAACAAAAACATTACGTTATCCTATCTCTAATTGTAAATCATTTGACTGGTGCATCTTCCACAATGTTTATGAATACCAGACTTATAATATCCTGGATCAGACTTTCGCAGTCTTCTTTTTCAAAATTCATAAGAGTTTTTCTTTTTATGCCAGTTGATTATACATATAACTGAATGATTAGTATGATGGCACTGAATACGGTTATCATACCCATTAGAGGCATAAGTGGATACGAGTGTAGCGAAAATAAGGACGATAAATAATATAGTAAGAGCAGAAGGAAAAGATTTTATCCGGGTAAATCAGAAAAGACAAAAGGGGTGCGTTTTATTGACACGAAAAAATCAGACGTGTTATTATTGAAAGAAGAGAAAAAGCATGGTGCATGTTAGAAAATTGGGGAAATGTATTAAAATTTATGCACATGTCATAAAAAAATTGATTTAAAGGAAAGGAAATTGGTATGAATGCAGATGAGAAGGTAGGGCGTAATATTAGAAAATACCGAATGGCATATAATATGACACTGAAAGAACTTGCCGTAAGACTGCATAAGAGTGTGTCGACAGTTTCTAAATACGAAAAAGGGGATATTTCATTGGACATTTCGACATTTCTTGAATTGTCTAAGATTTTTAAGGTGTCACCTCTTGCGATTATCGGAGATGAGATTGCCGAGGAAGAGGAAGAATATACTTATGCGGAGACGATTGAAAAATTGTATATGTACAGCTATGACGGGATTGGAAAAGTAATTGTCAAAAGTGTGATTGAACAGCAGGCGGTGGAAGGAAAGAATAACAAATATAAAGTGCATTTGTTTAATGACGTAAGTGAGGTCAAAGAACCGGGGGAATGTGGAGGACTTTATGCTGGTGAGTATGAAAAGGAAGGATTTATCGGAACCTATATGCTTCATAACCAGGCGCTGAAATCAGAACACATCATGATCTCCTGTGTAAATAATCTGGTGAATCCGGGACAGCAGCTGGCACTGGTGTCCGGTCTCTCCAATTATACGATGCTTCCGGTGACCTTTAAAGCAGTGATTTCGGAAAAAGAAATTGTAAATAAAGAAAAGCTTATGAATCTTCTTACATTCAACAAAGAAGATTTTAAACTTATGAAGCAGATGAATTATCTTACCATACAAAATATGAGATAAAGAAGGATAAAAAAGATGACAAAGAAACAGAGAACACTGGAAGTAATAGAACGCTTGAGAAAGGAATATCCGGATGCAGACTGTACCCTGGATTATGATCAGGCATGGAAGCTTCTGGTCAGTGTGCGTCTTGCGGCGCAGTGTACCGATGCACGGGTAAATGTAGTTGTAGAAGGCTTATTTGCAAAATATCCGACAGTAGAGGCTCTTGCAGAAGCAGATGTCAATGATATTGAGGAAATCGTCCGTCCTTGCGGGCTTGGGAAAAGTAAGGCACGGGATATCAGTGCCTGTATGAAGATGCTCCGGGATGAATATGGCGGTAAGATTCCGAAGGATTTTAATGCGATCTTAAAGCTGCCCGGTGTTGGGAGAAAGAGCGCGAACCTGATCATGGGAGATGTATTTGGAGAGCCTGCGATCGTTACAGATACGCATTGTATTCGTCTGGTAAATCGCATTGGACTGGTAGACGGGATTAAGGATCCGAAGAAAGTAGAGATGGAACTCTGGAAGCTGGTTCCGCCGGAGGAAGGAAGTGACTTCTGTCACAGACTGGTGTACCACGGAAGAGAAGTCTGTACGGCAAGGACGAAGCCGCACTGCGACAGATGCTGTCTGGCGGATATCTGTAAGAAGGTAGGGGTAGAAAAATAAATGCAATATACAATTCCGGATTATTATAAAGAGTTCACCTGCATCGCAGACAAATGCGAGGATACCTGCTGTGCGGGATGGCAGATCGTTATTGACAAAAAATCATTGAACAAATATAAGCATGTAAAAGGGAAATTCCGTTTTACAATGTTGAAGTCTATAGATTGGATCCGTGGTATTTTCAGGCAGGATAAAGAAAAGCGATGTGCATTTTTAAATGACTGCAATCTGTGTGAGATGTATGCGAATCTCGGAGAGAAAAGTCTGTGTAAAACCTGTCGTCTGTACCCAAGACATGTCGAGGAGTTTGAGGATGTCCGGGAGATTACCCTGTCTGTATCCTGTCCGGAGGTGGCAAGGATCCTGATGGAGAAGAAGAAGCCGGTACGTTTTCTTACTTATGAAAAAGAAGGAGAAGAGGAATACGAGGAATTTGATCCGTTTCTGTATTCTATGCTTGTAGATGCGAGAGATGCAATGCTTGCAATCCTGCAGGACCGGGAGCATTCCTTAAAAGTAAGAGCCGGTCTGGTCCTTGGGATGGCACATGACCTGCAGGTCAGATTTAACCGGGAACAGTTATTTTCCTGCGAGGAAGTCATTGACCGTTATCAGACAAAGAGTGCCCGAAAGTTTGTACGGAAACTTTGGAAAGAGGAAAAGCTGTCTGTGCAGGAAAGATGGGAGATGGCGCATAAGATGTTCCGGGAACTTTATGAATTGGAACTTCTGCGCGAGGACTGGGATATGCTTTTGATGGAGAGCGAAGAACTTCTGTATGCGCAGGGAGCAGATGCGTATAAAGGAATCTCGTCTGACTTTAAGAAGTGGGTGAAGGAAGAGAGTGATATCCAGATCCAGGCAGAGCAGCTTCTGGTATATTTTATTTTCACTTATTTCTGCGGTGCGGTTTATGATGGAAGGATTTATGCGAAGGTGCAGATGGCGGTGATAAGTACCTACCATATTTATGAGCTGTGGAAAGCACGGTGGATTGAGAATGAAGGGACGCTTGCGCAGGAAGAGATTGTGGAGCTGGTGTACCGGTATTCGCGGGAGATTGAGCATTCGGATAAGAATCTGGAGCGGATGGAAAAGATGATGCTGCGGGATAGGCTGCCGTGGTATAAGGGATAATAAATAGATGCGTGGTGTGTATAATTAAAATAAGGGGAGTTTTACTTTATAACTTATTTCAATGATAGAGCAAAACTCCCTTATTTTTGCCTTAATATGCAAGCGATTAGTATGTTTGCACAATTAATCTTTCCGGTTATTCATCATTTGAAAATGCCTGCACGATTTTTGATGCATTTGAATAAGAATTTTTTGTTAAAAAGGGCGTGTGAAAAATGATTTCTCATTTTTCACACGCCCTTTTAATTTTAGTCTCTATGCATAGAGAACTTATCCATATCATAATTCTTCAGGTTATCAAGAATTCCACGGTCATCAGCCTGAGAAATCAAGGCATCACGGTTCTTCTTGGAAGCCATCTGGTCATTGAATGAACTTGGACCGCCGACACATCCGCCGTCACATGCCATACCTTCGATGAAGTCTTCCGGAAGACGTCCAACCTTCATGAGAAGGAGGGCTTTCTTACATTCCTGAGAACCATTTGCACGACAGACTTTCGCATCGATGCAGTTGTCAGATTCTTTCAGACTTTCCAGAACAGCTGCTGTTACACCGCCGGAATTTGCAAAGCGTTTTCCGAAGGTAGAAGCGGTCTGGTTGTCATTCGGACAGGCCTCGAGCTCAACATCTTTTGCTTTCATGATCGCACGGATCTCGCTGTATGTAAGAACATAATCTGCATTTCCTTCAATCTGCTGATCGACAACTTCGGATTTCTTAGCAAGGCAAGGTCCGATAAATACAGTGATCGCTTCCGGATCCTGTGCTTTGATCATACGGGAAATTGCACACATCGGAGAAACAGTTGTTGAGATATTGTCAGCAAGCTGTGGGTAATGCAGGCGAACCATATTTACAAATGCAGGGCAGCAGGAGGTTACTTTTTTCTGTCCTTCTTTGTAAGCTTCAGCCCATTCTTCAGCTTCGTAAGCAGCAGTCATATCTCCACCGAGTCCTACATCGTAGAAATCTACGAATCCGAGCTCTTTCATTGCTTTGCGCCAGCTTTCCATGGTAATGTCAGCACCAAACTGACCTTCTGTGGCAGGAGCAGCCATTGCGTAGATGTGTTTGCCTTCTCTTAAAGCATTGATTACCGGAACAATAAATGTTTTGGAAGCAATTGCACCAAATGGACAGCTGTGGATACATTTACCGCAGCGGATACATTTGTTTTTGTCGATTACGGAAATGCCATGCTCGTCGTAAGTGATCGCATCAACCGGACAACTGAATTTACACGGACGTTTTAAATGTGCAATGGCATTGTACGGACAGGCTTTGGCGCACTGACCACATTCTTTACACTTGGATGCGTCAATGTGGGAACGGTAATGTCCCGGTTCAATTGCCCCAAACTTACAGGCATTGATACATGCCTTTCCAAGACAGTTCTGACAGTTCTCTGTTACTGTGTAGCTGGAGATCGGACAGTCTTCGCAGGCAGAAGAAATAACCTGGATGATATTGCCATCATCTTCCGGTCCCGGAGCTTTGCCTTCTGCGAGGCGGATTCTCTGGCGGATGATCTCACGCTCTTTGTAGATACAGCAGCGGAACTGCGGTGTCGGTCCCGGAATAAGCTTCAGCGGGAGGTGATCACGCTGTTCTTCAAGTTCACCTGCAAAAGCAAGCTTTGCTATTTCGAACAGTACGTCATGTTTGATTTTGATTACGTTTCCATCAGCATTCATAATTAACCCTCTCTTCTCTAAATTGTTAAAAAATTCACTCTTCCTTTATTATAATTGAAACTACTATAAATGGAAAGAAGATTTCATGTTTTTAATGAGAAACATAGCGTAGAAGTTTGTGGAGAAGTATGTTATGATGAACGTGCAATGTTGGGAAATATAGTGTGCCGCATATTTGGGGAAATAAGAGGCACCGGTATGAAAGAGAGGAAAGAAAATTGAAAGAGAAGAACAAAGCAAAAAACATATTGAAAGAGTATGCAACGATCACGGTAGGAATGTTTATTGTATCGGCATCAGTGTATTATCTGATGATGCCGAATTCCTTTGTTGTGGGAAGTATTTCGGGACTTGTCATGGTTCTGGCAAACTTTATTCCGCTGAAGGCTTCGACGATGACTATGATTTTAAATGTAGCACTTCTGATCATAGGAATTGTGTTTGTCGGAAAAGAATTCGGGGGTAAGACGGTCATTACCTCTTTAATGCTCCCGGTTTATCTGCGTATTTTTGAAACAGTGACACCAGATGTTCCGCCACTCACGGATGATATGTTTATCAATATGCTGTGCCATATTCTGGTGATCAGCATCGGACAGGCGATTTTGTTTAATGTCAATGCATCTTCTGGTGGGCTTGATGTTGTTGCAAAGGTTTTAAATAAATATTTGCATTTTGAAATCGGAAAGAGTCTTACGATCGCAGGATTTGTGACCGCTGCGACGTCTATCCTTGTCTACGACAGAAAGACACTGGTAGTGAGCCTTCTGGGAACCTATCTTTATGGGATTGTTCTGGATAATTTTGTTGACGGTTTCAGTATCCGTAAGAGGGTGTGTATCCTGTCAAAGAAATATCCGGAGATCCAGCAGTTTGTTGTACATGAGCTGCACAGAGGGGCGACTCTATATCCGGCAGCCGGAGGACTGGATAATCAGGAACAGACAGAAGTGGTTACAATTCTGGAAAAGAGTGAATATGCAAAGCTTCTTGCATTTATCCATGAGACAGATCAGAGTGCATTCGTTACGGTATCAACTGTCAGTGAGGTAATCGGGGAGTGGAATAAACATAAAAAGAACCGTTTGAGAAAAGCGGAGTAATCGAGGAAATTCATGAGAGAAACAGTATTATTATTTAATATAAAAGATAAGAAGCGTGCACAGGAGCTGCAGATGATCTGTATGTCACTCAGGATCCGGGTGCGGTTGATAAAAAAAGAAGAGTATTTTCAGCCGGTTGGTGTACTTGCCGGAATGAAAGAAGCGTCAGAGACAGACGGGATTTATGAGGGTGAAGAGCTGGCAGATGAGATGATGGTATTTGCCGGAGTGACAGGCAGCCATCTGGATCAGATTTTATTTATGATGCGAAAGAAAGGTATGAAAGGCATTGATTATAAAGCGGTTCTGACAGATACAAACAGTCAGTGGACTGTGCCGGAACTTTTTAAAGAGCTGGAAAAGGAGCATGCGGCGATGCATCAGCTTTAATTTCACAGAAAAAACACCATTTTCCCATAGACAGAACAAATTTTTCTAGTAAGCTAGTGTCCGTGAAAGTTTGCGAAAGGTGATGAAAGCTGTCTGTGACAGAAAATGCAGGCAGTAAAAAGGAGCTGGAACAGGCATGTTGGTTTTGCCGAAGTCAGCTCCTTTTCTTAGGTTGCTTTTCAAAAGTTTACGGGTTATAATGGTCAGAGAATGAAAACAATAAAGGAGGTTTTTTAAAATGTCTACAATACCGGAAAGACTTGAAAAATTGCGTGAAAAAATGCAGGAAAAGGGAATAGATATTTATATTATTCCAACTGCAGATTTTCATCAGAGCGAATATGTGGGGGAGCATTTTAAAGCAAGAGAGTATATTACCGGATTTACGGGATCTGCAGGAACAGCAGTGGTTTCAAAGACAGAAGCACGTCTGTGGACAGACGGAAGATACTTTATCCAGGCGGCAAAGCAGCTGGAGGGAACAACAGTAGAACTGATGAAGATGGGACAGCCGGGCGTTCCGAAGATTGGGGAATATTTGGAAACAGCTCTGGCAGAAGGCGAAAATGTTGGATTTGATGGACGTGTTGTTTCTGTAACAGAAGGAGAAGAATACGAGAAGATCGCATCTGAGAAGAACGGAAAGGTCGTTTATGCATATGATCTGATCGATGAAGTATGGGAAGACCGTCCGATTCTTTCAGAAGAGCCGGTATTTGAACTGGAACAGAAATACACAGGAGAGACTGTGGAGAGCAAGCTTGCACGAACACGTGCAGCAATGAAAGAAGCAGGTGCGACAGCACACGTTCTTACCACACTGGATGACATCTGCTGGACACTGAACATTCGTGGGAATGACGTGGAATATTTTCCGTTGGTTCTGACCTATGCAGTGATCAGAATGGACAAGGTGGATCTTTTTGTAAATGAGAAAAAATTAAGCGATGAGATCAAAGCACATCTTGCAGCAGACGGGGTTATTCTGCACCCATACAATGATATTTATGAGGACATCAAGAAGGTTGCAGCAGAAGAAGTCCTGATGGTAGATCCGGGAAGACTGAACTTTGCACTTTACAAGAACATTCCGGAGAATGTGAAGAAAGTGGAAGAGAGAAATCCGGCGATCTTATTCAAATGTGTAAAGAATCCGACAGAGGTTGAAAATATCCGTATCGCTGAGATCAAGGACAGCGTAGCTCATGTCAGATTTATGAAATGGCTGAAAGAAAATGTTGGCAAAGAGACGATCACAGAGATGAGTGCTTCTGACAAACTGGACGAGTTCCGTGCCGAGATGGGTGGATTTATCCGTCCAAGCTTCGGACCGATCTCCGCGTTCGGAGAGCACAGTGCGATCGTACATTATTCTTCTTCACCGGAGACCAATGTAGAGCTTCATGAGGGAACTTTCCTGATGACGGATACAGGAGCAGGATTCTACGAAGGATCTACTGATATCACCAGAACGTATGCATTTGGAGAAGTTTCACAGATCATGAAAGATCATTTTACACTGGTTGCGATCAGTAACCTGAACCTTGCAAGTCCGATCTTCAAGAAGGGTTGCTGCGGAATGAACTTTGATTATCTGGCAAGAAAGCCGTTCTGGGACAGAGGACTGGACTTCAATCACGGAACAGGACATGGGGTTGGATATCTTCTGAACATCCACGAGGGACCGGCAGGCTTCCGTTATACTTACAGAGCAGGTGAGTCTGATGCATTTCAGCCAGGTATGGTCATTACAGATGAACCGGGAATCTACATCGAAGGATCTCACGGTGTGCGTCTGGAAAATGAACTGCTTGTTTGTGAAGGCGAGAAGAATGAGTATGGAGAATTCCTGTATTTTGAACCGATTACTTATGTGCCGTTTGACCTGGATGCGATCAATCCGGATATCATGAATGCAGAAGATAAGGAACGTCTGAATACTTATCATGCAACTGTATATGACAAGGTATCTCCTTATCTGAATGATGAAGAGAAAGAATGGCTGAAGAAGTATACGAGAGCGATCTAATAAATATGGTAATAGGAACACATATGTCGATTGCGAAAGGGATTGTGAAGACTGCAGAGAACGTGGTGAAGATGCATGCGGATACGATGCAGATTTTCAGCAGGAATCCGCGGGGATCGAATTATAAGGATCCGACAGTGAAGGAAGCGGAGGAGTTTCAGAGGATCAGAAGAGAGGCCGGTTTTGGAGCGATTCTGGCGCATGCACCTTATACGATGAATCTGGCGAGTGCGAAGCCGGAGGTGTATGAATTTGCCTGTACGGTGATTCGGGAGGATGTGGCGCGGATGGACAGACTGGGGATCGAGAATCTGGTGTTTCATCCGGGAAGCCATACCGGAATTGGCGCAGAAGCAGGGATTCAGAATATCATTGCGGGGCTTGACCAGGCGATTACCGGGAAAGAGAATATTACGGTTCTGCTTGAGACAATGAGCGGAAAAGGGACAGAGATTGGCTGGAGATTTGAAGAGCTGAAAGCAATCCGCGATGGGGTATCCCATCCGGAGCGGATCGGAATCTGTCTGGATACCTGTCATGTGTTTGCAGCAGGATATGATATTGTAAATGATCTGGACGGGGTGCTGGAAGAGTTTGACAAAGTACTTGGACTTGAGCTTTTGAGAGCGATTCATTTAAATGACAGTATGATGCCATTTGGTTCAAGAAAAGACCGGCATGCGGTGATCGGCGGCGGAGAGATCGGGATGGAGGCACTTTTAAATGTCATGCGTCACCCGAAGTTAAAAGATCTGCCGTTTTATCTGGAAACGCCACTGGATGATGCGGGACATAAAGAAGAAATCGCAAGGCTTCGGGATCTTGCATAAGCGGTCAGACAGATGGAAAAGAGTTATTAAGGGCGGTATCTGCAGGCTATAGATTGATTGTACAGAGGATAAGTTTTATCACAGATACAGCTCGAGAAATCAAAACAGGAGGGTATGATTCAATATGAGTCATACCCTCCTGTTTTAAGAATATCTTCTTTTTGGCTGTAATGCGTATCGCAAAAGAACGGCGTATATACCTATGATTCCAGTGCATCCGGATCAGCAGAAAGATCGGCAGATGCGATCCGGCGGACCGGGTTGGACTTATCAATATCTTCTGCAAATTTCTGCGCTTTTAACAGCATTTCTGATATCTCTTCCTCTTCCTCAGGAACAAAGCATCTTGCACTTTCATCCGGAAACAGATGATTTTTTAATTTGAAAGCCATCAAAAAGGCTTCCAGTTCCTGATTGAGTGCATCTTTGTAAAATTCAAAATAAAAACGAATTTCAGTTTTCTCAAAATCGGTACATATGCATCCGCACTGGGTTCCGCGTGTACGGCTTGTCCGGCGGAAATATTCGGGATCTCCGGTCACCATGTAAAAAATCTGGACCAGAAGATTTTCCTCGATATCTGTCTCATATGTAAACCAGTGCTTGCTGAGCTTGTCTTTTTGTAATGCTTTTTCATCAATATCATACTTCTTCAGAAGCTTATGATACATTTTGATGGCGGCCTCTTTCTCGCCACCTTCTCCCCGTTCGGCAAGCGCTTTAATCTTCAGCAGTTTTGCTTCTAATTTGTTGTCATCCAATTTCTTAATCCCCTTATGAATATAACACTTTTTTACATACTGAATTATTATAGCACATTTGTTATATAATGGAAGTAGAAAAATGGAAGTTAGCTAAGAGTTTTTTATAGCGGTGAATGTTAAGATTTGTTTACATTTTCGGATGAACTGTTGTAATTTGCTGACAATATCGGTAAAATAAATTTATAGAAAAACAGTAATTGATAAGAAAAGGGGGATTTATTATGACAGAAGATTTGATCAAAAAATTAAAAGATGTCAAGCAGGCACTGGTCAGCAAAGATATGACCGGTGAAGAGTGGGAAGAACGTGATGAGATTCTGGAAAAACTGGAAGACGTGACCACGTATTTAAAAGATGCCCTCGGAAAGGGAATTGAATTCTGATGAAGGTAGAAGCACTGGTATTTGATATGGACGGACTGCTCCTTGATTCGGAACGTGTTGTGCAGAGATCCTGGAATTATGCAGGAGAGAAGCTCGGATACGGACGGATCGGGGAGCATATTTATCATACGCTTGGATTTAATGTGGTCCGCAGAGAGCAGTATTTTAAAAGTGTATATGGCGAAGATTTTCCGATGGACAAGTTCAATGAACTGACGCGGGAGAAGTATTACGGTATCTGTGACGAAGAAGGGATAGGCGTAAAAGAAGGGGCAGGAGAGCTGCTTATCTATGCGAAGGAACACGGATACAAGGTCGGACTTGCGACGTCATCCAGAGAGATCCATGCAAAGGCATCTCTTGAGAAAGTGGGGTTGTGGAAATATTTTGATGGCGGGGTTTTTGGTGATTCGGTGAAACATGCAAAGCCGGATCCGGAAATTTACCTCAAAGCGTGCGAGGCGATCGGAGCCGAGCCGATACATAGTATTGCGCTTGAAGATGCACCGGCAGGAATCCGCTCGGCTTCGGCTGCGGGCATGATCCCGGTGATGATCCCGGATCTTGCACAGCCGGATGAAGAAGAGAGAGGATTATGCCGGTATGTGTATCCTACACTTCTGGATGTGATTAAGCTGCTTGATCGTGAAAATGTCGAAGCTGGTCGGTAAGAGACTGGATATCAGCATCGGAAAGTGCTTCGACAAGAGCGGTCTGGTCCTGAAGGATTTTCGCCGGATTGTATGGAATGTCCAGGGCAAATTCACTGTAGGCACGCAGCTTCTGAAAATAAAGGGCTGTGTTTGCCTGTTCTTTTGCCTGGATGCACATTTCATACATGGCATGGCAGTCTGTAACGGCTTCGTCTGTGCATGGCTTGCAGATCCATTTTCCTATATAATAGTAATCAGTCCCGATTCGGTAGACGAATCCGGGATTTTTTTTGAATTCTTCTAATAAGTTCATTTTTTTGTATTCTCCATTCTAATCTGCTTTTGTTTCCAACTGTTCCCAGTTACATGGGACTTCAAATTCCATGCGTTTTCCGGTGGTCGGATGGCAGAAAGAAAGCCGGAAAGCCCGCAGTGCAATCGGGAAATATCCTCTTTTATTTACAAATTCCGGGTTATATTTGTTGTCACCCCAGAGTGGTGCGCCTGCACCTGCCATCTGGACACGGATCTGGTGATGGCGTCCGGTTCCGAGATGGATCTGAACAACGGATAAGCCAGTTACTTCGGAAGTTTCCAGTATTTCATACGAAAGGACAGCTTTTTTGGCACCGGGTGTATTTTTACTGCAGATGCGGGAGGTGTTGGTGCGGCCGTCCTTTACCAGATAATCAGTCAGAGTGCCGGAGTCCGGAAGGGATCCACATACTACAGCCTGGTAGTATTTTTCAAATCGATCGTTCTGTAACTGCTGGTTCAGATTTTTCGCAGCCGCAGGTGTGCGGGCAAAAACCAGGATGCCGGAAACCGGTTGATCCAGTCTGTGGATCACGGCAAGATAAGGTGGCTTATGTTCGGCATGATGTGAAGAATGGATGAACAGATAATTTTTCAGAATGCTCTCCATGTCCTGTGTACCGATCTTTTTTGTCTGCACGGGAACACCGGCAGGTTTGTGGCAGACCAGAATCTGGTCGTCTTCATATAGAATTTCAGGTGTTTGCAAAATAATTCCTCCCCATATGCGAAAATTTTGTTTCTTTGATTAAAACATAACGGAAAGGGCTTGTCAATTGGGTTGACAAATCCGAAAATCTCAATTAAACTCTATAGTAAATCGAAGAGATTTGACGATGAAGAGGACTAGTATATGATGAAAGTGGCACAGAGAGGCTTCCGGCTGGTGGGAGGAAGCTGCATGGAAATTATAGAACCGACCTTGGAGTTCCGCATGAAAAGTGTGGCGTATGCCTGGCGTTAACGGGTAATGAAGTGAATCGTAATACGATTAATTAGGGTGGTACCGCCGAATTTTCGGTCCCTTGTCAGGGGCATGAAGATTCGGCGGTTTTTGTGTTCCCCTGTTATGATAACCTTATTTATAAAATCAAAAATGAAGAGAAGGAGAACTTATCAATGGCTAAGGAAAAGAAATTTGTACAGGCGATTACCTCTCGTGATGAAGATTTCGCACAGTGGTATACCGACGTTGTAAGAGAAGCAAAGCTTTGTGATTATTCAAGTGTAAAAGGATGTCTGAACTATCTTCCGAACGGATATGCAATCTGGGAGAAGATCCAGGCAGACCTCGATAAGAGATTTAAAGAGACAGGTGTTGAAAATGTATACCTGCCAATGCTGATTCCGGAGAACCTTCTTCAGAAGGAAAGCGATCATATTGAAGGATTCGCACCGGAAGTAGCATGGGTAACAAAGGGTGGTCTTGAAACTCTTCAGGAACCAATGTGCATCCGTCCGACATCTGAGACACTGTTCTGCGACCTGTGGGCAAGAACCGTACAGTCTTACCGTGACCTTCCGAAGGTATGGAATCAGTGGTGCTCTGTACTTCGCTGGGAGAAGACAACCAGACCATTCCTCCGTTCCAGAGAATTCTTATGGCAGGAAGGACACACCATCCATGCAACTTATGAAGAAGCAGAACAGAGAACACTGACCATGCTTCGTGTCTATCAGGAACTGATTCGTGATTCCCTTGCAATCCCGTTCGTATCAGGACCGAAGACAGAGAGTGAGAAGTTCGCCGGTGCACAGGATACTTACACCGTAGAAGCGCTGATGCATGACGGAAAAGCACTTCAGTCTGCAACCAGCCATTTCTTTGGAAATGCGTTCCCGGATGCATTTGATATCAAATATCTGGATAAGAACAATGAACTTCACAGTGTATATGAGACTTCATGGGGACTTTCTACACGTATCATCGGAGCTCTGATCATGGTTCACGGTGATGACAGCGGACTTGTTCTTCCACCGAGAATCGCACCGGTTCAGACAAGAGTCATTCCGATCGCACAGCATAAGGAAGGCGTTCTTGAAAAAGCAAATGAACTGACCGATAAGCTGAAAAAAGCTGGCTACAGCGTGAAGATTGATGATTCTGAGAAGAGCCCGGGATGGAAATTCAGCGAACAGGAAATGCTTGGTATCCCGACACGTATCGAGATCGGACCAAAAGATATCGAACAGAACCAGGTTGTTGTTGTGCGTCGTGATACAAGAGAAAAGATCGTTGTTTCTTTAGATGAGATCGAGACAAAACTTGGCGAGATCCTTGAAACAATCCAGAAGGATATGTATGACCGCGCAAAAGCATTCCTTGACAGCCACATTGATTTTGCTGAAACCATGGATGAAATGAATGAAAAATTCAACACCAAACGTGGATTCATCAAAGCAAAATGGTGTGGAAGCGCAGAATGTGAAGATGAGATCAAGGCAGCAACAGGTGGAGCAACCACTCGCTGTATCTGCAAAGAGGATCAGGTAAAAGATGGAGATACCTGTATTTTCTGTGGCAAACAGGCTAAACACGTTGTTTATTTTGGAAAAGCATACTAGGAGCGAATGTATATGAAAATTCAGTTACCTGAAAAGGTGAATCGAATTATAACTACATTACAAAAACATGGCTTTGAGGCATATGCAGTCGGCGGCTGCGTCCGGGATTCTTTTCTCGGACGTGTGCCGGGTGACTGGGATATCACAACATCGGCAGCACCGGAAGAGACAAAGTCATTATTTGCCAGAACTTTTGACACCGGAATCGAGCATGGAACGATTACGGTGCTTTTAAATGGAGAAGGATTTGAAGTGACGACATACCGGATTGACGGGAAATACGAAGACAACCGGCATCCGAGTAAAGTGCAGTTTACCAGAAGCCTGTCAGAGGATCTGCTGCGCAGGGATTTTACGATCAATGCGATGGCGTACAATGAACAGGACGGACTGGTGGATCTGTTTCATGGGATGGAGGATCTGAAAAAAGGTGTGATCCGCTGTGTGGGAAATGCTGAGGCACGTTTTTCGGAGGATGCCCTGCGGATTTTGAGGGCGATCCGTTTTTCGGCACAGCTTGGATTTGAGATCGAGGAAGAGACCAGACAGGCGATCAGAAAACTTGCACCAAATCTTTCCTATATCAGTGCAGAACGTATCCAGACAGAGCTTGTAAAGCTTCTGGTTTCCGATCATCCGGAAAAGATCCGGGATGCATATGAGCTTGGAATCACAAAGGTGATCCTCCCGGAATTCGATGCAATGATGGAAACAACACAGGAAACTTTGCATCACTGTTATAATGTAGGTGAGCATACGATCCATGCGCTGATGAACATTCCGGCAGATAAAGTGCTGCGTCTTACAATGCTGTTTCACGATACGGGGAAACCGGCACGAAAGACGGTCGATCCGGACGGAACGGCACATTTTAAAGGGCATGCATACGTCAGTGAAGAACTCACAAGGTCGATCATGCATCGTTTGAAATTCGATAATGATACGCTGCGTAAGGTGTCAAAGCTGGTGCTGTATCATGATGACCGGATGCCTGCAACGATGAAGCATGTACGCCGTGCAATGAACCGGATCAGTGAGGAACTGTTCCCGTATTACATGAAGGTACGGATGGCTGATACGTTGGCGCAGAGTGATTATCAGCGTGATAAGAAGCTGGAAAACCTGGCTGGTATCGAGAAGTGCTACCAGGAGATTCTGAAGAAAAAGCAATGTGTTTCTTTAAAAGAACTGAAGGTAAACGGTCAGGATCTGATCGCGGCAGGTATTGAAAAAGGACCGAAAATTGGTCAGACACTCCAGACACTTTTACAGGAAGTGATCGAGGAACCGGAGAAAAATACACGGGAATATTTACTTGCCAGAATAAAAGAGCTGGAATAATCAAAAATCATGCATGACTTAAGTCTCCCCCTGCATACATTAGAAAGACCGGTAAAACAAAGCGGCAGGGGGAAGCCATGAAAGATTATGGAATCAGTGTATTGACACAATATCAGATGGAAGTATTCGGCACCCACAAAGTAAGGGGTGCTATTTTATGCGATACAGATAAGGGGCTGCTCCTCTTGAAGGAGACGCGCATGGAGGAGAGTCGGATCTGCGCGCTTGCAAAAATATATGAGCAGTTAAATGCGGATGGATTTGAGTGCGTGGATACGCCTCTGCTTAATAAAGAGGATGTTTATGTCAGTAAAGCCGAGGACGGAACAGGCTATATCTTAAAGAAATGGTTTCAGGGACGTGAGTGTGATGTCAGACGTGAAAATGAGTTGATCGCCGGTGCGGAAAATCTTGCCCGGATCCATCTGCGCATGCGTCTGGCCGGGGAAGAAAACGGATCTGCAGGAAGAGAAGAAAATCCGGTGATCAAGGAGTATGCAAGGCATAACAGAGAACTCAGAAAGGTTCGGGAATTTGTCTGCAGAAGAAGTGTGAAAAGCCCGTTTGAGATTGCATTTTTAAAGGGATATGACCAGATGTATTTCTGGGCAGACAGAGTGCTGGAAATACTGGAAAATATGGATCTGGACAGTGTTTTTAAAGAAGCGGAGGCAGAAAATCATATGGTCCACGGAGACTATAATTATCATAATCTTCTGGTCTGTCAGGAGGGCATGGCGGTGACGGGATTTGAACATGCACACCGGGATGTTCAGATGGAAGATCTGTATTATTTCCTGCGCAAATGTATGGAAAAGCATCATTATGATGAACGGCTTGGATATCGGATGATGAGAGCGTATGATTCGGTGAATAAGCTTGGAAAAAAAGAACGGGATTACCTTGCAATCCGTCTTGCTTATCCGGAAAAATTCTGGAAGATCACCAATTCTTATTACCACTCAGGAAAGGCATGGATCCCTGCAAAAAATGTCGAAAAACTTTCACTTTCTGTCGCACAGACAGAAGAAAAAAAGCGGTTTTTGCGGAATCTGTTTGCGTTTCAGATATAGCGTTCAGTTTTCTTAGATTTTAAGGGTTTAGACTTGACAAAGAAGGTAAAAACCTATATAACATATGTAGGGTAAGGGGCGTGTCAGACCGCATGGATACGCAGAATAAACCTAGCAAAAAGACAAAATGCCGGGGTGTTCCGGGAGTATATTTTACAGGAGGACGTAGGTCATGAACAAGACAGAATTAGTAGCTGCAGTTGCAGAACAGGCAGATATTTCAAAGAAAGATGCAGAAAAAGCATTAAAAGCATTTGTTGATGTTGTTACAGAAGAAATGAAAAAAGGTGAAAAAGTTCAGTTAGTAGGATTCGGAACTTTCGAAGTAAGCGAAAGAGCTGCAAGAGAAGGAAGAAATCCACAGACTGGAAAAACTATGAAGATCGAAGCTTGCAAGGCTCCGAAATTCAAAGCAGGAAAAGCTTTAAAAGATGCTGTTAATGCATAATTTGTAAAACATTTTTGAAAAATGGCGCAGTCTGAAAAGGGCTGCGCTTTATTCGTATTACGGGAAGGGAAAATCAAAATGAGACTTGATAAATTTTTAAAGGTGTCCCGCCTGATCAAACGGCGCACCGTTGCAAATGAAGCCTGTGATGCAGGAAGAGTCCTGATCAACGGGGCGGTGGCGAAGGCTTCCACGAAAGTAAAAAAAGGTGATATCATTGAGATCCAGTTTGGAACCAAGACTGTAAAGGCAGAGGTTCTGGATCTGCGAGATACGACTAAAAAAGAAGAGGCGGCAGATTTATTCCGTTATCTTTAATGCTCCGGAACATCAGAAAAGATGTGGTTTGAGATCATTCCGACAGCGGATCCGAGGCATATTTACCGGATGTTATTCATACAATAACTAGAAAGACAGTATAGGAAAGGTTGGGATTTGTATGGAAGAGAGACAGCTGGTAAAACCTCAGAATCACAGGCTGGTTATCAATAACCGGAAGACAGGTACAGTAACGGGAGTGCTGGACGTTCTTTCTTTTGATTTAAATGAGATTCTGCTTGAGACAGAGCAGGGAATGCTGATGGTAAAAGGTACGGACATGCATGTAAACCGGCTGAATCTTGAAAAAGGGGAGGTCGACCTGGCAGGCAATATTGACAATATTTCTTATTCGGATATCCATTCGGGAGCAAAAGCCGGAGAAAATCTGTTGTCAAAACTGTTTCGGTAGGAGGAGAAAAATGTCTGGTATCGGAACGGAGATCAGGGTTTTCTGCTATGCAATCCTGACCGGTGTCCTGATCGTGGCAGTCTATCTGTGGATCAGGGTTTTGCGCAGACTGGTTGCTCACAGATTGTGGCTGATCAATCTGGAGGATGCCTGTTACTGGGCAGGAATTTCTGTTTATACCTTTGTGCAGATCTATCATACGAGTGATGGTGTTCTGCGGTGGTATATCGGACTGGGGATTGCGCTCGGAGCAATCTGGATGGCGCTGCTTTCAGCTGTCTTTGTAAGAGCTTATAAGAAGATTTCTACACGAATTTGTGAAAAAAAAGTAAAAAGAGTTGATAAATCTGGTTAAAAACGGTACACTGTAGAAGAATAAATGGGTTTAGTAGTAAGAAGCTATACAAGATCAACTGATAGCGAAAGGTGAATAGATTAGATGGGAAGCTTAAAGAAGAACCGGAAAAAGCGTCCGGGGAGCGGGCTTCAGAAGCACAAAAGAAGTATTGTTGCGATTACCGCAGTTATTATATTATTATGCGGCATGGTTATTGTACATGGGATGGCGCTCAAAAAGAGCAATGATGCATATAAGGTGCAGGAAGAAGAACTGCAGACACAGATCGATGCGGAAAAAGAACGCTCAGAAGAAATTAATAAACTGAAAAAATATGTAGGAACAGATGAATACATCGAAGAAGTTGCCAGAGAGAAGCTGGGACTTGTAAAGGAGAATGAGATTCTGTTCCGCGCACAGCAGTAACGTAAGAAAAGCTTTGGGAAGAAAATATCCCGAAGCTTTTTTCGTTCATAGAAATTTAGAGGGTGGTGGCAAATGGAGGTTAAATACAGAGAGGAGCAAGTGATCACAAGTCCATATGTAACGCAGGCAGATAAGATGGCAGTATCGCTTCGGCATCTGGCAGACAGATTCCTGAAAATGGAGCCGAAAAAGCAGTGTTTTACACCCGACGAAATGACAGAAATGTATGATCGGATTACGGAAAAGGTGTGCAGAGGATGCAGCAGGAAATCAGAGTGTCTGGAGAGAAAGAAGGCAGAACACTGGCAGCTTTTTTATGATCTTTTGTGTACGATTGAAGGATATGGTGCAGAACTGAATAAAGAGATGAAACAGCATCTTCAGAGGGAGTGCATTCAGGCACCACGGTTTTTACGAGAATCACTGGAGACTTTCCAGGAGGCAAAAAGGATTCTGGTGTGGAATAATAAGATGGTACAGAGCCGTGAGGGATGTGCGGCACAGCTGGATTCTTTTGCGGACATGCTCTGCCATGTGACGAGAGATCTGGATGCGAGTATTTTTACGGATCCGCCGCTTGCAAAAAAGGTTGCACAGCATTTCAAAAAGGCAGGGATCCGGATGCTGAGTTCCGTTTTTTTTGTGGATGAGCATGGCAGATATGAGATTCATGTAACGGTAAAAAGTGAGAAGGGGAATTGTATCCCAACCAGAAAAGCGGCAGAGCTTTTATCAGTCTGTACTAAGAGAAGGATGTGCCCAGCTCAGAATGAGAGGCAGGTTCTGGGACAGGAGTATGAAACTATTGTATGTGTGGAAGGACCGGGATATTATGTGCTGCAGGGTGTGGCAAAAATGGGAAAAAACGGACAAAAGATATCTGGTGACAGCTTTCTTATGAAGACACTTCCGGGTGGAAAAGAGGCGGCAATTTTGTCGGACGGAATGGGATCTGGTGAGAGGGCGCTACAGGAAAGCGGGATGCTGGTAGAAATGCTGGAAGAGCTTCTTGGAGCAGGATTTCCTGTGGAAACTGCACTTTCCATGATCAATACAGCTCTTGTTATGGGACGGGAAGAGGTTCGCTTTTCTACAGTTGATATGAGTATTTTTGATCTCTATAATGGAAAATGTGAGTTTGTAAAAGCAGGAGCGGCAGAGACATTTTTGCGAACTAAAGAAGGGATGGAGCATATCCGTTCGGAAAGTCTTCCGCTGGGTGTGATCCAGAGACAGCAAAGCGAAAAGGAAACCAGACAGTTGGAATCCGGAGATGTGGTGGTCATGGTATCGGACGGGATCCTGGATGCGCTTCCGGCAGGAGAGCAGGAGCATTTGCTGGATCTGATGATTGGGGGAAGTCCGCTGGAGAATCCGGAGGAACTGGCGAATTATATTCTGGATAAGGTGCTGGAGCTGGCGGCCGGAAAAGCAGGAGATGATATGACAGTCCTTGTAGCGGGAATCTGGAAGATGTGTTACAGTAGATAAAAGATGAGAGGAATTTACCATGTTAGAAAAAGTAGAGAACTATATCAGGCAGTGGAAGATGCTTGAAAAAGGAGATAAAGTTGTTGTTGGCCTTTCCGGAGGGGCAGATTCTGTATGCCTTTTTCTGATACTGGAAGAGCTGCGAAAAAAGATCGGATTTGAGATCCTTGCGGTACACGTGAATCACGGGATCCGTGGGGAAGAGGCAAAAGCTGATGAAGAATTTGTAAAGACACTGTGTGAGAAAAAAGAAATCCCATGCAGAAGTGTATCGGTGGATATTCCGAAAATGGCAGTGGAATACAGGATGTCAGAAGAAGAGGCGGGAAGGACTGCACGAAGGAAAATATTTGAGCAGGCAGCGGAAGAATGGGGAGGAACCAGAATCGCACTGGCACATCATCAGGATGACAATGCAGAGACATTTTTCCTGCATCTTGCCCGCGGCAGCGGACTTCGGGGGCTCGGCGGTATATATCCGGTAAACGGGATGTATATACGGCCGCTTCTTTGCGTGGGGAGAAAAGAGATCGAGGATTATCTGAAGGGACGGGAGATGCCTTACTGCATTGATGCGACAAATATGGAAGATGCATATATGCGAAACCGCATCCGTAACCATGTGATTCCGTATTTTAAAGAAAATATCAATGAAAAAACTGTGGAGCATATGAACCGGTCTATGGATCAGCTCAGGGAGATCTGGGATTATATGGAACGGCAGACGGAAAGTGCATATCAGATATGTACTGCCCGAAATGGAGAAAAGATCTGCATCCATGCAGAGGCATATCACAGACAGGAACGGCTGATCCGGAAAATGATTCTCCGGAAAGCATTGGCACTGGTGGCAGGACATGAAAAAGATCTGGAGCAGGTTCATATAGAAAAACTGGAGGGATTGTTTGAAAAGCAGGTAGGAAAAAGACTGGATCTTCCTTATGAGGTCTGCGCATGCAGAACCTATGAAGGGATTGAACTGAAGCGGAAAAAGAAGAGTCCGGAATTGGCAGAAGAAGAGAAAACTCTGGATCTGCAGCAGGTTTCGGGAAAGATAACTTACGGGAAATGGGAAATTTCTTACCGTATTTTTGGAAAAGAAGAATGCAGATGCCAGATCCCGAAAAAAACGTACACGAAATGGTTTGATTATGGTATAATAAAACAGAGTGTCGCTGTACGCACCAGAAGGGCTGGCGATTTTATTGTAATTGATGAAAGCGGAGGAAGGCAGAAGCTGAAATCCTATTTTATCAATAAAAAAATACCAGCGGCAGAACGTGCCGGAATTCCTCTGATCGCAGAGGGAAACGAGATTTTATGGATTGTGGGCTGCCGGCAGAGCAAGGCATACCAGGTGACAGAGCAGACAACAAAAATATTAGAAATTACGATAAATGGAGGTACTTTAAATGGCCGAGAAAGTGAAAATGTTAATTCCGGAAGAAGAAGTAAATGCCAGAATTGAAGAACTTGGGAAAAAGATCAGTGAAGAATATGCGGGAAAGCAGGTTCATCTGATCTGTGTTTTAAAGGGTGGAGTGTTTTTTATGTGTGAACTGGCAAAAAGGATTACGGTGCCGGTAACAATGGACTTTATGAGTGTCAGCAGCTATGGTGACGGAACCCAGTCCAGTGGAATTGTTAAGATCGCAAAAGATCTGGATGAGTCTCTGGAAGGAAAAGACGTAATTGTTGTTGAGGATATCGTAGATTCAGGACGTACTCTTTATTATCTGCTTGACATCCTTCGGAAGAGAGGACCGAAGAGCATGAAGCTTTGTACACTTCTTGACAAACCGGATCGTCGTGTGCGCGACGTACATGTAGATTATGTCGGATTTAATATTCCGGACGAATTTGTGGTAGGATTCGGTCTGGACTATGCACAAAAATATAGAAACTTACCGTACATCGGAATTGTAGAGATGTAACAGGTGGAAGGAGCAGGTTTTGAATAATAATAAGACAAGAGGAATCAGTGGACTTTCGATTCTGCTCTGTGTTCTAGTGCTGGCAGGTGTGTACTGGTTTATGAGCCAGTCGGGTGTGCAGCAGACAGCATACACGTATCAGGATTTTCAGAAAGATCTGAAAAAAGAGAAGGTAGAAAGTGTAGAGATCAAGCAGAACAAAGTCGCACCGACCGGGACACTGAAGATCCGGCTGAAGAATGATGACATCGAACAGCTTCATGTATCCGATGTGAACAGTGCAGAGGATCTGCTTGAATCTTATGACATTTCCTACAGTGTGGACAATGTCCCGCAGGACAGCTGGATGTCAACAACACTGGTTCCGATCATATTGATGGCAGGCATCATGGTATTTGTTGTGATGATGATGAATCGTCAGGGCGGATCAAATGCAAAAGCGATGAATTTCGGAAAGAGCAGAGCGAAGATGAGCACGCAGGAAGAAAACCATGTGACGTTTGCACAGGTTGCCGGACTGCAGGAAGAAAAGGAAGAGCTTGCAGAGATCGTGGATTTCCTCAAGAGCCCTGGAAAATATACGCAGGTAGGAGCCAGAATCCCGAAAGGTGTCCTTCTTGAAGGACCTCCGGGAACAGGTAAGACACTTCTTGCAAGAGCAATTGCGGGAGAAGCAGGTGTCCCGTTCTTTACCATTTCAGGTTCTGATTTTGTGGAGATGTTTGTCGGTGTCGGAGCATCCCGTGTAAGAGATCTTTTCGAGGATGCCAAGAAAAATGCACCTTGTATTATTTTTATCGATGAGATCGATGCCGTGGCAAGACGTCGTGGAACCGGTATGGGCGGCGGACATGATGAGAGAGAGCAGACGCTGAACCAGCTCCTCGTAGAGATGGATGGTTTTGGCGCGAACGAAGGAATCATCGTGCTTGCAGCAACCAACCGTGTCGATATTCTTGATCCGGCGATCTTAAGACCGGGACGTTTTGACCGTAAAGTCATGGTCGGCAGACCGGATGTGAAGGGACGTCTGGAAATCCTTCAGGTTCATGCCAAGGGCAAACCGCTCGGAGATGATGTGGATCTGGAACAGGTTGCGAGAACAACGGCAGGATTTACCGGAGCTGATCTGGAAAATCTTCTGAATGAGGCTGCGATCCTTGCAGCAAAGGATGGAAGAGTGTATCTGCAGCAGGATGATATCCGCAGAGCATTTGTAAAAGTCGGAATCGGTGCAGAGAAGAAGAGCCGTGTGATCTCGGATAAAGAGAAGAAGATCACTGCATTCCATGAAGCAGGACATGCCATCTTATTCCATGTACTTCCGGATGTAGGGCCGGTGTACAGCGTGTCGATCATTCCTACCGGTGTCGGGGCAGCCGGATATACGATGCCGCTTCCTGAAAAGGATGAGATGTTCAATACTAAAGGAAAGATGTTGCAGGATATTACCGTATCACTCGGTGGACGTGTGGCAGAAGAGCTGATCTTTGATGATATTACAACCGGGGCATCCCAGGATATCAAGCAGGCAACAGCATACGCCAAATCCATGGTAACGAAGTTCGGTATGTCGGAAGCACTTGGTCTTGTAAGCTATGGGGATGATAATGATGAAGTATTTATCGGAAGAGATTTTGGTCATACATCCAGAGGTTATGGTGAACAGGTTGCCACAACGATCGACAGTGAAGTGAAGCGGATCATTGATGAATGTTATGACCGTGCAAAGACTATTATTAAAGAGCACGAAGATGTTCTTTATAAATGCGCAGATCTGCTTCTTGAAAAAGAGAAGATTACAAGAGAAGAATTTGAAGCATTATTTGAAGAATAGAGGCTAGATTATGAAAAAAGAAGCATTGTTTTGTGATGGAACAGAGGCGTATGTGAGTCCGCCGGAACCGGAGGCAGGAGATGAACTTCAGTTGTGGTTCCGTACAGCAGCTCACGATGTAGATGAAGTCTATCTGGAAAACCGCGAACTATGCATTCCAATGAACAAAGTAATCTCAAATAAGGCGTTTGACTTTTATGAAGTGAAATACAAATTAGAAGATAAACCATTCCGGTATCATTTTAAGATCAGATCAGGAAATGAGATCTGCTACTATAATAAGTGGGGAGCAGAGAGCAAACTTGTGGATTATTATGATTTTAAAATCGTGCCGGGCTTTACGGCACCGGATTGGGCAAAAGGAGCGGTCATGTATCAGATTTATACAGACCGCTTCTGTAACGGCGACCCGGATAATGATGTACAGACGGGAGAGTACTTTTATATTGGAGAGCAGGTTCATCATGTAGATGACTGGTACCGGGATCCGCAGCCGATGGATGTACGGGAATTTTACGGAGGAGATATCCAGGGGATCATTGATAAACTGGATTACCTGCATGGACTTGGAGTAGAAGTTGTCTATTGTAATCCACTATTTGTATCACCATCTAATCATAAATATGACACACAGGATTACGATTATATTGATCCGCATGTCGGTAAAATTAAAGTCGATGAAGGAAGGCTCCTGGCTCCGGGAGAAAATAACAATATCCATGCGGACCGTTACCGGACAAGAACCACCAGAAAAGAGAATCTGGAAGCAAGTAACCGGCTGTTCATCAAGCTGGTAGAAGAACTCCATAAGAGGGGAATGCGAATCATTATTGACGGCGTATTCAACCATTGTGGTTCTTTCAATAAATGGTTGGACAGAGAGCTGATCTACGAGAGCGCCGATGGTTACGAAGTAGGTGCTTTTGTGTCACCAAAGAGTCCGTACCGGAATTATTTCCTATTCCACCGCACCGGGGAGAATGAATGGCCGGGCAATGGAAGCTATGACGGCTGGTGGGGACACGATACGCTGCCAAAGCTGAATTATGAAGATTCAAAAGAGCTGGAAGAGTATGTTCTTGGTATCGCAAAGAAATGGGTTTCACCGCCGTATAATGTAGACGGATGGAGACTGGATGTTGCAGCAGACCTTGGAAGAAGCAATGAGTATAATCATGAATTCTGGAAGAAATTCCGTAAGGCAGTAAAAGAAGCAAATCCACATGCACTGATCCTTGCCGAGCACTATGGAGATCCAAGTGACTGGCTGCAGGGCGATGAATGGGACAGCGTTATGAATTACGATGCATTTATGGAGCCGGTCACCTGGTTCCTGACCGGGATGGAGAAGCACAGTGATGAATATCGCGGTGATCTTCTCGGAAATGCAGACAATTTTGTGAATGCGATGAAGCATCATATGGCAAATATGATGACACCGTCACTTCAGACGGCGATGAATCAGTTGTCAAACCATGACCATTCCCGTTTCCTGACGCGTACCAACCACAAGGTTGGCCGTGTGGGACAGCTTGGATCGCGTGCGGCAGAAGAAGGGGTAAGCCTTGCAGTTATGCGGGAAGCGATCATCATGCAGATGACCTGGCCGGGAGCACCGACCCTTTATTATGGAGATGAAGCAGGGCTTTGTGGTTTCACGGATCCGGATAACCGGAGAACTTATCCGTGGGGAAGAGAAAAACGGGATCTGATCAATTTCTACCGTGAGATGATCCAGATCCACAGAAAGTCTCTGGCTCTCAGAAAGGGTTCGATCAAGATGCTGAAAGCGGAGCCGGATCTTCTGGCTTACGGAAGATTCTGGGGGAATGAGCAGATCGTGGTTATTATCAATAATTCAGATCATCTGAAGGAAGTAAGAGTTCCGGTATGGCAGGCAGAAGTTGCCGAAGGGCATAATATGGCGCGAGTGATGTATTCTTATGAAGATGGATATATTGGTGAGTTTGAAGAGTATATTGTGAAAGATGGAAATATATCACTGATGATGGGTAAGAAATCAGCAATCGTGTTGAAGAATAAGAAGTGGTAGAATGATGAAGGCAGTTTAAGACATCCGCCGGGCGAGACCTCGGAAAGTCTGGCGACTTTCCTCAGTCGCGTAGCCGCTCACTAAGAAAAAAAGATATAGCCACTGAAATGGAAGAGTTTCAGTGGCTGTTGAATAATGAAGGTAGTTCAAGACATCCGCCGGGCGAGACCTCGGAAAGTCTGACGACTTTCCTCAGTCGCGTAGCCGCTCACTAAGAAAAAAAGATATAGCCACTGAAATGCGAGCATTCCAGTGGCTATATCTTTTTTTCTTACTTCGCCCGGCTATAAACGAAAGTTAAAGTCTGCATAAGCTGAGCAGCCGTGTTCGTGGATATCGAGGCCGTCGAGTTCTTCTTCTTTGGTGACGCGGAGACCTACGGTTTTATCGATGATGGTGAATACGATGATTGCCATTACGAGGACGTAGGCTACGGTTGAAAGGACACCGATTACCTGGGTTTTGAAGGTGTATTCCGGGGAGAAGACTCCGACGAGGATACTTCCTGTGAAACCGCATACGCCGTGGACACTGATCGCACCTACCGGGTCATCGATCTTGGCTACTTTGTCGAAGAATTCTACGGAGAATACGACGAGAACGCCGGCGATGAGTCCGATGATGATTGCGGAGTAGTTGCTGACGGTGTCGCATCCGGCGGTGATTGCTACAAGTCCAGCGAGGGAACCGTTGAATGTCATGGACACATCTGGTTTTCCGTAGCGGATCCAGGTTACAACGAGTGTTGCAAGTGTTGCGGCAGCAGCGGCAAGGTTGGTTGTCATTGCGATATCACCAAGGTTTGTGGAAGCTGCTGTGGTAGAGCCGCAGTTGAAACCGAACCAGCAGAACCAGAGGATAAATACACCGAGTGCGGCAATAGAAAGGTTGTGTCCCGGAATTGCACGGACATTTCCTTCTTTATCATATTTTCCGATACGAGGTCCAAGGATTTTGGCACCTACAAGTGCGCAGATACCACCAACCATGTGGACTGCTGTGGAACCGGCAAAATCGTGGAATCCCATCTGGGAGAGCCAGCCACCGCCCCAGATCCAGTGACCTGTTACCGGGTAGATGAAAATACTGATCGCTGCACTATATAATAAGTAAGCAAGGAACTTTGTACGTTCTGCCATGGAACCGGATACGATGGTAGCGGCTGTAGCACAGAATACAGTATGGAAAATGAGGAAGACTCCGATCGGAAGTCCGTTAAAGAGTCCGTCGGCATCGGCAAGTGTTGTCGGATTAAAAAATCCTTTGACACCGATGATTCCGTTCCAGTCTGTTCCGTGCATGATGGCAAATCCGAAGATAAAGAAGAACAAACTTCCAAGTACGAAGTCCATCATATTTTTCATAAGAATGTTTCCAGTATTTTTGGCGCGTGTGAAACCGGCTTCACACATTGCGAAACCAGCCTGCATAAAGTAAACAAGCGTTGCGCCGACAATTGTCCAGACGACATTTAACAGTAGTTCAGTGGCGGCGGTTGCATCCATTCCGCCTGCAATTAAATCAGATAATCCCATATTTAACATCCTCCATTTCAAATAAAAAGGATAGCTGCAATGAATGATCTACAGGCAGTTCATTTGCAGTTATCCTCTTTGATAACAATATTCAACACTATTTTGATTCACATATATTTTTTGGCTAAAGAGCAGCAGATCCACGTTCGCCTGTACGGATTCTTACTGCATCCTGTACTTCATAAACGAAAATCTTACCATCGCCGTAAGCGCCGGTTTTGATCTCTTCGACAATCTTCTGGATCAGAGGTTCTGCAACCTCCGGATCAACAACAGTTTCTACTTTAATCTTAGGAAGAAGATTTACGCTGTACTCAGCACCGCGGTAAATTTTCTTGTGTCCTTTCTGATTACCATATCCCATAATGTTACTGATCATAACACCGCTGGCATTGGAAGCGTCCAGGATTGCCTTCAGGGCTTCCAGTTTTTCCGGCTGGATAACGATTTCTAGTTTTTTCATAACTGATTCCCTCCTTCTCATTCTAAAAGAAAGAACAAAAAAGGCGCTCCCTTCATAAGTGGGAACGCCTTCGTTCTTGATACGCTTTATTATAGCGACTGATTTTGATTTGTCAAATTATTTTTTGAAAAAATACAAAAAAAATGGCGCATTTATTAGGTGTTGACGGATAAAATGTCATTTGCTAGAATAAAAGATAAGTGAAAAAGATTCCTTTATCAAGAAAGATTTAAGTTAACAAAGCAATAAGTCTGTATTTAGAAAGAAGATATATTTATACGGGGAGAAAAGGAGGAAAAATACATGATTAGTCTCACATTCGGGGAGCAGGTAAAAATTGTTTTAAGCAGAAAAGATATGACGATTAAAGAGCTTGCGGAAGAAATCGAAGCAAGAACCGGGAAAAAGATGTCCCGTCAGAATCTGACACAGCGGCTTGGCAGAGATAATTTTCAGGAGCAGGATATGCGTATGATCGCAGACATTCTTGGATGCCCGTTCCAGCTCAGTATTCTGGGAAATGCGGATTCAGAGAAAGCAGATTCTGATGAAGATGAGATGGCGACCGGAAGAGAGCTTGAGAAGCTTGCAGCGAAAAAGGAAAGAAAAGCTGCGAAAGAAGAGGCAAAGAAGAGTGTAGAACGTGATATTACGGTTGGCGAGTTTGTAGATATGCTCGAGGAGACCGGTGCGGAACCAGAGGAAGAAGCGGTACAGATGGAACTGGAACTGGATGCGGCAGAGCCGGTTGCAGAAGAAGCAGAGACTCAGGAAGTATATGAAGAATCTGAAGAGGCAGAAGATGCTGCAGATTCAGAAGATACTGTGGCGACAGAAGCTTTGGAAGAGGAGGTTCCGACAGAAGAAGCAGAGCCATACACAGAACCGGAAGAAGTTCTTGAAGCAGCTGAAGAAGTAATTCCAGAAGAGGTTTCCGAACCAGTTTATACGGAAGAAACTGCAGATATAGCGGAAGTGCAGGCAGACGATACTGTATATGAGGAACAGCCAGCTTGTACAGAACAGCCAGTGGATGCGGAAGCAGCATATCAGGAGCAGCCGGCTGATGAAGAGAACCAGGCAGAAGCTGACCAGACAGAAGAACCGGCAGCGGAAGAGGTTCACGAGGAGAAGCATTCTCCGTTTTCAAAGCTCACAAAGCTGATCACTCCGAAAAAGGAAAAGAAATCTTCCGGATGGCCGCAGGATTTCCAGCCGATCAAGCGTCGGGAGGATATTGATGAAGATCTGGTAAATGGAGATGTGAACCCATATACCGGACATGAGTATCGGACAAACAGTGTGCGTATGCATCCACACAGAATCGGTTATGTACAGGTATATGACCGGAAAGATCACAAGTGGACAGATATGACAGAGTGGGCGTTCCTTGGGGTAGAAGAGCGAAAGAAAGCTACGATGGGAAAAGACTACGAGCCACCGATTTATCTGGATTAATCACCGAGTTATTTGTCAGAGCGGAAGATTCCGCTCTGATTTTTTAAAAATGGTAATTTTTACCGGAAAGTCAGAATAGTTTAGAACAGGCAGTTAGAAGGAAGGTGCAGGTGCTAGATTATGAAAAGATTTATCCGGTACTTATATGAATATCAGAATGGAAAAAGGACAAGAAATACAGGATTTGTGAAGGTTCTTGAACAGACAGATACAGCGGAAATCCAGATTTATGGGAGAGGATTTCCGGTGGCAGGAGGACGTACACTGGAAATATATCTCTTTTATGAAGAGGATGGCAAGTGTATTGGAATCCGGATGGGAGAGATCAGAGGCGCACAGGCGGCATTTGGCTACAAGCTGATTTATACGACAGACGATGTGGGAGGAGATGGACAGTTTGGCAAGATTGGTGGAATGATCCTTCGGACTGGAAACGGAGCGGATGCAGGATATTACGGAGCAGTCTGGGATGAGGCGAGACCGGTAGATGTTAGCAGGATGATTACGGAAGATAAAAACACAGATGCAGTTAGGAAATCGAAAAGCAATCCAAATGTGCCGGAAGAAAGAAACTCTCAGAACGCAAATTCAGATTTACCACCAAAAACCACAAAGGATATCATCTATAAGATCACCCGACAGGAGATTGCCGGACTTCCGCGAAAGGAATGGAAGCTTGCGAATAATCATTTTCTTCTCCATGGATATTATAATTACCATCATCTGGTATCATTTGAAAAAGAAGGGAAATGCTGGATTGGGGTTCCGGGACTTTATTTTCCGGGTGAGCAGCGGGCGGCAGGAGCATTCGGATTCAATCAGTTCATGAAGCCGTCTGATGGTGAACTGGATCTGGAAGAATATGAAATTGAAGATGAAGAACATTTCGGTTACTGGTGCAGACCGGTAGGGGCAGTGATTCGAAAAGAAATAAAGGAGAAGGAAGATGCGGCAGATATTGACCGAAGACGAAAAATACATGAAGGAAGCGATCCGTCAGGCGAAAAAAGCATGGAAGATTGAGGAAGTGCCGATTGGGTGTGTGATCGTATATCAGGGAAAAATTATCGGACGAGGATACAACAGGCGGACAACAGATAAGAATCCCCTTGCACATGCAGAAATTACTGCGATCAAAAAGGCAAGCAAGGTAATGGGCGACTGGCGTCTGGAAGAATGCACCTTGTATGTGACGCTGGAACCATGTCAGATGTGCTCCGGAGCCATTGTACAGGCAAGGATTCCACGAGTGGTTGTTGGATGTATGAATCCGAAAGCGGGATGTGCCGGTTCTATACTGAATCTTCTACAGGTGGAAGCGTTTAATCATCAGTCAGAGCTTACGACAGGAGTTCTGGAAGAAGAATGCTCACAGATGATGAAGAGCTTTTTCAAGGAACTGCGCAAGAAGCAGAAGATGAAAAAGAAAGAACAGGAATCAGCAAATATGCCGGAAGAAAACCATTAATCGAAGAACCTGTTAAAGGCAGGTTCTATTGCATGAAAAAAAGCTACGGAAGCAAAATCCGTAGCTTTTGTAATTTCCTTTTTTCTGTGCGCTGTGCGTCGAACTAAAGCCTACCAAACGTTACTCTGGCTGTAAACTCAACCCAGGCTACCTTACGGCACCCGAGAGGTTCTGCTTAGTGCTGCTTCGTTCCCGACCTGACACGGTTCACAGAGTCCCGCCGCGTAAGACCCAAATCTCAACGCCACAAACCAGAGGCAGCTTTGACAAGTAAAGCCCTCGGCACAGCATCACCCCCACTATAGCGGATTGTAGGTACAGGGTACCGCTAGCACCCCGGCTGCACAGAACATTATTTTACCGTGTTTTTGTGAAAATGTCAATGTATCTGAGGAGATTTTATTTTATCATTTTAGTTTACGCCAATCTGAAAATGGAGTATGATACTAAAGATAAAACTTTTTGGAAACGGAAAGGAAACGATATGAAAGTACTTTTAGGTGCAGTCAATGCGAAATATATACATTCCAATCTGGCAGTCTACTGTCTGAAAGCATATGCGGAAAAGTATGGTGATGCGTCAGATGAGATCAGTATTGGAGAATATACGATCAATCAGCAGCTCGATGAAATTCTGCGGGATATCTACAAAAGGAAGCCGGACATGCTCTGTCTGTCCTGCTATATCTGGAATCTTACTTATATTGAAGAGATCTGCAGGGAGATCAAGAAGGTGATGCCGCAGATCATCATCTGGATAGGCGGACCGGAGGTGTCTTATGATGGAGTAAAGGTGCTGGAGCGTCTGCCAGAAGTGGATGGCGTCATGAAAGGAGAAGGGGAGCAGACTTTCTGCGATCTTTTACACTTTTACCAGAACAAGACAGCGGACGGACTTCAGAATATGAAAGGAATCGTTTACCGGGAACAGACCGGGCAGATTGTGGAAAATGAATGGCGCAAGACCATGGATCTGAGTAAGGTTCCGTTTGTATATGAGAATATGGAGCTTTTTGAACATAAGATTATTTATTATGAGACAAGCCGCGGATGTCCGTTTTCGTGCAGTTATTGTCTTTCTTCTATAGATAAGTGTCTGCGGTTCCGTGATCTGGAACTGGTAAAAAAAGAACTGCAGTTTTTTATCGATCATAAAGTACCTCAGGTTAAATTTGTAGACCGTACATTTAACTGCAAACATGGTCACGCCATGACAGTCTGGCGTTATATCAAAGAGCATGATAACGGCATTACCAATTTCCATTTTGAGGTTGCGGCAGACCTTTTGAATGAAGAAGAAATGGAATTGATAAAAACCATGCGGCCAGGGCTGATCCAGCTGGAAATCGGTGTGCAGTCTACCAACCTGGATACGATACGTGAGATTCACCGGACAATGAAATTTGAACAGGTTGCAGAAGTGGTAAGGAGAATCAATTCTTATGGTAATGTACATCAGCACCTGGATCTGATCGCAGGACTGCCGTATGAAGATTATGAAAGCTTTGGAAAATCCTTTGATGATGTTTATGCACTGGAACCGGAGCAGCTGCAGCTTGGTTTTCTGAAAGTGCTGAAGGGTTCTTATATGGAAGAGAAGAAAGACGACTACGGACTGGTTTATAAAGGAATGCCACCGTATGAAGTTTTGTATACAAAGTGGCTTCCATATGAGGATACCCTGCGCCTGAAAGGGATCGAGGAAATGGTGGAGACTTACTATAACAGCAGGCAGTTCTGTTACACGCTTCCTTATCTGATCCGACAATTTAAAAGACCATTTACGCTTTTTGAAAAGCTGGCAGAGTATTATGAAGAAAATGGGCTGGATACCTTAAGTCATGCACGCACGGCAAGATATGAGATCCTGTATGATTTTGCAAGGTTTTATGATGCAGAAAGATGTGAGGCGTATAAGCAGCTTCTGACACTGGACTTTTATCTGAGAGAGAATGCAAAGAGCCGTCCGTTATTTGCAGGCGATGAGCGGATTTCCAAAGAAGAGTTCCGTCTGTTCTATGACCGTGAGGATGAAGAGAGGCGTTATTTGGAAAATTATGAAAATATGGAGAAGCGGCAGCTTAGAAAAATGACGCATATCGAGAGGTTTTCTTATGATGTTCTGGGGGATATGAAAGAGGAAGAATGTGTGCTTCTGTTTGACTACCAGAACCGGAACCCGCTGGATCATCAGGCAAAGGTGTTTCGTGTTACAGAGGAAATCCGGGAATTATGTAAACAGGAGGGATCCCGGTAGAGGAACAGTGATTCGGCAGCAAAGGCAACTGACAGTACCAAGGGATATCTTGAAAAAAGAAATGAAAAAGTATAGAATGAAAACAAATGTGTGATTTGAGGTGAAAAAAGTGTTTAATCCAAAACAGACACGTAAGATAGCGGCAGTGATTATTCTTGTTGTGATTGTTGCAATGGTAGCAACATCAATTATTCCATATATCATATAACATCAGGAGGATTTTTTGATGGCGGCACAAAAGAAAAAGAGACAGTTAAGTAAAAAGGCACAAAAGCGTATCCGGCAGAGAAATCTGCATGTAGGGATTACGGTTATTGCAGCCATCGTAATTATTTTCTCCGTGATTCAGTTCACATTATGGCGGTATGTGAGCAAGGTGGATGAGGAGCATATCTGCAAAAATGTTTTTATTGGGAAGACAGATGTATCCGGGATGACCAAGGAAGAGGCAGTGAAAGCGGTAAACAATACACTTGGAGATTATCGGAATAAGCAGCTTGTACTGAAGGTAAAAGATCAGGGCGCAGATGTGTCAATCGAGGAAATGGGAGCGGAAGTAGAAAATATTGATAAGCTTGCAGAAAAGGCGGTCGGATACGGAAAAAATGGAAGCATCTGGAACCGCTATCGGAAGATACATAATTTGAATAAGAAGAAATATGTTATAGATGAAAGCTTTAAAGTTGATGAAGCAAAACTCAGAGAGCTGATCCAGGAACGTGCGGTTCCGCTGGAACAGAAAGCGGTCAATGCATCGGCATCCTATAATGGAAGCGGATTTAATCTGACAGATGAAGCAGAAGGTTATACGGTTGATGTAGATAAATCTGTGAAGAAGATTAAGAACTTCATGAATAAAAAATGGAATTACGAGGACGCAGAAGTCGAGTTAAAGCTGGATACGGAAAAGCCGACGATTAAAAAGACAGATCTGGAGTCTCTGCAGGATGAGCTTGGCTCTTATACAACAAACGCCGGATGGGGAGATCGTGTGCAGAACCTGAGACGTGCAGCAGAACTGATCAACGGAACTGTTGTTATGCCGGGAGAAGAATTTTCGGTGGAACAGGCCACACTTCCTTACACAGAAGAGAATGGCTATGTGGCAGGAAGTGCCTATGAGAACGGACAGATTGTAGAAAGTATCGGAGGCGGACTGTGTCAGGTATCGACGACGCTTTATAATGCGGTTCTTTATGCGGAACTGGAGGTCACCCAGCGCGCACCGCATTCCATGAGTGTCAGCTATGTAGAACCATCAAGGGATGCAATGATAGCGGAAGGAATCAGTGATTTTAAATTTGTTAATAATTATGATACACCAATTCTGATTGAAGGTTATATTGACGGTAACAACCAGCTTGGCTTTTATATTTACGGAAAAGATACCAGAGATGCGGGACATTCTGTAGAATTTGAGAGTGAGACACTGGAAACGACAAAGTATACGACAAAATATGTAGAAGATACGGAAAGCGCAGTCGGCTCACAGGAAACAGAAGGAACCGGAATGGACGGAAGTACAGCAAGACTCTGGAAAGTTACTTATGAAAACGGAGAAGAAGTCAGTCGGGAAGTAATCAATAACAGTACTTATCAGACTTCAGATGTTACTGTGAAAGTCGGTACAAAATCAGATAATGCAGAGGCAACGAAACTGGTGAAAGAAGCAATTGCAACACAGGATCAGGAGAAGATCGATGCGGCGATCAGCAAGGCATCTACTCTGAAGTAATAAAAAGCAGGAATCTGCCACAAAAAATGGCAGGAGAGAAAGAGGATAAAGATATGAAAGCAGGAAGAGTGTCACAGACTGTCTATCGGCGTTCAGTTTTAAAACAGATACAGGATAATATAGAAGATACAGCTCTTTTAAAACCATCACAGGAAGAAACCTGTTATGTGGCAGATGAAAATGAAGAGCGGCTTACGATCGCAACAGATGTTTCGTTAGCCGGAAATGAAAAAGATCTTGGTGTATTTGCCATAGCGCAGGTGGTGAATCAGCTGGCTTCAAGAGGGGCGAGGGCATATGGAATCAGTGTACGGATCATGCTTCCGACGTTTGCCTATGAGTCCAGATTAAAAGCGATGATGATGGAGATTTCGGAGATATGTAAAGAAAAAAGTCTCAGGATTTTCTTTGCGGATGCGCAAAGTGTAAATGGGATCCAGACGAGTATTGTTCATGTAACAGCACACGGTGAGGCAAAAAAAGAACAGCTGCTTGCGAGCAGATCGGCAAAAGCAGGAGAAGAGATAGTCCTGGTTAAATGGGTTGGTATGGAAGGAACCTTACGGATCATGCGGGAAGAAGGGGCGGCTCTGGCAGAGCGGTTTGCGCCGGGATTCTTAAATAAGCTGGAAGATATGAGAGATGAAATTTTCAGTGACAGGGCAATGGAGATTGCCGGTCGGAACGGGGTGTCAGCGATGCATCCGATCGGAGAAGGAGGGATTCTTGCAGCACTTTGGGATATGGCAGAAGGTGCAGGAATTGGACTTTCAGTAGAGATGAAGAAAATGACGGTACGTCAGGAAACGATAGAAGTCTGTGAAGTATTTCATCTGAATCCTTATCAGCTTACCAGTACAGGAGCGGTTCTTATGGTGACACCGAAGGGTGAAGAACTAAAGGAAAGACTGAAAAGGGAAGGTATTCCGGCAGAGATCATCGGACACACGACAGAAGGAAACGAGCGGATCATCTGGGGTGGGGGAGAAAAAAGATTTCTCGACAGACCGGCACCGGACGAATTGGCACGAATTTACGAAATGAAGGAGAATGCAAATGCTTAATATTGTACTTTTTGAACCGGAAATCCCGGCAAATACCGGAAATATCGGAAGGACCTGTGTGGCGACGAATACCCGACTTCATCTGATCGAGCCACTTGGTTTCCGGTTAAATGAAAAGAACCTGAAACGGGCAGGGATGGATTACTGGGAACATCTGGATGTGACAACTTATATTGATTACCGGGATTTTATGGAAAAGAATCCGGGAGCGAAGATTTACATGGCAACTACAAAATCACCGAATCTTTATACGGATGTTAAATATGAACCGGACTGCTATATCATGTTCGGAAAAGAAAGTGCAGGGATTCCGGAAGAAATCCTCTGCCACCACAAGGAAGACAGCATCCGGATTCCGATGATCGGAGATATCCGTTCGCTGAATCTTGGAAATTCGGTTGCGATCGTGTTATATGAAGCACTCCGGCAGAATGGGTTTGCCGGAATGAATACAGAAGGACATCTCCACAGACTGGAATGGGATGAATAAAAAAGTGCTGCAAGGCTAAAAACGTTTTGCAGCACTTTTACTATTGTGAAAAAATGACTATATAAAATATTTTAAATAATCAACGCATTTATTGACATTTATTGGTAAAAGTGATGACAATATTTGGAAATTGTATAAGAAAAAATACAATCGCATGTAAAACGGTGGACATATTTCATAAAAAAGGATATAATAAATGGAAAGTGATATAGAGAATGGAGATAAGTATCATGAAATATAAACAAAGCGTATTTAAAACCTTTGCACTCATCAGTCAGTTAGGCATCAGTATACTGATTCCCATTTTGCTATGCACTTTTTTTGGTACATGGCTGGAAAAGAAGGTTTCTTTTCCAGTTTTTATCCCTTTGGTGATAATGGGTGTATTGGCAGGTCTGCGCAATGCATGGGTACTTGCCAGACATGCGAATGAAGATCCGGAAGACAAAAACAAAAATTGAGCAGGGAGGAATGAAACAACATGAGTAAGACAGACAATACCGTACTGAAGGATATGATCATCATTATGCTTCTGTATGGAATAATCGCACAGATTGTATGTCTGATTATCCCAGGGGATCATCTGAGAATGACAGCAGGGCTTTGGATCGGGGTGGCTGCAGGTGTTTTCATGGTAATCCATATGAAAAACTCGTTGGATGAGGCGGTACTTTATGGAGAACAGGAAGCACAGAGATACATGCAGAAATCTTACGCGATAAGATATCTGGTTGTAGTTGTAGTATTTATAGCCGTCAGCTGGCTTCGGATTGCGAATGTACTTACACTGTTTGCAGGAATTATGAGTTTAAAGCTTGCGGCATATTTGCAGCCAATTATGCATAAGCTTTTCGCTAAATTCAAAAAAACTAAGTAAAGGAGGTAGAGCGCGTGGGGAACAGCTTAGGAATGCTGGCAGCTAAGGAGCCGGATTTTCAAATTCACGGTCTCGTTAAATTCCAGTTATTTGGGCAGGAGTTATGGCTCACCACTACACATGTCAGCATATTGATCGTAGCGTTATTACTGCTGATTTTTGCGTTGGTTGTCCGAGCTAAGCTGAGCGATGCCGAAGGCAAACCCGGAACCCTGCAGAATATTGCCGAGCTTATTGTTGAGATGCTTGACAATATGGTAAAAGGAAGCATGGGGAAAAACGGACTGGCGTTCCGGAATTATATCGGGTCTTTGTTTTTGTTTTTGATTGTGGCAAACCTATCGGGACTTTTGGGGCTTAGGCCACCAACTGCAGATTATGGTGTAACACTTCCACTTGGACTTATCACATTTGTGCTGATTCAGTTCAATAACATCAAATACAACAAAATTGAGGCATTTACAGGCCTGTTCAAACCACTGCCGTTCTTGTTCCCAATCAATCTGATCGGGGAGATCGCAGCACCATTTTCCATCTCACTTCGTCTGTTTGGAAATGTGTTGTCCGGTACTGTAATCATGGGACTTATCTACGGTCTTCTGTATAAGATCGCATGGGCATGGCCGGGATTTTTACACATCTATTTCGATGTGTTCTCGGGAGCAATTCAGGCATATGTATTCTGTATGCTGACGATGGTATATATCAATGACAAGATGCCGTCAGCGGAGTAAAAAGCAAACTGGGATCTAAGTTCAGACAGTATCAGGTTTGCAGTGATTAAGGAGGAAAATTATTATGGGTAATATTTCAAATGAAGCTTTAGTTTTAGCGTGTTCAGCAATCGGCGCAGGACTTGCGATGATCGCAGGTATTGGTCCTGGTGTAGGACAGGGTATTGCAGCAGGTCATGGTGCATCTGCAGTAGGACGTAACCCGGGAGCAAGATCAGACATCACGTCTACAATGCTTTTAGGACAGGCAGTAGCAGAGACAACAGGTCTGTACAGTTTGGTTATTGCACTTATTCTCTTGTTCGCAAACCCGCTTCTTGGAAAGCTGTAAAAAGGGTTTTGCCTGTAAAATAAGAGAAAGGAGGCAACGCCTTGGAACGTTTGTTTAATCTGGATGCGCAGCTTCTTTTTGATGCCTGTGTCATGGCACTCAGTATGCTTGTCATGTTCACGTTTCTGTCATATCTGCTTTTCAAACCGGTAAGAAAACTTCTGGAAGACAGAAAGCAGAGAGTTGCTGATGAACAGGAGTCAGCAAAGAATGACCGGAAAGAGGCAGCCGTTTACAAAGAAGAATACGAACAGAAATTAAAAGAAATCGATAAAGAGGCGCAGGTTATTCTCAGTGAAGCACGGAAAAAAGCGATGAAGACCGAAAATGAAATTGTTGCAGAAGCAAAAGAAGAAGCAGCAAGGATCATCACACGTGCCAATAATGAGATCGAACTGGAACGGAAGCGTGCGCTTGATGATATGAAGCAGGAGATGATCTCCATTGCATCAGCAATGGCAGGTAAAGTAGTAGCAGCTTCGATCGATACCAGTGTACAGGATGAATTGATCGAAGAGACATTAAAAGAAATGGGAGAACAGACATGGCTAAGCTAGTATCAAAGGTATATGGTGACGCCCTGTTTGAAGCTGCCCGTGACTGCGGAAAAATGGATGAGATATTCGAGGAAGTACAGAGTATCGGAGTGATCCTCGAAGAAAATGCAGAGCTTCAGAAGATTCTCGGAAATCCGAGAGTTATGCGTGAAGACAAAGAGCAGATGATCGAGACGATTTTCCGCGGACGTGTTTCAAATGAGATTGTAGAGCTGATGAAGCTGATGATCGAAAAAGGGCGCTACAGCAAGATTGATTCTGTATTTGAATATTTTATCGGACTTGTAAAAGAAGAAAAGAAAATCGGGATTGCATATATCGCTACAGCAGTAGAACTGAGCGAGGCACAGAAAGAAGCAGTCATGCAGCGGCTTCTTCAGACGACAAAATATGAATCCTTTGAGATGAATTATCAGGTAGATGCTTCTCTGATCGGCGGAATGGTGATCCGTATCGGTGACAGAGTTGTGGATACAAGTATTAAGACAAAGCTGTATGAACTGTCAAAGAGCCTGAAGAAAATTCAGGTATAGCAGTTAGAATTAGTAGAAAGAAGGTGGATTCGCTCCATGAATTTAAGACCAGAAGAAATAAGTTCTGTAATAAAAGAACAGATTGAAAGATATTCCTCTGAGCTGAACGTATCGGATGTCGGAACGGTTATTCAGGTGGCAGATGGTATTGCGCGTGTCCACGGCCTTGAAAATGCAATGCAGGGTGAACTTTTGGAGTTCCCTTCAGAAGTATACGGAATGGTTCTGAACCTGGAAGAGGACAACGTAGGTGCTGTTCTTCTTGGAGATCATAAGAATATCAATGAAGGTGATACTGTAAAGACAACCGGACGAGTTGTAGAGGTTCCGGTAGGCGACTGTATGCTTGGCCGTGTAGTTAATGCACTTGGACAGCCAATCGATGGAAAAGGACCGATCCAGGCAACCAGGCATCGTCAGATCGAGCGTGTGGCACCGGGTGTTATTTCCCGTAAGTCAGTAGATACACCGCTTCAGACAGGTATTAAAGCGATCGACTCCATGGTTCCGATCGGCCGTGGACAGAGAGAGCTGATCATCGGTGACAGACAGACCGGTAAGACAGCGATCGCAATCGATACGATCATCAACCAGAAAGGGCAGGGCGTAAAGTGTATTTATGTAGCAATCGGTCAGAAAGCTTCGACCGTAGCTTCCCTTGTTAAGACTCTGGAGACCTTTGGGGCAATGGATTATACAACTGTAGTTGTGTCAACAGCCAGTGAGCTTGCACCACTGCAGTACATCGCACCGTATTCAGGATGTGCGATGGGAGAAGAATGGATGGAGAACGGAGATGACGTACTGATCGTTTATGATGATCTGTCCAAACATGCAACTGCATACCGTACCCTTTCCTTACTTCTGAAACGTCCACCTGGACGTGAGGCTTATCCGGGAGATGTATTCTATCTGCATTCAAGACTTCTTGAAAGAGCAGCCCGTCTTTCGGATGAACTTGGCGGAGGTTCACTTACTGCACTTCCGATTATCGAGACACAGGCAGGTGACGTATCAGCATACATTCCTACCAACGTTATTTCCATCACAGACGGACAGATTTATCTGGAAACAGAGATGTTCAACTCTGGTTTCAGACCGGCCGTTAATGCCGGACTTTCTGTATCCCGTGTAGGTGGATCGGCACAGATCAAGGCGATGAAGAAGATCGCTGGTACAATCCGTATCGATCTGGCACAGTATCGTGAGCTGGCATCCTTTGCACAGTTCGGATCGGAACTGGATGCAGAGACTTCCGAACGTCTGGCACAGGGAGTCCGGATCAAAGAGATCCTGAAACAGCCGCAGTACCAGCCGATGCCGGTAGAATACCAGATTATTATCATTTATGCAGCAGTTAAGAAGCTTCTTCTTGATATTGCGGTAGAAGATATTCTGACTTTTGAAAGCGGACTTTTTGATTATATTAAGACAAAATATCCGGAAATTCCGGAATCTATCAAGAATGACAAAGTGCTGAAAGAAGAAGTAGAAGAAGCTCTCAGAAAAGCAATCGGAGAATATAAAGAACAATTTCAGGCAAGGTAGGTGATACAAAGTGGCATCTATGAGAGATATCAAGCGTCGCCGTACCAGTGTACAGAGCACGCAGCAGATTACAAAAGCCATGAAACTTGTCTCTACCGTAAAGCTGCAGAAAGCAAGAACCCGGGCAGAAGAATCAAAGCCGTATTTTGACTGTATGTATGCAACAATGACCTCTCTGCTTGCAAAGGCAGGGAATATCAATCATCCATATCTGAAAGCAGATGATTCGAAGAAGAAAGCAGTCATTGTTGTAACATCTAATCGTGGACTGGCAGGTGGATATAACTCCAATGTAGTGAAGATGGTGACTGAAAATGAAGCCTTTACGAAGGAGAATATCCGGATCTATGCAGTTGGAGGAAAAGGACTGGAACTTCTGAAACACAAAGGATATGATATTGTCGCTGATTATTCAGAGATGATCGAAGAACCGTCCTATGATGATGCGAAGAGTATCACAAAAAGACTTCTGACAGATTTTGAAAATGGTGAGATTGGTGAGATCTATCTGATCTACACATTTTTCAAAAATACGGTAAGTCACATTCCGACGATGATCAAAGTCCTTCCGGCAGAGGTGCAGGAAGAAGCGGGAGAAGAGGATGCAAAGGCGCAGCTTACACCGATGAACTTTGAACCGGAAGCGGAAGAGGCAATCAGCCTTCTTGTTCCGAAATATATCAGCAGCATTCTGTATGGCGCATTTGTGGAAGCAGTTGCCAGTGAGAACGGTGCACGTATGCAGGCGATGGATTCGGCAACCAGCAATGCGGAAGAGATGATAGATGATTTGGAATTGAAATATAACAGAGCACGTCAGGGTGCGATCACACAGGAACTTACCGAGATCATTGCCGGAGCAGAGGCAATCGGATAAATACAGGTTTCTGTATGTAAGGAGGAGAAAATGGCAGATAAAAATATAGGGAAGATTACCCAGGTTATCGGTGCCGTTCTTGACCTTAAGTTTTCGGAAGGATACTTGCCGGAGATCAACGATGCAGTTGAGATCACACGCAAGGATGGAGGAAAACTTGTGGTAGAAGTTGCACAGCATCTGGGTGATGATATCGTAAGATGTATCGCCATGGGACCGACAGACGGACTGGTGCGAGGCATGGACGCCGTAGCAACCGGGGGACCGATTTCAGTTCCGGTTGGCGAAGCAACACTCGGACGTATCTTCAACGTACTGGGTGAGCCGATTGATGAAAAAGAGGCTCCGAAAGATGTTGAATACGCACCGATTCACAGAAAAGCTCCAAGCTTTGAAGAGCAGGCAACACAGACAGAGATGCTGGAGACAGGTATCAAGGTTGTTGACCTTCTGTGCCCGTATCAGAAAGGTGGAAAAATCGGTCTGTTCGGTGGAGCCGGTGTAGGAAAGACCGTTCTTATCCAGGAACTGATTACCAATATCGCAACGGAGCATGGTGGATATTCTGTATTCACCGGTGTAGGAGAACGTACCCGTGAAGGAAATGACCTTTACTATGAGATGACAGAATCTGGAGTTATCAAAAAGACAGCGATGGTATTCGGTCAGATGAATGAACCACCTGGAGCACGTATGAGAGTCGGACTTACAGGACTGACTCTTGCAGAATATTTCCGTGATAAAGGTGGAAAGGATGTACTTCTTTTCATTGATAACATTTTCCGTTTTACACAGGCAGGTTCCGAAGTATCAGCGCTTCTTGGACGTATGCCTTCAGCGGTAGGTTATCAGCCGACACTGCAGACAGAAATGGGTGCGCTGCAGGAGCGTATCACATCCACGAAGAACGGATCTATCACATCCGTGCAGGCAGTATATGTGCCAGCCGATGACCTTACTGACCCGGCTCCGGCAACAACATTTGCCCATCTGGATGCAACGACCGTACTTTCCCGTGCGATCACAGAGCTTGGTATTTACCCGGCTGTAGATCCGCTGGAATCTACTTCACGTATTCTGGATCCACACATTGTCGGAGAAGAACACTATAAAGTGGCCCGTGGAGTACAGGAGATTCTTCAGAAATACAAAGAACTGCAGGATATCATTGCAATTCTTGGTATGGATGAACTTTCCGAGGAAGATAAGCTGGTCGTATCCAGAGCAAGAAAGATCCAGAGATTCCTTTCCCAGCCATTCCATGTTGCGACACAGTTTACAGGTCTGGAAGGACGTTATGTTCCAATCAGCGAGACAATTCAGGGATTTAAAGAGATCCTCGAAGGAAAGCATGATGATATTCCGGAGGGATATTTCCTGAATGCAGGTAATATCGATGACGTGCTTGCCCGTGTGAAATAGGAGGGACGTCCTATGGCAGATAAATTTAAACTTAACATTATTTCGCCGGAAAAGAAGTTTCTGGAGGGTGACTGCGAATTCCTTGAATTTGTAAGTACTGAAGGAGAACTTGGTGTCTATGCAAAGCATATTCCGCTGACGACGATTCTTGAACCATGTGTGATGCGAATCCACAATGACGGGGAGATTAAGAAAGCGGCAATTCTCGGAGGATTTGTAGAAATCCTGCAGGAGAAGGTAACGGTGCTTGCGGAAGATGCACAGTGGCCGGATGAAATTGATGTGGCACGTGCCGAAGCGGCGAAGAAGCGCGCTGAGGACAGAATTGCTGCGAAGCAGGAAGGCACAGATATGCGCCGTGCAGAGGCAGCGCTGAAAAGAGCAGTTGCCCGAATTGGAGCAACTCAGTCATAAAGTATTAAAAACCGAGAATCCTTTGCTGGATTTTCGGTTTTTTTAATGAAGGAAAACTGGACAATAAGGGGGAATTTGCCTATAATAATTTTATTATATGATGATACCAGGGTCAAAAGGTCAGAAAGCCGATGCAAGCTTGCTTGCGAGAGTGCCAAAGCACGTAGCAATCTGGTATCAAAGGGGTCAAAATACCTTTTGACCCCAACATCACATCATTACATAACGTAAAAAAGAGTATGGATGGCAGGATAAAATTGAGAGGATAAAGGGATGAACAAACAGGACCAAATGACAATGCAGGAAGCGGAAAGAAAGATGGAATCTTTGAGGGAAGTGTTTCAGGTTGTCAGACTGGTAGACGGGAAAATGCTGATGGATCGGGAAAAACGGATAAATGCAGGAGATTTATCTGAAACGTGTCAGTGTTACACTTTCTGGAAAAAAGACAAGGAATGCGAGAACTGCAGCTCTCTTCTGGCACTGAAAGAACAGACGCAGAAGATAAAATTTGAATTTCTGGATTTGCAGGTATTTCAGGTGATCTCGCGTTATGTTGAGATTGATGGCAGACCTTATGTTATGGAAATGATTCAGAATCTTGATGAGAGTATTCAGATTGATCAGGAGGAGTATGAGAGGCTGATCAGTAAACTGTCAGGATATAATGAAAAGTTATATACGGATGTACTGACCGGGATATATAATCGGCGTTTTTTTGAAGAAAAGATCAAGAACATGGAGGATGAAGCCGGAATTGCAGTGATCGATCTGGATGATTTTAAGCTCCATAACGATACTTATGGACATAGTGCGGGAGATGCGGCACTTATAACGACGGCGAACATTATCAAAAAATATATCCGGAAGACGGATATTCTGATCCGGTATGGTGGAGATGAATTTTTACTGATCCTGCCTTCGATCAAGAAGCATATTTTTGAGGACAAGCTGAAACTGATCCGGGAAAAGATCCACGATGCGGTTGTGCCGAATTATGAGAAAATGCAGCTTTCGGTCAGCATCGGCGGAGCTATATTCCGCGAAGGCAATATTGAAGATGCTGTTGCCAGTGCTGACAGACAGATGTATATAGCTAAAAATTATAAAAATATGGTTGTCACAGAATGGGATGAAAATGGAAAGAAAAAGGAAGAAAATTCTGCATCAGAAAAACTGAAACAGCAGATCCTTATCGTGGATGATTCGGAAATAAACCGCGAGATTCTGAAAGAGATCCTGAAAGAGGACTACCGGATCCTGGAGGCGGCTAATGGAGAAGAATGTCTGGAACAACTGGAACGGTATGGAACAGGGATTTCTCTGGTGCTGCTCGATATCGTGATGCCGGAAATGGATGGATTTGAAGTCCTTGCTGCAATGAACCAGAATCATTGGATTGAAGATATTCCGGTAATCATGATTTCCAGTGAAGATTCAGATAGCTATATCAGACGGGCATATGAGATGGGCGTCTCAGATTACATCAGCCGCCCGTTTGATGCGAAAATTGTATATCAACGTGTCCTGAACATGATCAAGCTATATGCAAAACAGAGGAGACTGATCCGTCTGGTGACCAGGCAGATTTACGAAAAAGAGAGAAATAACCGGATGCTGATCGGTATCCTGAGCCAGATTGTTGAGTTCAGAAACGGAGAAAGTGGTCGTCATGTGATCCATATCAATCTGATCACACAGCTTTTACTGGAACAACTGGTGAAGAAGACAGGAAAATATCAGCTCTCATGGGAAGAAAGATTATTGATTGCAACAGCATCGGCTTTGCATGATATCGGAAAGGTTGGAATTGACGAGAAAATTCTGAACAAACCGGGAAAGCTTACCAAAGAGGAATTTGAGATTATGAAGACACATACCTTGATCGGTGCACAAATGCTGGATAATCTGGATATGTACCGGAATGAAAAGCTGCTCAAGCTTGCATATGAGATTTGCCGCTGGCATCATGAAAGATATGATGGAAAGGGATATCCGGACGGACTTGTCGGAGAAGAAATTCCGATTTCGGCACAAGTAGTATCGCTGGCGGATGTGTATGACGCCCTGGTGAGTGAACGGGTTTACAAGAAGGCATTTTCACATGAAAAAGCACTGGAAATGATCCAGAATGGTGAATGCGGTACATTTAACCCACTGTTACTTCAGTGTATGACCGAAGCACAGGATAAATTAAAGACAATGATGGAAGTGGCAGAAAATGAATTAAAAGGAGTAGAAAAGACAGAATGAAGGCACTTGTAATTGCAGAAAAACCTTCCGTTGCGCGTGATATTGCGCGCGTACTTAAATGTGGGAAAAAGATAAATGGAGCAATTGAAGGAGAGCGTTATATTGTAACCTGGGGACTTGGTCATCTGGTTACCCTGGCAGATCCGGAAGATTACGATAAAAAATATAAAGAGTGGAAAATGGATGTGCTTCCGATGAAGCCGGCTCCATTTAAGCTTGAAGTAATAAAGCAGACCGGAAAACAGTTCGCAGCGGTGAAAACACAGATTCACCGCAAGGATGTGAATGAGATTATCATTGCTACGGATGCAGGACGAGAAGGAGAACTGGTAGCAAGGCTGATTCTGGAAAAAGCAGGAAGCAAAAAGCCGATCAAGAGGCTGTGGATCTCATCTGTAACGGATAAAGCAATCAGGGAAGGTTTTGCAAAGTTGAAGAACGGGCATGAGTATGATGCGCTTTACGATGCTGCAATGTGCCGTGCCGAGGCAGACTGGCTGGTTGGAATCAATGCAACAAGGGCACTGACCTGTAAATATAATGCGCAACTTTCCTGTGGACGTGTACAGACACCAACGCTTGCGATGATTGCAAAAAGAGAAGAACAGATCCGTAGTTTCATTCCGAAAAGTTATTACGGGATTGCGGCAAAAGGAAAACAGATCACGCTTACATGGCAGGATCAGAAATCAAAGAGTTACCGGTCTTTTGATAAAGAAAAGATGGTTGGACTGGTGAAAAAGCTGGATGGTCAGAAGGCTGTGGTAGAAGAAGTAAAAAAGACGCCTAAAAAGACTTATGCGCCGCTTCTATATGATCTGACAGAGCTGCAAAGAGAAGCAAACCAGAGATTTGGATTTTCTGCAAAAGAAACGCTGAACATCATGCAGAGACTGTATGAGAACCATAAAGTACTGACCTATCCGAGAACGGATTCCAGATATCTGAGCAAAGACATTGTTCCGACGATCAAGGACCGCCTGGAGGCGTGTGGTACAGGACCGTACCGCAAACTTGCGATGACAGCACAGAAAAAGAATCTGAGCGGAAAGCTTGCTTTTGTAAATGATGCAAAGGTATCGGATCACCATGCGATCATCCCAACGGAACAGTATGTGGATCTGAGTCATATGACAAATGAAGAACGCAAGATTTATGATCTGGTCGTGCGGCGTTTTCTTGCAGTACTTTATCCGCCGTTCGAGTATGAGCAGACACAGGTGACAGTAAAGATCGGCAGTGAGACTTTACTTGCATCAGGAAAGATCGTGAAAGCACAGGGGTGGCGGGCAGCATACGAAGAGGAAGTCTATTCGTATGAAGATGAGGAAGAGGCAGCAGCTTATGAGTCTGGAAAAGGATTAAAAGGACAGACACTTCCGGAACTGGAAAAAGGGCAGGAGATTGCAGGACTTACGCTGTCACTGACAGAAGGTAAGACGAAGCCGCCGGCACATTTTAATGAAGCAACGCTGCTTTCGGCAATGGAGAATCCGACTGCCTATATGGAAAGCCATGATAAAGCGATGGCGAAGACGCTTGGTGAGACCGGTGGACTTGGAACGGTTGCGACAAGAGCGGATATTATTGAAAAGCTGTTCAAGAGCTTTTTATTGGAAAAGAGAGGCAAGGATATTTATCTTACCTCGAAAGCAAAACAGCTTCTGGAGCTTGTACCGGAAGAACTGAAGCAGCCGGAGCTTACGGCGGATTGGGAAATGCGTCTGTCGCAGATCGCGAAGGGAAAACTTTCGCGGAAAGTCTTTATGAAGGATATTGATCAGTATACGGATCAGGTGGTCGCTGAGATTAAGACAGGGGATGGTACGTTCCGTCATGATAATCTGACGAACAGTACGTGCCCGCGATGTGGAAAACGGATGCTTGCTGTGAAGGGCAAGAACAGTGAAATGCTGGTCTGCCAGGACAGAGAATGTGGATATCGTGAGACGGTATCACGGACAACGAATGCGAGGTGTCCGGTATGTCACAAGAAGATGCAGCTTCGCGGAAAAGGGGACGGGCAGATTTTTGTGTGCGTGTGCGGGCATAAGGAGAAGCTGACGTCCTTCCAGGAGCGCAGGAAAAAGGAAGGTGCGGGAGTCAGTAAGAAGGATGTGCAGAAATATTTAAGACAGCAGAAGGATGAGCCGGTGAATAATCCGTTTGCGGATGCGCTGGCGAAGATTAAGTTGTAGGGCTGGGTTGGGACGGCGTGTGGAAGGTTTGGCTTTCTGGTGCGTCTCATCGGCTTGATGGTTCCGTTTTGTCCAACATCCAGTCAAAGCCGATTCGAATGCACCAGAAAGCCAAACCTTCCACACGCCGTCCCATTGCCAGACAGAACGTTGTGGTGGGGCGCAGCGATCCGGCACCGTTGGTGCCTGCTGGTCGGTCTGGATTCCCTGCTTTTTTTGTAGCAACATTTTACCGAGATAGCATCCGTAAGATGCAAGCAGGGAGCTGATTGCAATTATTTGAAAAGTCATTTTACACTCCCCTGGAAAAATTTACTGTTTTTGAATGAACATCGGTTTGAACTCATGATATTTTTCAAAATGAGATTCATCTACACGTATGAAAGCAGATCCGATTTTGGCATGAAGATAAGGGATAATATCGCTGTCGTAATTGCAGATGGTGTTGAGTGCAAAGACATGATGATTATCCGGATTGTCCATATATTCGTCATCTTCATTGCCAGCCATGAATCTCCAGCCACTGTCCGGATTTCCTTCTGTTGGCTCTTCGCGGAGCATGTAGCCGACTTTGTAGCCTTCTTTTGTTATCTTATCGGAAACGATACAACCTTCCCCATTCGGCTCGTCCCATTCGATCAGATTTTCAATCGGGATTTCGATAAATCCCTGTTCTTTTTCTGCCATTTTTTTCCAGTATTCTTTTAATATATGAAGCAACGCTTTTGCATCTTCTGTTTCTGTGGCAGAATTGTATTCCTTCATCTCACTGAAGGTTCCAGATTCACTGACGATCCCAAGAAGCCATTTCCCAAAGAAAGATTTCTTGAATTTAAAGATCATACATTTGATCCCATCCTCATCCTCAAAAGAAGCCGTATACTCAATCTTCGCCGGTTTCCGCCCTAGCTCAGCCGGATCAGCCAACCAGTTTTCAAGTTCCTTCATAGCATTCGCAATTTCATTATTCATAACTTGGCACCTCACTATTTATAATAATTCCATGTTGATTGACTTTTTTGTAAATATCAGACCGCCAGTTCACATGCAAAGTCTGAAAAATATACACCTATAATTCAGTATACCATAAACCCAATTATTTCAATATAAAATATGTTCTTTTTACAACCAAAATCCAGTAAAATAAATCCCCACACAATATCCCAAGCCACAGGACGAATGTCCGCCTGGCGCCCGTTCTGAACAACACTCAACTTCGCGAGTAGAGTTCCGGGGCGTCCCTCCCGTCTTGAAGCGCGCAGATTTTTGGGCAATCCTGTTTCCGGGGCATATGCAGGAACGTTACAGGAAGTTAGGGGAAGAAAGCGGCAAGAGGTGGACACCAGCCGTGCCTCCCGCACGACTGGTGAGGACAGCCTGAGCCGCGAAATCATCAGATTTCGGGGCGAATCTGTCCGGTGCCGCCACTTGCCGCTTCCTTCCCCGTTATCTCCCTGTTACATTCCGAATCCGCCCCAGAAACAGGATTGCCCGAAAATCGTCCCCCTTCCACACCCGCCCCAGGAACCCCACTCCCCTATACCGCATACACTAAAGCATAGAAAAAAGAAGTGGAAGTGCCAGACATGGACCTGAGATTGCCTTATTATATGATGTATCCCATCCCATACGCATTCGATGAAGACAAAATCCAGCAGCGCGACGGGGAATACCTCCGAAGCATGTATCCAGCAACAGCCAAAAAGATTTACACATATATCCAGGAAGAATGCGACCGTCAGGAATACGAAGGAAGTATGATCTACGATGAGTACCCGGATAAACTCCAGCTCCGTCTGATGTGCCGCAGAGCATATGACCAGGTTATGAAACAGGAAACATGGGAAAAAGAAACCTATACCCCGGAGCAAATCCGGGAAATAGTAGAAATCCTGATGTACCAGGAACTGATGGAAAGAAGAGGAAAAGACAGAAGGCAAAAAGAAAAAACAGTTGCTTCATGCACAGGACTTGTGCTATAATATCGTCCGATATAAAAATGACAGCATCTGAAACAGAGTTTCGGTAAGGAGAGAACCAGGATACATATGAAGAATATTATATTTATCGGAATGCCGGCAGTCGGAAAAAGTACCGTCGGAGTTGTAGTCGCGAAGCGGCTTGGATACGAATTTATTGATACGGATCTGCTGATTCAGAAAAAGGAGAACAGACTTTTGCGGGAGATTATCGCAGAAGAAGGTCTGGACGGATTCTTAAGTATTGAGAATCAGGTCAATCGGGATGTAGAAGCAGAACATGCGGTGATTTCCCCGGGAGGAAGTGTTGTTTACTGTGAGGAAGCGATGAAGCACTACAAAGAGATTGGAACCATTGTCTATCTGCACGCGTCATTTGAAGTCATCAATTCCAGACTGAAGAATGCAAAGAAAAGGGGAGTTGCACTTCGGGACGGACAGACACTGAAAGATTTATATGACGAAAGAGTAGTATTATTTGAAAAATATGCAGATATTACTGTTTCGGAAGATGGATTGGAGCTGGAAGAAACCATTGAAAATGTAATGGAAATTCTGGAAAATCAATAAATTTTTTAAAGAAAATATTACAAAAGTTTTACGAAAATGAAGAAAGCAAGATAAATAATTTTGCAATGCATATAGAATTATGCTATACTGATAAATGATATAGAGAATTATTACGAAAAGCTTCATACAAATCCTGAGAGATCTGGAAAGAATAGAAAGTATGAGGTTTTTTATTCATGAAATAATAAAGAGTATAAATAGAGTGTTTGACAGAAGCATAGAACAGGATATATTTCAGAGGGAAAGAAATCGTTAATTGAGGTGCGAAATGGAACAGTATATTATTAAGGGTGGCAATCCGCTGGTCGGCGAAGTCGAGATCGGTGGAGCAAAGAATGCAGCACTGGCAATTCTGGCAGCTGCGATTATGACAGATGAGACAGTTACTATCGATAACCTTCCGGATGTCAACGATATCAACGTTCTGCTGGAAGCAATCAGCGGAATTGGTGCCGAGGTTGACCGTATTGACCGGCACACAGTCAGAATCAACGGAAGCAATATTGAGAATTTTGATATAGAATATGATTACATCAAGAAGATCCGTGCATCTTATTATCTGCTCGGAGCACTTCTTGGCAAGTATAAGAGAGCAGAAGTTGCTCTTCCGGGAGGATGCAATATCGGAAGCCGTCCGATCGACCAGCATCTGAAAGGTTTTCGTGCGCTTGGTGCTTATGTGGATATCGAGCATGGTAAGATTATCGCAGAGGCAGAGCGTCTGATCGGAAAGCACATTTATTTTGATGTAGTAAGTGTAGGGGCTACGATCAATGTAATGATGGCAGCTTCTATGGCAGAAGGACTTACGATCCTTGAGAACGTGGCAAAAGAACCACACGTTGTTGATGTGGCAAACTTCCTGAACAGCATGGGAGCAAATATCCGTGGTGCAGGTACAGATGTGATCAAGATCCGCGGTGTATCCCGTCTGCATAAGACAGATTATTCCATTATTCCGGATCAGATCGAAGCCGGAACATTTATGTTCGCAGCAGCAGCAACCAGAGGGGATGTAACCGTTATGAACGTTATCCCGAAGCATCTGGAAGCTACGATCGCAAAGCTTGTTGAGATTGGCTGTGAAGTAGAAGAATTTGACGATGCAGTACGTGTTGTATCCAAGGGAGACCTTCACAATACACAGGTGAAGACCCTTCCTTATCCGGGATTTCCGACAGATATGCAGCCGCAGATCGGTGTTACACTTGCTCTTTGTAAAGGGACAAGCACGATTACAGAAAGTATTTTCGAGAATCGTTTCAAATATCTTTCAGAACTTGCAAGAATGGGTGCAAATGTCAAGGTTGAAGGCAATGCAGCGACTATCGAAGGCGTAGATAAATTCTCGGGAGCAAGAGTCAGTGCACCAGACCTTCGTGCAGGAGCAGCACTTGTGATTGCAGGAATGGCCGCAGATGGCATTACGATCGTAGATGACATCGTATATATCCAGAGAGGATACGAACGTTTTGAAGAGAAGCTCAGAAGTCTCGGTGCAGTGATCGAGAGAGTTTCTACAGAACGTGAGATCCAGAAATTCAAGTTAAAAGTAGGTTAAGACAGGAATTCCTGTTTTGATAGAACATATTTCCCAAAATGTATATTGACGGAAGGTATGGACAGTGTTATGATGTGTAGCGGTAACAATTAAATACGCTTTCTCTTATTCAGAGTGGTGGAGGTACAAAGGACCTGCGAAGCCACGGCAACCCCGGTAAGCCGGAAGGTGCCAACCTGAGCGAGCAATCGAACAATAAGAGGATTGATGATGAGATATCAGGTCAGTCCTTTGGGGCTGACCTTTAAATTTGCATAGACAGAAGAGAAATTCTGTTTGTCGATTTTCATTATTCCAGAGATAAGAGAGGCAGATACAAAGAAGAAAAGAAAGGAAAAAAGATGGAGAGATTATTATTTACTTCTGAATCAGTAACTGAAGGACATCCGGATAAGATGTGCGACCAGATTTCCGATGCGATCCTGGATGCACTTATGGAGCAGGACCCAATGAGCCGTGTGGCATGCGAGACATGCGCGACTACAGGAATTGTTATGGTAATGGGAGAAATTACTACAAATGCATATGTAGATATTCAGAAAATCGTTCGTGATACTGTTCGCGAAATTGGTTATACAAGAGGAAAGTACGGATTTGATGCTGACACATGTGGCGTTCTGACAGCAATTGACGAACAGTCAAGTGATATTGCTATGGGTGTTGATAAAGCACTTGAAGCAAAGGAACACAAGATGTCAGATGAAGAACTGGAAGCAATCGGTGCAGGAGACCAGGGAATGATGTTTGGATATGCTTCTGATGAGACAGAAGAATATATGCCTTATCCGATTTCACTTGCACATAAGCTTGCAAAGCGTCTTACAGAAGTAAGAAAGAACGGAACACTTCCTTACCTTCGTCCGGATGGAAAATCACAGGTAACTGTAGAATATGATGAAAATGGAGTTCCGGCCCGCCTTGATGCAGTAGTACTTTCTACACAGCATGATCCGGATGTAACACAGGAACAGATCCATGAAGACGTGAAAAAATACATTTTTGATGAAATCCTTCCGGCAGATATGGTAGATGAGAATACAAAATTCTTCATCAATCCGACCGGACGTTTTGTGATCGGTGGACCACACGGTGACAGCGGACTTACAGGACGTAAGATCATCGTAGATACCTACGGTGGAATGGCCCGTCATGGTGGTGGAGCTTTCTCTGGAAAGGACTGCACAAAGGTAGACCGTTCCGCAGCTTACGCAGCAAGATACGTTGCAAAGAACATCGTAGCAGCAGGAATCGCTAAAAAGTGTGAGATCCAGCTTTCTTATGCAATCGGTGTTGCACAGCCGACCTCTGTCATGGTAGATACTTTCGGAACAGGAAAGATCGCAGATGATAAGCTCGTAGAGATCATCCGTGAGAACTTCGACCTTCGTCCGGCAGGAATCATCAAGATGCTTGACCTGAGACGTCCGATCTACAAACAGACAGCAGCTTACGGTCACTTTGGACGCAACGACCTGGATCTTCCATGGGAGAAGCTGGACAAAGTGGATACTCTGAAAAAATATCTTTAATAACAAGTTCTGGATTTGATCGTTTTAGAAAAAATTTAGAAAATTTTACGGGTGCTTTGATGTGAAGCACCCGTTTTTATGATATGCTATTAGTTATCAGAGAGATTTACGTGAGCGCCAGACGGACGAACCTCAGATGGCGCCCGCGATGAATGGAGGATGAATATAGCATGAAACTAAGGACAAGGCTGGTCATTTCCTTTGTGACGATGATCACGATACCGACCATACTGACGGCGGCATTTATTTTTGGAATTGCGCGCTATCAGATCGGGGTCATTGAGCATACTTACGGAATTACCGGCGAAGAATACAAGGATTTTGCCAATTCTATGAAAGTACTTGGTGATATGCCGGAGATCCAGCAGTTTATTATCAGTGCATGCGTTGCGGTAGTCCTGATCCTGGCACTTACCGCGATGATCATGGTGGTGTGGATTTACGGAAGTATCATCAGTCCGATCCACAAGCTGCAGGAAGCTGCCAAGAATGTAGAGGAAGGCAACCTGAATTTTGAAATCAAACCGGAAAAAGATGACGAACTCGGCGAACTGATGCAGGCATTTGAAAAGATGCGGATTCGTCTGAGAGACAATGCAGAGGAGAAGCTGAAGAGTGACCGGGAAAGTAAAGAACTGATCAGCAATATTTCCCATGACCTTAAGACGCCGATCACAGCGATTAAAGGTTATGTAGAAGGAATTCGTGACGGGGTTGCAGATACGCCGGAGAAGATGGATAAATATATCGGAACCATTTACAATAAGGCGAATGAGATGGATACGCTGATCAATGAACTGACCTTATATGCGAAGATCGATACAAACCGGATTCCGTACAACTTTGCACCACTTTCAGTCAACGATTATTTCAATGACTGTGCCGAAGATATTGAGATGGAGCTGGATTCCAAGAATGTAGAGTTTGGTTATTTCAATTATGTCGAAGGGAATCAGAAGATCATTGCAGATCCGGAGCAGTTGAAGAGAGTGATCAACAACATTGTCAGCAATTCTCTGAAATACATGGAACGAGAGCACGGGCTGATCAACCTGCGGGTAAAAGACGTGGGTGATTTTATCCAGGTAGATCTTGAGGATAATGGAAAAGGAATCGCAGCGAAGGATCTGCCGAATATATTTGACCGGTTCTACCGGACGGATGCTTCAAGGAATTCATCCAAGGGCGGAAGCGGAATCGGTCTTTCAATCGTGAAGAAGATCATTGAAGATCACGGTGGCAAAATCTGGGCGACCAGCCGGGAAGGTGTTGGCACAGTGATGTATTTTGTAATCAGAAAATATCAGGAGGTACCGATAAATGAGTAAGATTTTAATTGTAGAAGACGAAGAGAGTATTGCAGATCTGGAGAAAGATTATCTGGAGTTGAGTGGATTTGAAGTAGAGGTTGCAAATGATGGACAGACAGGGCTTGATAAGGCGCTTTTCGGTGATTTTGATCTGGTGATCCTGGATCTGATGCTTCCGGGCGTGGATGGCTTTGAGATTTGTCGTAAGGTTCGTGCAGAAAAGAATACACCGATCATCATGGTATCTGCGAAAAAAGATGATATCGACAAGATCAGAGGACTCGGACTTGGGGCTGATGACTATATGACCAAGCCGTTTAGTCCAAGCGAGCTGGTGGCAAGGGTAAAAGCACATCTGGCACGTTATGAGCGGCTGATCGGAAGTGCCGTGGAAGAGAATAAGGTGATCGAGATCCGCGGACTTAAGATTGATACCACTGCACGCCGGGTGTGGGTAAACGGAGTGGAGAAGAATTTTACAACAAAAGAGTTTGATCTTCTGACCTTCCTTGCCAGCCATCCGAACCATGTATACACCAAGGATGAACTTTTCAGCGAGATCTGGGATATGGAATCCATCGGAGATATCGCAACGGTAACTGTGCACATCAAGAAAATCCGTGAAAAAATTGAATATGATACCTCAAACCCACAGTATATTGAGACAATATGGGGTGTGGGATATCGATTTAAGATGTAAAACGGATCCAGTGTCAAACGCCTGAACTTGCAATCGTTCGGGCACTTTGATATTGGGACAGAATGATCGAGTAGAAGAATAAAAGGAAAGAGATTACAGTATGATAACCAGTACAGGAAATGCCAGGGTAAAACAGCTTGTTACATGGCAGAAAAAGAGGAAGGCGCGTGATGAAGAAGGCATCTATATCGTAGAGGGGATCCGGATGTACCGGGAAGCTCCGCGTGCGCAGGTGAGAGAGGTTTATGTATCGGAGCAGTTTTACAGCCGATATGGAGAAGAACTGGGACTTTCAGCATGGGGAAGACAGATGGAAATCCTGTCAGATCATGTATTTTCCCACGTGTCAGATACAAAGACACCACAGGGGATCCTGCTTGTGATGGAGCAGAGAAGCTGTGAGATACGTGAGATGCTGGAGCTGGATGCGCAGGGAAGGAAACCGCTTCTGATGGTGCTGGATAACCTGCAGGATCCGGGAAACCTGGGAACCATTCTCCGTGCAGGGGAAGCGGCAGGCGTAACCGGCGTGATCATGAGTTACGACTGTGTGGATATTTACAATCCCAAGGTGATCCGTTCAACGATGGGATCGGTTTACCGGATGCCGTTTGTGTATGTAGAGCATTTACCGGAAACTCTGGAAGTACTTGCAGAAGCCGGGATTCATTCCTATGCGGCACATCTGAAAGGAAAGAACAGCTACGATCAGGAGGATTACACAAGAGGGACAGCATTTTTAATTGGAAATGAGGGTAACGGACTTCGGGATGAAGTGGCAGATGCAGCAGAGTGTTATATCAAAATTCCGATGTGCGGAGAGGTAGAATCGCTGAATGCGGCAGTGGCATCTTCGGTATTGATGTTCGAGGCGGCAAGACAGCGCCGGTAGTGATGAGGGGAAATCAAGCGCAAAGGAGAGTGTGATTTGATGAAACCAATAATCGATTTAAATAAAGAATATGGATTGGTATTCGATGGAGGAGGAGCCAGAGGTGCGTATCAGATTGGTGCGTGGCGGGCTCTCTCGGAAGCTGGTGTGAAGATCAGTGCAGTAGCGGGTACTTCTGTGGGCGCCCTGAATGGCGCCCTTGTTTGTATGGGAGATCTGGAGAAAGCAGAACATATCTGGAAAGAGATGGCATTTTCCCGTGTTATGGATGTGGATGAGGAGTTGATGGAACAGTTCTTTGATGGAGAGGCATCCATAAGAGAGATTTTGAAAGGTCTCTGGAAGAAACTTGCAGATGGTGGAATTGATATTACACCGCTTAAGGAATTGATCCATGAGGTTGTAGACGAAGAAAAGATCAGGAAATGCGGAAAAGAATTCTGTCTTCTGACATTTTCTGTATCAGATATGAAAGAGCTGGATCTGAGTATTGAGGATATACCGGAAGGACTTCTGGAGGATTTCCTGCTTGCCAGTGCTTATCTGCTTGGCTTTAAAAATGAACCTCTGCATGGGAAGACCTATATCGATGGCGGGGCGGTCAATAACGTGCCGACCGGGTCTCTCTTAAAAAGAGGCTATAAGGATCTGATCCAGGTGAGGATCTTCGGACCGGGAAGAGTGCCGAGGACAACGATCCCGGAGGATGGTTCCCTGCTGGAGATCGAACCGAGAGTCGGACTTGGCAGTATTCTTGAATTTTCATCAAAGCGGAGCCGCCAGAACCTTAAAATCGGTTATTATGATGCAAAAAGGGCACTCTACGGGCTCACTGGATCGATTTACTATATTGAAGAAACGCGAGAAGAGTGTTATTATGTAGAAATAATGAAGCTTTTGAGCGAACTTGAAAAGACGGAATATCGTTTTAAATTAAAGCTGCCGATCGGCTGCGCAGACAGAGAACTGTTCTATGGAATGCTGGAGGCAAGTGCAAAGCTCATGAGAATTCCAAAATACAATATTTATACAGCAGATGAACTGTGGAATGAGACAAGCAGAAAGTACGAGACTCTTACAGATGAGGGAAAAGAAAAACTGCCGAAATTCGTCCATGCGATTGCAAAGCTGAGAAAGGACTACAAGATGAATTTAAAAGGAAGAAGTTTTTTGAAACTGGAAGATTATACACCGGCAGAGATTGAATATCTCGTTGACCTGGCAGGTGAGTTAAAGGCAAAGAAGAAAGCAGGAATTAAGGGACACAGCCTGGAAGGAAAGAACATTGCCCTTATTTTTGAAAAACCGTCTACAAGAACCAGATGTGCATTTACCGTAGGTGCACAGGATGAAGGTGGAATCCCGACATACCTTGCAGGTAACGAGATCCAGTTAGGTGATAAAGAGAGTATCGAAGATACAGCACGTGTGCTTGGAAGAATGTTCGATGGAATCGAATTCCGTGGATTTGAACAGAGATACGCAGATGTACTTGCAGAGTACAGCGGAGTTCCGGTATGGAATGGTCTGACAGATGCAACACATCCGACACAGTGCCTTGCCATGTTCCTTACCATGAAAGAAGAATTCGGTCATCTCAAAGGACTGAAAGTGGCATACCTTGGAGACGGACGTAACAATGTTGCCAACAGCCTTCTGGTAGGATGCGCAAAGGTTGGTGTAGATGTAGCGATCGTTGCACCAAAAGCGCTCTGGACTTCGGAATCCCTGTGGAAGAGATGTGAAGAATATGCAAAAGAATCCGGAGCTAAGATTGAGATCACAGAAGATCTTGACGGTGTAAAGGGAGCAGATGTTATTTACACAGATGTATGGATTTCCATGGGTGAAGAAAAGAAAGAACAGGAAAGAGAGCGTCTCGGAAAGCCATATCAGGTAAATACAGCTCTGATGGAACGTACGGGAAAAGATACTACAATCTTCTCACATTGCCTGCCGGCGATCAAAGAAAAAGAAGTTACCGAGGAAGTATTTGAAGGACCACAGTCAAGAGTATTTGATGAAGCTGAGAACCGTCTGCATACAATCAAGGCAGTTATGGTTGCAACTTTAGGAGAGAACGAATAATAAGCATGAAAGCAGAGATATTAAAGATGCTCCGGCAGAGCGATGGGTATCTGTCGGGGCAGCAGCTCTGTGACCACTTCCAGGTGTCCAGGACTGCTGTGTGGAAAGCAATCAATCAGTTAAAAGAAGAAGGCTATGAGATCGAAGCCGTGAGAAACAAAGGTTATCGCATTGTGGATATTCCGGATCGGATTACCGCAGATGCGATAAAAAGTTGTCTGGAGACAAAATGGATGGCGAAAAATCTGGAGTATTATGACGAGATCGATTCGACCAATAACCGGGCCAAAGCACTTGGCGAGGCCGGAGGTGCGGATGGAACTCTTTTTGTTGCGGAGACGCAGACGGCGGGAAAAGGAAGGCGCGGCAGATGCTGGCAGTCACCGGCAGGCAGTAGTATTTCCATGTCGATTCTGTTACGACCAAAGATGAATCCATCAGATGCACCGATGCTGACGCTTGTCATGGCATATGCATCGACGATAGCCCTGCGTGAAAAGACCGGGCTGGATATCGGGATCAAATGGCCGAATGACCTGGTCGTGAATGGAAAGAAGATCAGCGGAATCCTGACAGAGATGAGTGCAGAGATCGATTACATCAATCATGTGGTGATCGGAATCGGAATCAATGTCAATATGGAGTCCTTTCCGGAAGATATCGCAAAGACGGCGACTTCGCTGCGGATCGAAGCCGGAAAAGAATTCCGCCGGTTTGAGCTGATCGCTGCGATCATGGAGCATTTTGAAAAAGCTTACGAAGCGGTCTGCGAGGCGGGAAGTCTGAAGCCGATCATGGAAGACTATAACCGTCTGCTGGTGAACTGTGGACGTCGGGTACGGGTGCTGGAACCGGAACACGAATACGATGCACTGGCACTTGGAATTGACAAGACCGGGGAATTACAGGTAGAATGTGAAGACGGAAGCAGAAAGTCTGTTTTTGCCGGAGAAGTTTCGGTACGTGGAATTTATGGGTATGTATAGAAGGAGTATTTATGTATCAGGATAAGATCGTATTATGCGGAGCAAACTCTTACGAAGAAAAATTTTATATGAATCCGGATTTTGATAATCTGCCGCAGCACATCAAGGATGAACTGAAGATCATGTGTGTGCTGTATGTACATGACGTGGGAGGAATCCTGACGCTTGTATTTGAAGAGAATGGAGAGCTGGAATTTGAAGTCACAGCAGCAGAAGGCGATCCGATGTTTGACGAGATCGGAAGCCGACTGAAGATCAAAGAGATCCAGACGGACGAGAAAAAGCAGGAGCTTCTGACACAGCTTCAGCTTTACTACAAAGTATTTTTCCTGGGGGAAGAGATCGAATGATAAAGACACTGACGATAGGAAATGTAGAGCTTCCGAACCGTTATGTGCTGGCACCGATGGCAGGGGTAACAGACCTGCCATTTCGTCTGTTATGCAAGGAACAGGGAGCAGGACTGCTGTGTATGGAAATGATCAGTGCAAAGGCACTCCAGTATAAGAATAAGAATACCAAGGCGCTGCTTGCGATTGATCCAAGAGAATACCCGGTATCACTTCAGCTTTTCGGGGAAGATCCGGACATCATTTCCGAGCAGGCAAAGCGGATCGAAGAACTTCCATTTCAGATCCTGGATATCAATATGGGCTGTCCGGTTCCAAAGGTCGTGCGCAATGGAGAAGGTTCGGCGCTACTGAAGGATCCGAAGCGGATCTATGATATTGTATATAAGACAGCGAGAGCGATCAGGAAACCGGTGACGATAAAGATCCGCAAAGGATTTGACGATACCTGTATCAATGCACCGGAGGTTGCGAAGATCGCAGAAGAAGCAGGTGCAGCGGCGATTGCAGTACACGGAAGGACCAGAGAACAGTATTACTCCGGAAATGCAGACTGGGAGATTATCCGTAAGGTGAAAGAAGCAGTGAAGATTCCTGTAATCGGGAATGGAGATGTGACAAACGGACAGAAGGCACTGGATATGTTTGAGCAGACCGGCTGTGATGGTGTGATGATCGGAAGAGGCTGCCAGGGAAATCCATGGATTTTCCGGGAACTGCTGGCGTATGAAGAGACCGGTTTCTTGCCGGAAAGACCGAGTGCAGAGCAGATCCGGGAAACAATGCTGCGTCATGCAAGACTGCAGATCGAGTTCAAGGGAGATTATATCGGAATCCGTGAAATGCGCAAGCATGTGGCATGGTATACCAAGGGAATGCAGGGTTCTGCGAAGCTCAGAGATGAGATCAATCAGGTGGAAAGTTATGAAGAACTGGAGAACCTTTTAATGGAAAAAATCGGATAGACATAAAACGTGTTCTTTCGCATGAGAGAATGCGTTTTTGCATATATTAAACCAGCAAAGAATTGTTGACACAGCCGCCGGAAATATGTATAATAATGAAATTGTGAAAGTAGCTTTAAATGCGGATAAAATCAGTATCTGCGGCTTGAATAGAAAATGATTTGTCAGTAAGTAAGGAGAATTATAATGGAAGCAAAGAAAACATTACTCACCTATACAGGACTTAAGAAACTGGAAGATGAGCTTGAAAATTTAAAAGTTGTGAAAAGAAAAGAAGTGGCAGGAAAGATCAAAGAAGCCAGAGAACAGGGAGACCTTTCAGAGAACGCTGAGTACGATGCAGCAAAGGACGAGCAGCGTGATATCGAAGCACGTATCGAAGAACTTGAGAAAATCCTCAAGAATGCAGAAGTTGTAGTAGAAGATGACGTGGATCTTGATACCATCAACATCGGATGTACAGTAGATGTATATGATAAAGAATTTGAAGAGGAAATCGTATTCCAGCTGGTAGGTTCTACAGAAGCAAACAGCCTAGAAGGTAAGATTTCCAATGAATCTCCGGTAGGAAAAGCCCTGATCGGTAAGAAAGTCGGAGACGTAGTATCAGTTGAGACACAGGCAGGAGTTATTGAGTACGAAGTACTGAAAATCAACCGTTCAGTATAAGACGATATACAGCAGAGAGAAGGAGTGAAAAAAGTGGCAACACAGCAGAACAATGGACAGGAACAGGATTTGAATCATTTAAGAAAGGTGCGCCGTGAGAAACTTGCAGAACTGCAGGCAAACGGACAGAATCCTTTTGAGATCACAAAATATGACGTAACACATCACAGCCAGGAAGTCAAAGACAACTTTGATGAACTGGAAGGAAAGCATGTTGTACTCGCAGGACGTATGATGTCCAAACGTGTGATGGGAAAAGCATCTTTCTGTAATGTGCAGGATTTACAGGGAAATATCCAGTCTTATGTAGCAAGAGACAGTATCGGGGAAGAAGAATACAAAGCATTCAAGAAGATGGATATCGGTGATATCGTAGGTCTTGAAGGTGAAGTATTTAAGACAAAGACAGGAGAGATCTCCATTCATGCATCTGCTGTAAAGCTCCTTTCAAAGAGTCTGCAGATCCTTCCGGAGAAGTTCCATGGACTGACAAACACAGATACTCGTTATCGTCAGAGATATGTGGATCTGATCATGAACCCGGAAGTAAAGGATACCTTTATTAAACGTTCCAAGATCCTTACTGCAATCCGTAAATATCTTGGAAATGAAGGCTTTATGGAAGTAGAGACTCCGATGCTTGTACAGAATGCCGGAGGAGCAGCTGCAAGACCGTTCGAGACACATTTCAACGCCCTGAACGAAGATCTGAAGCTCCGTATCTCTCTGGAACTTTACCTGAAGAGACTGATCGTTGGTGGTCTGGAAAGAGTATATGAGATCGGACGAGTATTCCGTAACGAAGGTCTTGATACAAGACACAACCCGGAATTTACTCTGATGGAACTCTACCAGGCATACACAGATTATCATGGCATGATGGATCTGACTGAGAATCTGTACCGTTTCGTTGCACAGGAAGTTCTCGGAACTACTCAGATCGTATACAAAGGAATCGAGATGGATCTTGGAAAGCCGTTCGAGCGCATCACAATGGTTGACGCTGTTAAGAAATATGCAGGTGTTGACTGGAACGAAGTAGAGACACTGGAACAGGCAAGAGAGCTTGCAAAAGCACACAATCTTGAATTTGAAGAAAGACATAAAAAGGGTGATATCCTGAACCTGTTCTTCGAAGAATATGTAGAAGAGCACCTTCTTCAGCCGACATTCGTTATGGATCATCCGGTTGAGATCTCACCACTTACAAAGAAGAAACCGGAAAATCCGGACTATGTAGAACGTTTCGAGTTCTTTATGAATGGATGGGAAATGGCAAATGCTTACTCAGAGCTGAATGACCCGATCGATCAGAGAGAACGTTTCAAAGCACAGGAAGAACTGCTTGCACAGGGTGATGATGAAGCCAACACAACAGATGAAGACTTTATGAACGCACTGGAAATCGGTATGCCGCCTACAGGTGGTATCGGATTTGGTATCGACCGTATGTGTATGCTTCTGACAGGGGCTGAGGCAATCAGAGATGTGTTGCTGTTCCCGACAATGAAGTCCCTGGACGCTGACAAGAAGGTGAATAAGACTTCCGAAGCAGCTCCTGCAGCTGCAGAAAAAGTTGCAGAGAAGGTTGATTTCTCTAACGTAAAGATCGAGCCAATCTTTGAAGAAATGGTTGATTTTGAGACATTTGCAAAATCTGATTTCCGTGCAGTTAAGATTTTAGCTTGTGAAGCAGTACCGAAGTCAAAGAAGCTTCTGAAGTTTACATTAGATGACGGAGAACGCAAGGATCGCGTGATTTTAAGCGGTATCCACGAGTATTACGAGCCGGAAGAACTGGTTGGTAAGACAGCAATCGCTATCGTGAACCTGCCACCGAGAAAGATGATGGGAATTGATTCCGAAGGTATGCTGATCTCAGCAGTACATGAGGAAGACGGTCACGAAGGACTGAACCTTCTGATGGTAAATGACAGAATCCCGGCTGGTGCAAAGCTGTACTAAGAGATAAATAGAAGATGAGATAGAAAAAAGAGTCATAGCATACGATTTGCAGTGGCTCTTTTTTGCAAATAGTATCAAATAAGAAGCCCAGTCTGGGAGGAGTAAAATGCTGAATATATATTTAGGTGATATGCCGGAAGCAATTTATCATCCTCCGACATATTTCGATAACACATATGAGGATGAATGGATTACAAATTCCTTATCAGTGAAAATGATAAAAGATGTAGACAAATCAGATGTAATTGGTACACATTTAATTGAGAGTCCGATACTTGGTCCTATTTCACCAAAGGAATTATCTGGGGGAGTAAAGACGCTGATGCTGATGGCGTTTGATGAAAATGAGAGAGTGTTTAATGCTTCTGCATGTGGTGATAATTGTTCAAAATGGATTTTACAAATTGGAGAAGCAAAAGAACTGACGATCAATCTGCGTCATATCATGAATTTTGGGAAAGATGCATTTGAAGCGAAAATTTTGAATACAGGGCAGACCGTCCATAATATGAAAGAATTTGTGGAGATTGCCGGAGAGTATGTATAGGTGATAATGAATGAAGGGTAGACACCGGGTAATTGTAAAAAATAATAAACTGCATTATGAATTTGAAATTAAAAGGAATATCACGATCATAAAAGGAGATAGTGCGACGGGAAAGACAACTCTGATTAATATGATCCGGCAATTTGCGAACATGGGTAATTCGAGTGGGATCGATGTGATCTGTGATGTTCCATGCAGGGTGCTTGAGGGAATAGACTGGAAACTGATTTTGCAGAATATTTCGGGAAATATTGTTTTTATAGATGAAGAAAATGCATTTATACGTTCGGAAGAATTTGCATCAGCGATTCAGAAATCGGATAATTATTTCGTGATTATTACAAGAGAAAATTTATATAATCTTCCATACAGTGTTGAAGAAATTTACGGTCTTTACTCATCTGGGAAATATCAGAATACACGCCGTGTTTATCAGCAGATGTACAGAATTTATTCCGGAATGGACAGGCTCTCGGTACAACCGGAGAAAATAGTTGTTGAGGATTCCAATTCGGGATATGAATTTTTCAAGTTTGTAGCAGATGAAAATGATATGGAATGTGAAAGTGCCGGTGGAAAAACAAAGTTGTATTCTGTTTTAAAGGAGAAGCAGGGTGAAGTCTGTGTGATTGCGGACGGAGCTGCAATAGGGGCTGAAATGGAGAAACTTTATGGACTGGCACAGGAGAATGTAAATGTGAAATTATATTTACCAGAATCATTTGAATGGATTATTCTAAAATCAGGTTTGATTGCGTCAAAAGAGATTGAAAAGATTTTAGAGGAACCGGAAAATTATATAGATAGCAGAGAATATTTTAGCTGGGAAAGATATTTTACGCATTTGTTAATTCAGTTGACGGAAGGAACATACTTTAAATATCAGAAAAGCAGACTGAATCCAGTGTATTTGCATGAGAAAAATAAAAAGCAGATAGTAGATGGGATGGAAGGGGTGAAATTGGGGAAATAAGTTTACTAATAAAGTAAGTGTGCAGGCTCAGAAGGGAATAATTTTTATATGGTGAGATACAAGAAAAAATTAGAGGATGATATACGGTGTCCTCTTGAATATGGACTGGCAATATTTGGCGGCAAATGGAAGTCGCGCATTATATGTGTGCTATCTGCTAATGAAAAATTGCGATATAGCGAACTTCGCAAAGAAATGTACAATATCACGGATGCTGTATTGGCTGCGACATTGAAAGACTTGATAGAAGATGGAATTATTGACAGAAAATTTTATGCATATTGAAGGAATGCCTGAAGATAAAAATAATGTGCCATTTTACACAAAATATGGGTTTTCGGTTATGGAGAATGGATCGGCAATCCAGATTTGCAATTTCGGCTCTTGTGAGTAAGGACGGTGCATGGGATTACATAAAGCCAATAGAGGATTCGTCAATCAGTAGACTTTATAAATGAATTCAAAAAAGAGCCGAAAAGGTCAGATGACCTCTTCAGCTCTTTTTAATTCGACCCATTAAAAATTCCCCTACATTTTTTTATAGGCGTTACCCCATTCGACCATTGAGTCGAGAATAGGTTTCAGAGTAAGTCCAAGTTCGCTGAGGCTGTACTCAACTCTTGGTGGAACCTCCGGGTAAACTGTGCGAACTATGAGACCATCATTTTCCATGGAGCGCAAACTATCGGTGAGAACTTTCTGACTGATTCCCTCAAGATTTTTCTTTAATTCATTGAATCGCCAAGGGCGGTCTAACAGATTTCGGATAATCAGTAGTTTCCATTTACTGCCGATGAGCGAAACTGTGGTTGCAACCGGACATTCCGGCAATTCTTCTTTTGTTAACATATGATCGCCTCCTTGTATAACATCCTTTTTTATTGTTATATTTAATTTTAATGTAACAGACCAAAAGAAGCAATAGGTTATAAAAAAGTAACCAGGGTCACCTTTTTATGCCTATGTAATAAAAAAGTGCGTACTTTTGTCAGTTAAGAACTCTTGATATTATAATCTTGCAACAAAGATAACAACAAACAAAAATATCAGGAGGTAACAAAATGGCATTATCAAATCTTTTCGGATGGAAAAAGAAAGCAGAAACAGAAACCAGTGCAGCATGCGGAACAGCGTGTGGAGCAGCAGGTAAACCAGAGGAGAAACCGGCAGCATGCGGAACAGCATGTGGAGCAGCAGACAAACCGGAAGAGAAACCGGCAGCATGCGGAACAGCGTGTGGAGCAGCAGACAAACCAGCAGAGAAACCGACAGCATGCGGAACAGCATGTGGAGCATCTGACAAGTAGAATGATTTAAGGAAGGAGTTGGATAGGATGAGTCAGTATTTTTCTTTTCAGTGGCATATTACAGATGAATGTGATCAGCGGTGTAAGCATTGTTATATTTTCTCAGGCGAAGGCTGTAAGGAATTAAAGTCCATGACCTGGAAGCAGATGACAGAGGTAGTGGAAAACTGTGAGGATTTCTGCAAAGTATATGGCAGAGTACCATATTTCTATATTACTGGCGGAGATCCTATCCTTCATCCGGATTTTTGGAAATTAATGATATTACTGAAATCGAAAAAGATACCTTTTACCTTAATGGGGAATCCATTTCATTTGAACGACGAAATTTGCAGAATGTTAAAGGTTTGTGGTTGTGAGAAGTATCAGATGTCCCTTGATGGAATGCGAGAAACACATGACTGGTTCAGAAAGCCGGGAAGCTTTGATCTGACGATTGAGAAGATCGGATGTCTGAACAGAGCAGGAATAAAAAGTGTAATTATGAGCACGGTATCCAAAACAAATATGGAAGAGATACCGGATATTATTGATGAAGTTGTAAAAGCGAAAGTAAAGGTTTTTGCATTTTCGCGCTATGTGCCTACAGGTGGTGAAGTTGATACAAGCATGACACCGGAAGAATACAGAAAACTTCTGGAAGTTTGTGATGCAAAGTATAAGGCATATGAAAAGACAGGATGTGAGACCTATTTTAATAAAAAGGATCATTTGTGGACGCTGTATGAATATGAAACAGGAGAGTTTAAGCTTCCTGAGAGTACAGAGGCAGGAATGATCTATGGCGGCTGTAACTGTGGAAATTGTCATATTACCATATCTTCCAACGGAGATATTATGGCATGCAGAAGGGTGACAGACAGTAAAGTGGCCAATATTTTTGAAGACCGACTGGCAGACGTCTGGATCTGTCAGATGGAAAAATACAGAGATTACGATAAATTTGTAAAATGCAGTAAGTGTGAACTTAAGGCATGGTGCCGTGGATGTCCGGCAGTTGCCAATGGAACAAGCGGTAACTTTTATGGGGCAGATCCGCAGTGCTGGAAGTCAAGAAATGAGATTACCGGGGAATTATTGGAGGAGCAATAGAATGGATTTACAAACATGTTTAAAGAAGATGCAGCTGGTGGGAGTGCTTGCATTCGCAACGGTGGACAGTGAAGGAGCACCACAGATACGGAATATCAGTGCGATTCATTATGAGCCGGATGCACTCTATTTTTTCACCGCCAGAGGTAAAAATTTTTGTAAAGAATTAATGGAAGATGGCAGGGTTCAGGTTCTTGCTTATACAAAATACAAAGAAATGATTCGTTTGTCAGGAAAGGCTTACGCAGTGGCAGAGAATGAACAGAAAAAATGGATGGATATCATTTTTGAAGAACAGCCATATCTTGCAAATGTATATCCGGGGTATACAAGAGAAATCGGTATTATTTTCTGCATTGATAAGGCGGAAGTGGAATATTTTAACCTTGGAGTGAATCCGATTTTCCGGGAGACATATATTCTTGGAAATGTAAGTGTAAAAGAAAAGGGATATTACATAACAGAATCCTGTATCGGCTGCGGGACATGTATGAAACATTGTCCACAGAAATGTATTGAGAAGGGAACATCTTTTGTCATCCGACAGAATCACTGTCTGCACTGTGGAAACTGTTATGAACACTGTCCGGTGAAAGCGGTGATCAGGAAATGAATCAGGATGACAGAAGAAAATATTTAATTGAAGGATTGTTGAAAGAGCGACCAGAATATGAGAATATGCAGATCCCTTCAGATGCAGGCGAGCAGAAAATGCTGCTTCGGTCACTTATGAATATAAGAATGCCGAGAAAAATGGACCACGCATTTTTGCAGATTCAGGATGCGTACCTTTCAGAAGAAAATGAGAAGAAAGGGATTGTCACATTGGAAGATATCAGGGAGGTACAACCTGATCTTTCTATCTGGAAGGGCGATATTACAAGACTTAAGGTGGGAGCAATCGTAAATGCAGCCAACAGTGGTATGACAGGCTGCTATCAGCCTTGTCATAACTGTATTGATAATTGCATTCATACCTATGCAGGAATTCAGCTGCGAAATTATTGCAATGATATGATGATAAAACAGAGACATGAAGAACCGACAGGGCATGCAAAGATCACCCCGGCGTTTAATTTGCCCTGTGATCATGTGATTCATACAGTTGGTCCGATCGTACAGGGAAGGCTGACAAAGGGACATGAACGTTTACTGATATCCTGCTATGAATCGTGTCTTAGGATAGCAGATGAGAATGAGGTAAAGAGTATTGCTTTTTGTTGTATTTCAACTGGTGTATTCATGTTTCCAAATAAAAGAGCTGCTGAACTTGCAGTACAGACAGTAAAGCAATATAAAGAAAAGACAAAATCAAAGATAAAGGTGATATTTAATGTTTTTAAAGAGGAAGATGAACGACTCTACAAACAGTTACTCGGATAAGATGTTACAGATAAAAGAAAAGATTCAAGAAGCAGATGCTATTATAATCGGAGCTGGTGCGGGATTTTCCACATCAGCCGGTTTTGTGTATAACGGTGAAAGATTTGAAAAATATTTTTCGGATTTCAGAAAGAAATATGGATTTTCCGATATGTATGCAGGAGGCTTCTATCCATACAAAACATTGGAAAAACACTGGGGATACTGGTGCAGATATATCTATATTAATCGATATATGTATGCGCCAAAACCGGTATATCAGAACTTGTATGATCTGGTGAAAGAGAAGGATTATTTTGTACTGACGACAAATGTGGATCATTGCTTCCAAAAAGCCGGCTTTGATAAAAACAGAATCTTTTATACACAGGGAGATTATGGTCTGTTTCAATGTAGTGAGCCTTGCCATAAGGAAACCTATGACAATGAAGAAATCATAAAGAAAATGGTGCTGAGTCAGGGATTTCAGATAAAAGACGGGGAAATGCAAAAACCGGAAGACGGAGAAATAAAGCTTACGATTCCGACGAGTCTGATTCCATATTGTCCGCACTGTGGTAAGCCAATGAGTATGAACTTAAGATCGGATCAGACATTTGTTGAAGATGAGGGATGGCACCAGGCAGCAGAACGGTACGAGCAATTTATACAGGATCATAAAAAGCAGAAAATAGTGTTCCTTGAACTTGGTGTAGGATATAATACTCCCGGGATTATAAAATATCCGTTCTGGCAGATGACAAACACATTTCCACAAGCATTTTATGTGTGTCTGAACCAGGGTGAAGCCTATGCACCGGAAGAAATAACGAGAAAATCTGTTTGCGTGAATGAAGATATCGGAGAAGTCCTGAAAGAACTGTAGACTTGTGATAAAGAACGGCTGTGAATGGAGCGAATAGTGACAAAGAGGGTGTGATAAAATGATAATACAAACAGGAATGAGAACAGATATACCTGCATTTTATTCAAAATGGTTTTTGAATCGGATAAAAGAAGGATATGTATGCGCGAGGAATCCCTATAATCCAAAACAGGTAACGAAATACAGCCTTTTACCGGAAGTTGTGGATCTGATTGCATTCTGCACGAAAAACCCTCTTCCAATGCTGCCGTTTCTTGATGAGTTAAAACCGTATGGTCAATACTGGTTTGTGACAATTACACCTTATGGAAGGGATATTGAGCCAAACGTTCCGGATAAAGAAACTGTGATGGAAGGTTTGAAAGAACTGTCTGATAACGTAGGTGTTGACAGTATGGGATGGAGATATGATCCGATTTTTATAGATAAAAAACATTCGGTGGAGTGGCATATATCTGAATTTGAAAAAATGGCTGAAATTCTTGCCGGATACACAAAGACATGTGTAATCAGCTTTATAGATATTTATAAAAAGGTGGAACGCAATTTTCCGGAAGCAAAATCAGTGCGGGCAGAAGACAGGGCTAGGATAGGAAAAGTATTTGTCAACATAGCGTCAAAGTACGGAATGGTTCTGAAGCCTTGTGCGGAAGGAGAAGAGCTTGCCAAATATGGTGCAGATTGCTCCGGATGTATGACTGTTCATACATTTGAGACAGCTCTCCATAGCAGACTGGAAGTTCCAAAGAGAAAGCAAAATCAGAGAAATGGGGAATGTGCATGTCTTTTGGGGACGGATATAGGTGCCTATGATACTTGCGGACATTTGTGTAAATACTGTTATGCGAATGTAAATCCGGTTTTGGTCAAAGAAAATATGAGAAAGCACAATCCTGATTCCCCATTTTTGATTGGTGGATATATGCAGGGTGATATTATTCGTGAGGCAATACAGAAAAGCTGGATTGACAGACAGATTCGATTGGATTTTTAGTAATTAGAGGACGTTTGGGAAAGAAAAATATAATGAGAAATGGGATGAGTGCACAAATAGTCAGATATGGTTCGGCAAATGATATTGATATTATGTTTTCAAACGGAATAAAAGTTATACATAAAAAATATTCGAATTTCTGCTCTGGAAGTGTGGCATGTAAATAAGTTTGGTAGAAAATTATAGAATATGCTATAGTTATAAAAGATAAATCAGAAAAGGCAGGAGGAACCACGCAATGAAAGACGAAAAATCTAAAATTATAGCAGTTGCCATTGAAAAAATGATTGGTTTTTATCAGGGGAATTTGAGAGATATCGAGCATTTCCTGAAAGTATGGGCATATGCAAAGACGATAGGGGAGCAGGAAAGTGTGGATGAAAACACACAGGAAGTTCTGGAACTTGCAGCAGTTGTGCATGACATATCCTGTCCACTTTGTCGTGAAAAATATGGGAACACGAATGGTAAAAATCAGGAACTTGAAAGTGAATCGCTGGTAAAGGAGTTCTTTGAAGGAATGCCTGTATCAGAACAGAAAGTCGAGCGCATTATATGGCTGGTCACACATCATCATACATACACTAATATAGATGGGATTGATTATCAGATTTTAATAGAGGCAGATTTTCTTGTAAATGCAAGTGAGAGTAATTTTCCAAAAGCGTCGATTGAAAATGCGAAATCCTGTATTTTTAAGACGGCAGTGGGATGTAGGTTGTTGGAATCCATATTTTTAAGAGAAGAATAATAAAAAAATAACGGATAACAGGAGAAGCGGCTGATCGAAACAGGATTGGCTGCTTTTTGGTTTGTAGTCATAGAAAACGGATTGATTTCAAAAGTTGTTCTCAGTATAATGTAGAAAGAACAATGGAAAGAAAATAAATTTGGAGTAGTATTTATGACACAATCAAAACAAGATGAACTTTACAAAGCACTGCAGCAGAAAGGTTACCCGGACAGCCTCTGCCGGGAAATCGCATATAAACAGATGAATACAGATTACACAGCAACAAGAATGCTTGGATATCTGTACCGGATATCGGATCCGAGACCGGAAGACGTGGTGGATGAGATGCTGGCAATTCTAAGCGACCGGAACGCAATTATCCAGAAAAAAGAATTGGAACATGCGCAGACAACGATCAATAAGGTGTATCGCGAAGGTCTGTAAAAGGTGATCAGATTAAATATACGGATGAAAACAGGGGAAAAGGAATGATGAACGTAATAGAAATCAAAGACTTTAATGCGCCGGAATTGGATATTTATGCCAGGTGCACAGAAGCACGGCTTCTGAATAAAGATCACCCAGAAGAGGGAATGTTCATTGCAGAAAGTCCGAAGGTGATCGGCAGAGCGTTGGATGCAGGTTATGAGCCATTGTCTGTTCTTGTTGAAAAGAAGCAGATGGAAGAGAATGAAGAAACAAGCCAGATTATGAACAGATTTGATGATACGAAAGTATCGATTTTTACAGCGGATTTTGAGGTGCTGACTAAATTGACAGGCTTCAAACTGACCAGAGGAATGCTTTGTGCAATGAGACGGAAACCGCTTCGAAAATTTCAGGATCTGTGTGATGGGATAAACAGAATCGCGATTCTTGAAAATGTGCAGAATCCGACAAATGTAGGAGCAATTTTCCGGTCTGCAGCGGCTCTTAATATGGAGGCGGTACTTCTGAGTCCGGGATGCAGTGATCCGCTTTACAGACGGGCTTCCAGGGTGAGTATGGGAACCGTATTTCAGATTCCGTGGACATTTATCCGGGATAGCAATGAAATGCGGTGCAAGCGGGAAGTAATCTGGCCAAAACAGGTGATTGCAGAATTGAAAAAGCTTGGCTATAAGACGGCAGCACTTGCGCTGACTGATGATTCGGTCAGCATCGATGATCCGGAACTGATGAAGGAAGAAAAGTTGGCAGTTATTCTTGGAAATGAAGGTGAAGGACTGGAAAACGAGACAATAGCGCTATGTGATTATACGGTTAAAATTCCGATGACACATGGCGTTGATTCGCTGAATGTGGCAGCGGCGAGTGCGGTGGCATTCTGGCAGCTTGGGAAAATAAAGGTGTAATTATTCAGTACATTTAAGATGAAATGAAGGAGAAGAACGATGATCCCAACAATTGATATGAAGGCAACAGGAATCAGATTGAAAAGAATTATGAAGATGCATGGTTTTTCTGTGAAAGATGTGCAGCAGTATTTGGGACTCGGAAGTGTTCAGAGCGTTTACCACTGGTTGAATGGAAGCAGTCTTCCTACGATTGACAATTTATATGCACTCAGCGAATTATTTCAGCTGCCGGTAGATGAGCTGCTGTGTGGTAATAGAAAATTTATTGAATCGGATAAGAAATTCTTACAGCGCAGACATTTGCATGCATATTATGACAGACTTAGTGAAAGAAAAGTAGCATAACAGAGTGCTATTATACTACAAGTTCAATGACAAATGAGGAATCCTTCGGTAAAATTATTTCTATCAGAAGTTGGAAATGATTTTACAGGAGGATTTTTTTATGAGTGAGAAGATGTTAGTTACACAGGCACTGGATGAAAGAGATCTGTTAGTAAAGAAAATTACGGATAAAATTGCAAAGGCAAGCTTTGTAGATACGATTAAGCTGAATGAAGATAAAGTGTTTGCAAAAAGGATCGAGAAGACAGAATATGTAAAGGAAGCAGAGGCCGCATATCAGCAGATTGGAGATCTGATAGAACGTTTTCAGAAGATTGATGCAGCAATCGTAGAGTCGAATGCTAAGACAAAAATCAAGACATCTTATGGAACATTTACCGTTGCAGGAGCTATTTCTCTCAGAAGCAGACTTAGAGGTATAGATTCCTATGAAGGAGAAGCAGATTTTGAAGGGAAACTTCGAGAAAAGCTGAGTGATGAATATAATGAGCGAGTACGGTTTTGTGATATGAAGAACAGTCAGCTTCAGGCAACGGCGGAGAATATGCGTTTAAGTATTCTTGGGCGTGACACGAAAGTAAAAGATGACAAGCCGCTTGGTGTAGTTGATGCTTATGTCAAGGAAAATACAACAGAACTTATAGATCCTTTGGATGTAAAGAAAAAGCTGGAAGCATTGGATGAAAAACGGAATATTCTTTTGAAAGAACTGGATACACAGATTAAAGTGTCAAATGCAACTACATTTATAGAAATTGCCTGATGTATCATTGCCTGTATTGCGAAAATCCCGAACTTGGTTTCCCTGTAACAGGGTTAGGTTACAAGAAGGTAATACCGGTTTTGATTAACTGGATGCTCAGTAAAAAGTGGCGCAGTTGGTAGCGTACATGATTGCTAATCATGATGTCGCGGGTTCAAATCCTGCCTTTAAAGAGCTGATATTGGATGGTATATACATCTACAAACGTTAATCATTTTAGGTTTTGTTTGAATGTTTAATCATGAAGTGTTAACTATTTTGTTCTTAAATGGTTTTGTGTAAATAGAAAACTTTCATTTAGGCATAACAATGTGCTGAAATCCATGAAGCAGGTTAAGGTGTTAAACCAATTGACCAGGGATAATCCGCATGGCTGCAATGCAGGCATGTAGAGATAGAAGTCGCAGCGTAAAAGCTGCGGCTTTATTAGAAAATGAATAGAGAGAGTAGATTTATGAATGGGAGAAAAGGAAAATCAGTGAATAATATTTGGAAAAAAGAAGATTTTCAAATATGTGGGCTTGGTAAAAAAAGTAAGTTTGCAGCTAAAATAAAACATTTTAAAAGGTGTATGTATTGGAGTTGGCAGCGTGTCATAAGAGGATATGCGGAATGTGATAAATGGAATATGTATGTACATTTGCAAAATCTTATTCCAGAAATGTTACAGGATTTGCGAGATAACCGGATGGGATCACCAGGATATCTTGGAGAAAATTATACAAACAAAGAAGGAATTCTGGTAAATGATACTTGCCATGCAGAATGGAATAAAATTCTGGATCATATGATTTTTCTTTGGCGAGAGTCTAATGAAGAAACATGCAAGAGAAAGAACCCATATGATGAAGAGTATGGTAAAGCGTATAAAGAATTTGTGAAGAGATACGGTTTATTTGGAGAAAAATTGCAGACAGAAGAAGAATTGAAAGAAAGTCAGAAACATGGAAGCAGAACAATGCATTTTATGGATGAGATATCGGAATTTAAAGAAATATCGGAAAAATATTTTGCTGAAGATAAAGAATTGGAAAAGTATAGAGAACAGTGCAAAAATGAAGCGATGGATTTGCTGAAGGAACACTTTTTTGCACTTTGGGACTAAAAAATGAATTATCGAGGAAGTTATAGATAGTTTTAGGTTAAGTAAGGGAAAAAATTGCTATAGAAAAAATGTAGAATTTAAAGCAGAAAAGAGTTGTTTGTCCGCCGCACTAACTAAGTAGTACGGCGTTTCAAACTTATAAAAAATCCTGACAAGATACCAGCAAATCAATCTTCTTCCACTGTGTTTCTTCATCAATACAGTTTCCTTCTTCGACAGAAGCAAATCCGCACTGTGGCGAAAGTGCAATCTGATCACCGACAACCAGACGTGCTTCGGTGTAGCGTTTTTTCAGAAGATCATGATCTTCCAGAACTGGATTCTTGGTAGAAATCAGACCGGCAACAAAGATCGCATCCTTGTCTTTTAAAACACTCCATGGATCAAAAGAACCGGAGCGGGCATCATCATATTCTACAAAAAATGCATTATACGGAATTTCAGTAATCACCGGTGCAACGGAATCATAAAAACCGTGGAAAAGAGGATTTCCTTTAAAGTTACCCTTGCAGAAATGAGTTGCAATAAAGAAATCTTCTGGTTTGTTTTCCAGAGCTTTGGTTGATACCAGCTGGAACCAGCTTAAAATCTGTTCCTGTGTATACCCGAGAGCTGTTACTTTCTTTAAGAAGTTCTCATCAATGAGATAAGTCCAGGACGTATCGTCAATCTGCAGATAACGACAGCCGTGGACATAAAAATCCTGAATGGCATCCTGATAAGCTTTGGCAATATCATCGATCAAAGCATTGATATCGGTTCCGTAGTAAGGAGTTTCTTTGTTACCAAGCTGAAGAAAATGATCGATCAGGATCATATTTGGTCCGGAAATACATTTTTTTGCGGTAATGCCATCATACTTCTGTGCAAGTGAGTGGAGATAGTCCCAGGCGCGAAGTTCAGGGTGTGCTTTGTTTTTGTCGTAGAAGAATTTACCGGTTACTGTTCCGAGTTCAATTTCATTGAGGGTTCCGTTGATCTCTTTTGTAAAATGAATGGTATCAAATCCGTCAAATTCTTTTAACCAGTCCAAATGCCACCATCTGCGGCGGAATTCTCCATCTGTAACATATTTCAAGCCGTGAGAAACTTCTTTCTCTACCAGATCAGCAATTGTCTGATCTTCGATCTTTGTCAGGTCTTCTCTGGAAAGAGTACCTTCTTTGTAGGCTTTACGTGCTTCTTTAATTTCGGCAGGTCTGAGAAATGAACCTACGATGTCATATGTGAGATTTATCATAATAAAATTCCTCCCTGATATTGTACAAGTTGTGTTTGATTTATCTGTATTATGTCAAAAAATAGTGTGTTTGTATAATACGAAAAAAGTAGTGTTTGATATAGCTTTAAACTATGGATACCTGGTTGCTATTAAAATCAAATGCCAAATTGACTTTATTTAACCAGTATAGTACAATAAACATATACCCCTTATAGTATGGAGGAACTTAATATGAAGCAATGTATGGATGCAGATAATTTACATCGTCGTTTAAAAAAAATAATTGGTCAGGTACAGGCAATTGATCGCATGGTTGACGAGGATGTTCCATGTGAAGATATTCTTTCTCAGATTAATGCTGCTAAATCAGCTCTTCATGGGTGTGGAAAGGTTGTTTTAGAGGGACATATCAAACATTGTGTCAGAGATGGTATTGAGCATGGTGATGCGGATAAAACAATTGAACAATTTACAAAAGCGGTAGAACGATTTTCAAATATGAAATAATTGTCAGATACAAGTAAAAAAGTGGATGAGCCAGAAAATTTTCAGATGATCCCGGGAAGAGGCGTGTGTGCAGAGATAGAGGGAAAAAGGGTGCTTGCGGGTAATACGGAGTTATTAACAGCGTATCATGTGGAGATACCGGCTCTGGAAGATACGAAAGACTATATCAGACAGGGATGTACCATCATTTATGTATCTGTAAATAATACTTTTGCCGGTTTTCTTGCATTATCAGACACTGTACGCAAGGAAAGTGAAAACATGATAGATGAACTTTTAAAACTTGGTATATGTCCAGTCCTTTTGACCGGAGATCATGAAAATGCTGCAAATACGATAGCGTCTTTACTACATATTGAAGATGTAAAAGCAAACTGTATGCCAGAGAATAAGCTTGCATACATTGAACAATATCAAAAAAACGGAATGCCAGTATGCATGATTGGCGATGGTGTCAATGATGCTCCGGCATTAAAAAAAGCTGATGTTGGAATTGCTATGGGTGGTGTTGGAAGCGATATAGCAGTAGATGCTGCTGACATAGCATTAGTGGATGATGAGGTGAAAGAACTGCCACATCTGGTAGCATTGTCCAAGCATATGATGGTTACGATCAAACTGAATATGACTTTTTCAATGACTCTGAATTTCATAGCAATTACATTGGCAATTTTGGGAATCTTAAATCCTGTTGTTGGCGCACTCGTGCATAATGCGGGTTCAATATTTGTGATTATAAATTCAGCATTCTTATTAAAATGGGGGAGTAAAAAATAATGACAGTTAAGGTTATTGGTTTGATTATTGGAATTCTTATTTCATGTTTTGGTATTTATTATTTAGTAAAAGAAAAAAATGATTCAGAATCAAAAAAGATATATTCAATTGCTAGTGCACTTGGAATAATAATTTTCACTATATGTTTGGTTCTTTTGATTTTGTAAAAAAGATAATTTTTAGGAATAGTAACAGCGTGGGAATTCATAAAACTGAATATCCACGCTGTTATTCTGCTTACAATTCAAGTGAATCTTCTGCATCTACCCACATCTGCAAATTTCCAGCAAGATATAATCTCGCACATTCAAGTGGTTCATCGACTGCAAGTGAGGTCAATGCATAATCTGATCCGGGTGTGGTTTTTAAATTCTTTTCAGCTTTCCAGCAGTCAATGCGAAGCATGTAACCTGCGCTGGTATAAACATCAATACTATTGAGTTATGGATTGTATTCTGCAAATATCGTTCTCATCGTATCGAATCTCCTTATCATTCAATCATCAGTTACAAAAATCAGAAGCATTTCAATCAGTTCACCTTGTCACCTTTATTTTGTGTTATACTGTTTTATAGATTTTTCTTGCCCTTGTATTTGTCCTTATCAGAGTTCGTAAACAATGGTGGGACGATATAACACAAGGGAAACAATAAGGGAAAGCTCACCTGCGATAAATCCAGTGTTTTCAAGGACTTGCGGAGAATTTAATAACAAAATATAACAGTTATTTAAATTTCTTAAAACAGGTGAAATCTCAATCGGGATTTGTGTGGGGGTAATTATGAATATAGAATTTGAGGAATTAACACACCAGAATTTTTCGGATGCTTGTAATATTGATAGAGACGATATACCCGAGGGTTTTGTTGATACGGCTTCAACTATAATGAATCTTACGGATTACGGTGTTAATCATCATTGTATTGGGCATACCTTCGTTGTAAAGTATCATGAAAAGCCGATAGGGCTCATTCTTTTGGGAGAGGCAATTCCCTGGAAAACAGATCCGCCGGAAATGAGTAACGAGCCTTTTTACCGTTTGATGGGATTTGTAGTTGATAAAGAATTTCGTGGTTGTGGGATTGGCGGAGAAATATTGGAACAGACGATACAGCTTGTTTATCGTGACTTTGGCAAACGTCCCATTGCGTTAGGATGCCATAAGGATAATATTCAGGCAGAACGTTTTTATTTACGGCATGGGTTTCGAAAAACAGCTGTTATGGAAGGAAACGACTACTATTATTTAAGATATACGAATGGATAACAATCAAAAGTTGTGGAGGATATGCACATGGCAAGACCCATCAAGAAAAAAGCAATGATTCAAACGGAACGGCTCACGTTAAAGCCGTATTCTGCGCAGGATGCCGATGAACTGCTGGACATTCTTACAATGCCGGAAGTTACAGACACCTTTATGGTACCGAAAATGGAATCTCGGCGTTGTCTGGAAGAATTGGTACAGAAGTTGATCTCTTTCAGCCAGGTGGAAGATGATAAACATCTGGAATATGGCATTTATTTGAATGGAAAAATCATTGGCTTTATCAATGACTGTGGAATTGAAGATGATGAGATAGAAATCGGATATGTTGTCCACCCACGCTACCAGGGGTGTGGGTATGCAACAGAAGCGGTGCATGCAGTGATTACAGAGTTACGTGAAATGGGATTCCGAAAGATTACCGCAGGCTATTTTGCGGAGAATACTGCGAGCCTTCGCGTGATGGAAAAGTACGGGATGCGGCAGACGGACGAAACCGAGGAAGAAGAATATCACGGGAGAAAACACATCTGCAAGTATTGCGAACTTTGTTTTTGACAAATTCAAGTTTGCTGAAGAAAACAAAAATCACTCATGTCCTTTGTCATACAGTTTCTGTATATTTTCTGGAAGTTTGTTAGGCAACATGGCATTTATAGTATCTTCGTTACCATCTTTCATTGCTGTTTCATAATACCAGCACTTAAATTTTAAGAGGGAAAGAGTTTTTTGAAGTTCCCGGATTTCAGTTTCAACAGCTGATTTTCTGGATTCAAATAATTCTTTCCTTTTTTCATAGCTGGAGCTGCCTTCAGATACCCAGATGAAAAATTGCTTTATATCTTTGATCTCAAGACCGGATTTCTTCAGACATTCAATAATACGAAGAGCTTCCAGTTCATTATCGCTGAAATAACGGATGTTTCCCTTACGTTCCAGATTAGGGAAAAAGCCTTCCTTGTCATAATATCTTAAGGTAGAAACAGGAATACCAAACATTGCAGAGACCTGACCGATTGTATACATAATAAACCTTCTTTCAAAAAGTGCTTGACCTAAAGTTAACTTCAGGTTATATGATATTTATATCATATACTATTGTTAGTGTATTTACAAGAAATTTTGCATATGGAAGGATGATAAATATGTTAAAAACAGAAGAATTAAAGCTGGTATCTGAATGGGATAAAACTTTTCCACAGAGTGAAAAAGTAGATCATCAGAAAGTAACATTTGTAAATCGTTATGGAATCACACTTGCTGCAGATCTGTATAAGCCGAAAAATACATCTGGGAAATATCCTGCGATTGCCGTAAGTGGACCATTTGGCGCAGTCAAAGAACAGTGTTCCGGATTATATGCGCAGACGATGACTGAAAAAGGATATCTTACCATTGCATTTGATCCTTCTTTTACGGGGGAAAGTGGAGGCAATCCAAGATACATGGCTTCACCGGATATTAATACAGAAGATTTTATGGCTGCTGTAGATTTCCTTTCTGTTCGAGAAGATGTGGATCGGGATAAAATAGGAATCATTGGAATCTGTGGATGGGGTGGAATGGCACTTAACGCAGCTGCATTGGATACAAGAATAAAGGTAACTGTTGCATCTACTATGTATGATATGACAAGGGTAAATGCGAATGGGTACTTTGATTCTGAGGACAGTGAAGAAGCACGTTATGCGAAGAAACAGTCGCTGAATACCCTTAGAACACAAGAATACCGTAAAGGCGAATATTCCAGAGGCGGTGGTTGTGTTCCTCTTCCGGTTCCGGAAGATGCGCCTTTCTTCGTTAAAGATTACAGTGAGTATTATAAAGGCAGATGTTATCATAAAAGGAGCCTGAATTCCAATGATGGCTGGAACAGTATTGGATGTATGTCATTTATGAATCAGCCAATATTAAAGTACAGTAATGAAATCAGAAATGCAGTTCTTATCGTTCACGGAGAAAAAGCGCACAGCTATTATTTTGGAAAAGATGCTTATGAGAATATGATCAAGGACAGCAAGTACACATCCAATAAAGAACTGCTAACAATTCCAGGGGCTGTTCATACAGATCTTTACGATAATCTGGATGTAATTCCATTTGATAAAATCCAGAAATTTTTTGAAGAAAATGGGGTTGGTTAGTCATGACATGTGAGGAATATTTGAGTAATATAAAGCCCGGATATACTGTAGATGGTGGAAGTGAAGAGCATCTGGTTATGCACGAGTTGTCTCAAAGAGCATTAAAAATAACAATGGAGCTGAATAACAAATATCATACAAAAGGAGAAATTTAATCATGGCAAAAAAAGTATTGATCATATCGACAAGTCTTCGAGGAGGAAGCAATTCTGATATACTCGCAAAAGAGTGTGCAAAGGGAGCAAAAGAAGCCGGGCATGATGTGGAACTTCTTTCTTTGAAAGGAAAAGATATAAAATATTGTATCGGTTGTCTTTCCTGCCAGAAGACTGGGATGTGTGTACTGAAGGATGATGTTGCTGATATTATGGCAAAGGTAAAGGATGCGGAGGTCATTGTCTATGCAACACCAATTTATTACTATGAGATGTGCGGTCAGATGAAAACACTTCTTGATAGATTGAATCCTTTATATTCGACAGATTATTCATTCAGAGATATTTATATGATTGCAACTGCCGCTGAAAATGATGAAAGTGCATTTGAAAAAGCCTATAATGGTCTGCAAGGCTGGGTAGACTGTTTTGAAAAGGCTTCCTTGAAAGGCATGATCGGTGGCGGTGGGATTAATGATGCAAATACAGCTGCAAGCCATGTAGATGTAATGAAGAAAGCATATGAACTTGGAAAAAAATTATAAGTTTGAAAAGAGTACCCAATGCCGGAGTTATGGCAGCAAATGGACTGGGGTATCCGGTATCCATCGAAGGTGCTGCAAAATATTGGCGAGAGGATATTCTTGTACAGCGAAGAATTTCTCCTGAAATCACGACAAGTACTGTGATTGCCTGGAGACGAAATATTCCATATTCTCTGGCAGTCAGTAAAATGATAGAAGAAATAAATGCTTTTCAGGCATAGAAGAGAATTCAATATAAGCATTAGACATAATAAAATAATTGGGTATAAAATAGATGTATAAGAGAAAATCAAATCTTATACATCTATTTTTATGCGAGAAATTCGCAAAGAAAGGGGCTTTTTATTATGAGTAAAAAATTAGTTGCATTTTTCAGCGCAAGCGGAACAACAAAAAAAGTAGCAGAGATGATTGCAGAGGAAGTAAAAGCTGATTTATTTGAGATTGAACCGAAAGTTCCATATACAAAAACTGATCTGAATTGGATGGATAAAAAATCCCGCAGCAGTGTGGAAATGAGTGATAAGAAATACAGACCGGAGATTATGAAAAAAGAGATGGATATGAGTTCTTATGACGAGATTCTTTTAGGATTCCCTAAAATGGAGTACAGTTTATAGTAGTGTATAGCGTGTACCAAGTTATAATTATGGGGTTGAAAATAACAGTATACACAGATAATGTGGAAAAATGTGTATGACGTTTATATAGAAAATAACATTGAAAAAGAAATTCAAGAATGGGTAAATTCATTAAATTTAAAATAGAATAATAATTACATGAGTGACAGAAGATAAGAATCTGAATTCCCTGTCACTTTTATATTATTTGATAAGAAAAAAGAACTGGTTTATATCCGATAAGAATATAGACTGGTTCTTATTTTTAATATGCTATTATATACACAGGGAGTCGGGGAATGTCGAACTATAGCAAGCCGGAAAAGAAAGCATTGATATCGGTATGAAAGAGTTTTGCAAGTGCAACTAATTCAGATGCCTTAATGTTCATGCGATTTGTTTCCAGTTTGGCATAGGTACTTTTGGTGATGGAGATACCCATAAGATTTAATTTTGCAACTACTTGGTCTTGAGTCATATTGTTTTTATATCGAATTGCTTGGATATTTTTACCAATATCCATATCTGGTCTAATCTTTTGCATAATGATGAACTCCCCTTATAAAATAAAAAGTTTCGTAATACAGAAACATATATATTGATTCTAAAGAATTTAAATTTTATAATGTTTCGTAATAAGGAATTATTTTTAACAGGAAGAGGTAAAAGTATAATGGATGTGGAGATGGAAAAGAGAAAATTTTTAAATCTATGTGGCAAAAGAGATCGAGCATTATTGTCAGGTGAAAAAAGAATGACATTGGGGGATATGGAACGATTGACATATCTGACAGAATTTTTTGAACTGGAGAACTATGGAATCGCCTTATGGAAAGAATTTGGTGATGATGTAAAAGAGCCATTTGAAGCGATGATGAAAATGTTAGATGAGCCGGAGTGCATAGAAGATCGATGGCTTGATGACGAAGCAAAAGGGGAAAAGTGGTTGTTAGAATTTCAGGAACTGGCATTAACGGAAGAATACAGGGAATGGATTCGAAATTATATCGATAAAAAATATGAAGAAAGAGGATTACCATATCCGACAGGAGCAGACTTCGATTAAGAGGTCTGCTTTTTTCTGGTCTTTTGGGAGGTGATAAGAGGTGGAAGTAAGTATTTATGAACTCTTGGCGGCAGCAAGAGAATCGGCTAAATCTGATTATATAAAAGGGGACAGCATTTTGTGTGAGAAGAGATTTCATCCAGATACCCATTACATGGTAGAAATAGAACTGCTGAAAAATGATAACAAGCTGGGAAAAAAGGGCAATTATATACGGAAGTTTTTGACAGAACCGGAGTATCTTCCCATTTTACAAAAGCAGGAAAAACATCTCATAAAAATAAAAAGACAGGCAATTGTTCAAAAAGGAAACTTGCGATATATCCCTCCCCCGGACAGGCTGGACCGCCGCCGGGAGAGGGATCTTTTATAACCGGCTGGGAAGGAACAGTAGTGTTCCTCTGGCGATAGTGGTATAAAAAAGCCAGATTTTCCGCAGGTTTTGGGACGCTGGAACATAGAAAAGTGTTCACGAATGGCACTTTTGCAACGATCCGTTGCAGCAGTGACAACATTTTTGACCTTACGTTAAACAGAAAAAATGAAAGGATGTGATTGCGATAATCATAGGAATTGATCATGGCTATTATGCCATTAAAACAAGACAAGTGTCTTTCCCAAGTGGAATTATTGGGTATGATTACGAGCCGTATACCATGCAGAATGTTCTGCAATATCAAGGAAAGTATTATGTCTGCGGTACGGGAAGACAGACGCTGGTAAAAAATAAAACGTCAAATGATAATTATTATCTGCTGACGTTGGCAGCCATTGCAGAAGAAATCAAGCATCGGAAAGCGGAACGAAAGACAGAGGTAATTCTGGCTGTTGGACTTCCGCTTTCAAGTTTTGGAAGAGAGAAACAGGGATTCAGGGAGTATCTGTTGCGGAAAGAGCAGCCAGTGCGATTTTTATATGAAAGTGAGTTATATGAGATAACAATAAAAGATGTGAAACTGTTCCCACAGGGATACTCTGCGCTTGCTCTGCATCCAGAGTATCTGAAGAATGAACCGTCTGTTCTGCTTGTTGATATTGGTGGCTGGACCGTTGACCTTATGAGGCTGGACAATGCTGTTCCGAATGCAGCAACGTGCAGAAGTCTGGAACTTGGAGTAATCCGATGTATTGATGAGACAGCAGAACAAGTGCGTAGAAATACCGGACTGTCTGTGACAGAAACTCAAATTGAGCGTGTGCTTCGGGGAGAATCTTGCAGTATGGCAGAAGAGGCCAGACGGATCATACAGGAAAACGGACGGAAATATATAGAAAGAATACTGTCTGCGGTGACAGAATCCGGGTTTGATCTCCGGGCAGTACCCACCGTATTTATGGGGGGAGGCTCTGCAATTTTAAAACGCCACGTGACCACACAGGACGCGATTTGCCGCCCCGTTTTTATAGAGGACGTCCATGCCAACGCAACAGGGTATGAACGGATTGTACAGCAGATGTGGGCGAGATGACACGCCCTGTGTATTCGTTCCGCCCGAATCTGAAAAAACCAGAACACCAAAGGGCATGGGAGAAATTTCAAAGTGTTCCAGAAGGGCAGAAAAGCCAGTATCTGGTTCAGGCAATTCTGGAAAAAGAGGATCGAAAATGGCTGGAAGAAGTCATTCAAAAGACGATAAAAGAAAGTGTTCGAGAATTAGGAATATGTGGCACTACGGAACAATCGACAACGAACCCATCATCGGAAGAAATACCAGATCAGATGATGGATTTTCTATCTCAAATGGAAAATTTGTAAAGGGGGTGAGGCCTATGATTGCACGATACATACATTGTTGGATCTGCTAGGGGTAAGGCATAAAATGCATCGTTATCTTTGGTGGGTATTGTGAATAGCTTTCCATGCGGCTTTGGAGTATGTTGTGTGTAGCGAAAGAGAAAGGAGAAAGGTTATGGCAGAAATGAAAAATATCTGCGGAAAGATCCCGATGGACTTACATGAGAAAGTAAGAGAAGAGATTGAACTCACAGAAAGCAGCACACAAAAATTTTTACAACAGGTCATTGAAGAACATTTCAACAGACTGGAAGGAAAAGGAGAAATAAGCATGGGAGCAGTAAGAACAGTAGCAGTACAGGTATCAGAGGAATTATTCCAGAGATTAAAAGTAGTCATCGGAAAGAAACACATGAAACAGAAAGACTTCTTAATTCAGATTATAGAAGAAGCACTGGAAAAGGCAGAGGCCGAATGGCAAAGCAAAGATCAGCCTGAAGAATCCGAACAGACAATTGGAGAATTGGGAACAGAAGAAACACAACCGGAAGAAAGCACTGAGCCGGAAAGGGACAGCGAACCAGAAGAGGAAAGCGAACCAGATGGAGAGAGCGAACCGAAAGAGGAAAACGAACCAGAAGGGGAGAGTGAACTGAAAGAGGAAAACGAACCAGAAGGGGACAGCGAACCGGAAGAGGAAACTGAACCAGAAAGAGAAACTGATCTGGAAGAAGAAACCAAAACAGAAGAACCAACAGAATGGTAACCAATTGATACAGAATAACGAAGGGCGGTATGAGAAATCATGCCGCCTGTTTTTATCAGCAAAAAGGAGGTTGATAGCCGCAACCATTCAATTTTTTGATCTCTTTAGCGGAATCGGGGGATTCCGTGAAGGCTTAAGACGGGCAGGAAACTTTGTCTGTGTCGGACATTGCGAGGTGGATACTTATGCGGATAAGAACTACCGATTGCTGTTTGACACAGAAGGGGAGTGGTATTGTAGTGATGCAAGAACAATTGAACCAGAACGAATGCCAGATTTTGATTTACTCTGTGCAGGATTTCCTTGCCAGGCATTCTCTATCGCCGGAAAGCGAGAAGGATTTGCTGACGCAAGAGGAACTCTCTTTTTTGAAATTGCCCGGATTCTTGAAGCTAAAAGACCCTCGTATTTTATCCTTGAAAATGTTCCCGGTTTGTTATCGCATGACAAAGGCCGGACGTTTTGCACCATCCTCAGTACGCTTTCTGAACTGGGGTATCATGTCGAATGGAAAGTGCTTAACAGCAAGGATTTCGGAGTCCCCCAAGCAAGAAAGCGGGTGTATATTGTCGGATATCTTGATTTCCGATGTGCCGGAAAAGTATTACCTGAACCAGAAACAAATGGAGCAGCTCTTGTTCAAATCCGGGCAGGAAGTCAGGGAAAAAGAGTCTACAGTCCAAAAGGATTAAGCTGTACCCTGACATCACAAGCCGGAGGAATGGGTGGAAAGACAGGATTATATGATGTGGGTGTTCCAATTAAAGAAAATACAAAGCTCGGCTACAAACTTGCAAGAGAGGGTGACAGCATCGATTTAGGCTATGCGAATCTCAACAGCAGGAGAGGAAGAGTCGGACATCAGATAGCACACACCCTGACTACAGGTATCCAACAGGGAACACTTCATTTTGTAGATTTGTCTCCGCCACCACTGGTAACTGAAGAATGCAGAAGCCTTAATACCCGACAATGTGGAATCCATAAATACAAAGGAGAATGTTCCGGCGTATTAAGTGAAGAAGGGGCAAGAGCAGTCCTTACACCAGCCAAAGAAAATGTCCGTCAGAACGGCAGACGCATGAAAGAACCAGAAGAACCGATGTTTACAATTACTGCAACCGATCGTCATGGCATCTTGTATCACGGAAGAATAAGAAGATTAGTTCCAAGGGAATGTCTGCGACTGCAGGGGTATTATGATTGGCAAATAAATAAAATCATAGACAGCACTTCTGATGCACAGCTTTATAAACAGGCTGGAAACGGAGTAACTGTCAATGTTATCGAGGCAATTGGCAGATTGTTACAAAAGGCAGACTCCGAACTCAACACACAGGAAGTGTCTGAGAAAGGAATCCATTAGGCATGATCGGTATAAAAGACCAATACTTTGGCACAGAAATCGAGATGACAGGAATTACCAGACAACGTGCTGCAGAAGTTGTTGCTGAAATGTTTGGAACAGAAGCATATTATGACGGCACTACTTATGGAGTCTGGTCAGTGATAGATTTGGAAGGAAAAAAGTGGAAATTTATGTCTGATGGGAGCATTTATACACAACGAAAAGTATACGGTCGAATTGTAGACGCAGGTGGAGAATATTCAACAGAAATGGTATCTCCGAAATTATCCTATGATGAAATGGGTAAGTTACAGGAAGTAGTACGATGTCTGCGACAGCATGGCGGTTTTGTAAATGAGTCCTGTGGTCAGCATGTTCATGTAGATGCATCGAATCATACACCGCAGAGTCTGAAAAATGCACTGACAATTATGTATGCAAAGGAAGATATTCTGTTCAAAGCACTGAAAGTGCAGGAGAGAAGAGCAAATAGTTATTGTCAGAGGGTGCGACCGGAGGTATTGGAGAAAATCCGAAAAATACCAAATAAATCAATCACAATGGACCGAGTAAGAAATGTCTGGTATGGAGGCAGGGATGGAAGTCATACCCATTATGATCATACCCGTTATTATGCTCTGAATCTTCATGCTGTGTTTTCAAAAGGAACTTTGGAATGGCGCTGTTTTGAAAGCACACTTCATGCAGGAAAGGTAAGAGCAAATATTACTCTGGCATTAGCCATTTCCGCACAGGCGATCAATCAGAGATCGACACAGATGAAAAAGACACTGATATCAGAAAATCCAGCATTTACATTTCGTACATTTTTATTGAGACTTGGGTTAATTGGAGACGAATATAAAAATGTCCGAAAACATTTGCTGGCAAATCTGGATGGTGATCTTGCGTGGAGATATGATAAAAGCACGTATGAGTGTTTGAAGAAAAATCAAAGGACAGAAGGAGTCAGATAGAGGTGAGAAAAAATGGAAGATAGATATTACTTCGCTTATGGCAGCAACATGAATCTGGAGCAGATGAAGTACAGGTGTCCGGCTGCGGAAGTTGTGGAAAATGTCCGGCTTGAAGATTATCGGCTGGCATTTCGAGGAAAGGCTCCGGGTAACGGAGTAGCAACGGTACTGCCGGAAAAGGGAAGCTGTGTCGAAGGAGTTTTATGGAAAATCACAGAAGCGTGTGAGAAGAGTCTGGATTTCTATGAAGGATTCCCAAGTTTTTATGGGAAAGAATCGATTCAGGTAAAAAATCAGGATGGAGTGGAGAAAGAGGTGTTTGTATATATGATGAACGCTCCGCACAAAGATGTTCCGGCAAGACCATCGAAGTTTTATCTGGATGGAATTCTGGAAGGATATAAGGATAACCAGATTCCAACAGATTCTGTCATGAAAGCGGTGAAGCGTACCAGACAGGAAGTGAAAAAAGAAAAAAATCGATATACAAGATAAAACGTACCGCAGAGGAAACATCTTCTGCGGTATTTAATTAAAAAAATCTATTTATAATTAGGAAGGAAAAGCACATGAAGGTTAGAAAATTAAAGACCAGAATAGCTGCTTTTGGACTGGCTGTCCTGATGGGCATCAGTACCTTGAGCAGTGTAAATGCGTTTGCGGTCGAACAGACAGGCTCGGAACAGCAGACGGAAGTACAGGCGGTAACAAGCCAGAAAGATACATCGGTTACAGCAGATGATATCACAAAAGCGGTTTCGGATGAAACATTTGCGGTGGAAACCTGTATGGAAGGAATCCATTATGATGCAGAAAAAGAAGATGTTACGCTTGTAAGTATCAAAGATGAGAATGGTGGAGAGTATCATTCTGACAAAGCAGGAACATATATTGCCACTTATATGGTCGTTCCAAAAGATAAGAGTGACAGCTATACCATCACCCGGAAAGTGACTCTGACGGATACAGAAGGTCAGGCACATTCTGAAGAAAATGGTGGAGAGAAACAGAAGTCAGATACAGAATCTGAAGATGATTCGGATTCGCCTGTGCAGAACTACACAGATGTAGAAATTGAAACATCCGAAGAAGATGCATCTGCACAGGCAGTCAAAGAACTGAAAGAGGACATCGAAGAGGGAAATGTGATGGTATTGTCTGCGGCTGAAAGAGCTACAAGCAGCGGTTCCACAGTTACATTGACAAAGGGGAGAACTATTTATTATCCAAGTTATATTGGAAATTATCTTACTTGCCTGTTTACAGTCAATGGGAAAATTGCATACTGCCTTCAGTCCCAGAAAGCATCCCCACCGAGTGGAAGTTATGTAGCACAGGTACTGGACAGCAATAAAAATCTACAGAAAGTCCTTTATTATGGTTATGGCGGGGCAGGAGATCTGACAGGAAGTTATCTGTCTGGAAAAACGGAAGATGAAAAGTATGTGTATACACACATTGCAGCCAGCTACGCTTATGCAGGAGAAGCCGGATTTACAGGGTGTAATTATAATGACCTTGTAAATGCAGGGGTTATCGCATATATCAATTATCTGTTTGGACAGGAAGAACCGCCAAAAGGTGAACTGAGCCTTTCAAGCACAAAGCTGAATGCAGTACGGGATGGAAACATCCAGAAAACACCAAATATCACACTGTCTGGAGATCACAGAAACTATGTGACATTGAGTGTACCGGAAAATGTGACAGCACATAATCTTTCCAAAGGAACAAGTGTTACAAATGGAAAAATCCAGATTTATGGTGGAGATACATTCTATCTGTCTGCGGATTTATTACTGACAGGCAGTTATGCTTCCGGCAACTTATATGGTTCTGTCGGAAAGACATGGAGAACACTGGTGCTGACAACCGGAAATTCCAAGCAGGATATCGGTGTATTTGAAAGTGAAACAGCAGCTCCGGTAAGTTTTAGTGTACAGTGGCTGAATATGACACGCATTGAACTTATGAAGAAAGATGTCAATACACAGAATCTACTGTCAGGAGCAGTTTATGGTATTTATACTGATAAGAAGTGTGAAAACCTGCTGATGACAATGTCAGCAACCGGAAGAGATGGAAAAGCAGTCAGCGATTATTTTGATTCTGCACTGAAAACTGTGTATGTAAAAGAGATCACTGCTCCGACAGGATATAAACTGAATACAGAAGTATATAAAGTGGCTGTTGCAGCCGGAAAGACATTGAATGTAACAGCAACAGATGAGAGAGTCACCGGAAAAGTAAAAATCGCAAAGATCGATAAAGAAACACTTGCATTTAAAGCGCAGGGGGACAGTGCTCTTCGTGGTGCGGTGTATGGTCTTTATGCCAAAGAGGACATCGTGCATCCGGATGGCACAACAGGAGTTCTGTATAAACAGGACAGCCTGATTGCACAGGGAGTCATCGGAGATGACGGAACACTGGAATTTTCAGAATTATACCTTGGAGAAATGTATCTAAAAGAAATCACTCCACCGGAAGGATATACACTGGATACTACCAAATATGAGGTATCAGTAACTTATGAAGGTCAGGATGTTGCCGAAGTGACAAGAGACCTTACGGTAAAAGAGCAGGTAAAGAAACAGGCATTCCAGTTAATCAAAATCAGTGAAGATGGAGAGCAGACAGAAACGGACCTGGTTGCAGGAGCAAGATTTAAGGTATATCTGATCAGCGACCTGACACAGGTGAAAAATGGGAAACTGAAACCGTCCAATGGAGAAAGCTATACAGCAAGTGATTTCAAGAATTATGACTTCAGCAAAGAGCAGGTTGCAGTTACTTATGAGAATGGAACCGCCGTACCAGTACCGGAACTGATCACTGATACCAAAGGATATGCAGTCAGCCCGGAACTGCCGTATGGAAGTTATGTTGTAGTGGAAAGCACTACCCCGGAGAATCTGAAAACCATTGATCCATTTGTTGTAAATGTGGAAAATGACAGCAGAGAACCAATGCAGTGGAGAGTATTTGATGACCGTCCGTTTGAATTTTTGTTGAAAATCGTAAAGAAGGATGCACAGACTGGAAATACGGTTTTAAAGGCCGGAGCCTCTTATAAGATTTACGATGTGACAAATAAGAAATATGTGGAACAGGTTGTTCAGTATCCGAAGAAAGAAAAGATCAGTGTATTCAAAACAAATGAGGAAGGATATCTGATCACACCGCAGGAACTGAAGTGCGCTACCTATCGAATCGAAGAAGTAAAAGCACCGGAAGGATTTGTAAGACAGGGAAGCGAAGAGTCCCTGTATGATGGAACAACGATTATTTCACCATTAGAGCAGACTACAAAAGGAACATATAAAGAAAATCCACAGAATGGTATTGTAATTACAGTATCCTCAAACACTGCACATCAGATTGATCCGGATACAGGAGCTGCGATTGTAGAAGTAGAACAGAAAAATGACGAACAGGTAGGAAGCCTGCTCCTGACGAAAAAGGGAGAACAGCTTACCGAAGTAACCGGAGATTCTGTTCTGGCAAAAGTAAAAGCACTGGTTTCTAAAGTAAGAAATACCGTATCTGGTAAAGAAGAAACAGGTATTTATAAAGGCTTTAAATATGAAGAAACCGGAGTAGAAGGTGCTGAATTCGAAGTATATGCCAAAGATACCATCTATTCACCGGACGGAGCAAAGGACGAAGAAGGAAATCCAGTTGTTCGTTATGAGAAAGATGATCTGGTAGCCAAACTGACTACAGATGAAAATGGAACAGCAGTTATCAACAATCTGCCACTGGGAACGTATTATCTGAAAGAAGTTGTAGCAGGAGAGAATTTTGTCCTAAATACAGAACAGAAAGAATTTACCCTGACAGCAGAGGATGATACACAGGCAGTTGTTTATGAAGGCGTTACCTATAAAAATGAAAGACAGAAAGTTTTCGTATCAGTAGAAAAGAAAGATTCTGTCACAGGCGAAAAGCTGGAAGGTGTTATTTTTGGACTGTATGCTGCAGAAGATATTCTTTCTAATCAGGGAGAGGTTCTCGTAGAGAAAGATACCTTGCTGGAAAAGAAAGCAACGGATGCAAAGGGAACACTTACTTTCGACAGTGATCTTCCACATGGAAAATACTATGTCAAAGAGGAAGTCAGAAAAGCTGGATATCTTCCAAATGAGGAAGTATGGAATGTAGATGCAACTTACGAAAATCAGAATCTTGCAAAGATTGAACTGAACAAAGAAGTTGAGAATCAGCCGACAGAAACACGCATTACAAAAACAGATGCAACTACCGGAAATGAGCTGGAAGGAGCCAAACTGCAGGTCATTGATAAAGACGGAAATGTTGTGGAAGAATGGGTAAGCAGTAAGGAAGAACATGTCATTTACGGACTGCCGGAAGGAAGTTATACCTTACATGAGGAACTGGCTCCTTATGAAGATGGCTATGTGTCTGCCAGCGATGTGATGTTTGAAGTCAAAGAAGATGGCAGTGTGACAAAGGTTGAGATGAAAGATGAATATTCCAAAGTGGAAATTTCAAAAACAGACCTTACAACCGGAAAAGAACTGGAAGGGGCAAAGCTTCAGATTATCCGCAAAGACGGAACTGTTCTGGAAGAGTGGATTACAGATGGAAAACCACATTCCGTTGAAAAACTCCCAGTCAATGAAGAACTTACTCTGCGTGAGATCACAGCACCGGATGGTTACGAGATTGCGGAAGATGTCACATTTACATTGAAAGATACAATGGAAGTCCAGAAAGTAGAAATGAAAGATGCCAGAACACCGGAGAAAACAACAGAAAAAACAAATGCACCAAAAACAGGTGATAACCAGAAAATATGGGCGTTTGTTCTGCTTGCACTGGCATCTGCTGGAACAGCTACAGGAGTGACTGTATACCGCAGAAAGAAGTCAAAAATGACAGACAACAAAAAAGAAACAGAAGAAAAATAAAATAAAAATTACAGGATAAACCAATCTGACAGGGCAGGAGATGTGCATAAAGCAGCTTCTGCCCTGTCTGTATATAAGGAGAAGAATGATGAGACGTTTTTATACAGCAGAATCAGTAACAGAAGGACACCCAGACAAAGTATGCGATCAGATAGCAGATGCAATCTTAGATGAATGTCTGCGTTACGATCCATCTTCGAGAGTGGCGTGTGAAGTCCTTGCTACAAGAGGAAATGTGTTTGTAGCAGGAGAAATCACCAGCGGATATGAACCACCAGTGTTTGATGTGATCCGAAAAGTTTTAGAAGAGTGTGGGTATTGTACAGATGGGATAGAAATGGATACGTTTGTACACCAGCAGAGTCCAGATATTGCGAAAGCAGTGAGTGTGTCGAAAGAATTTCGGGATAATATTGGTGCAAAGATAAGAGACAGAAGCAGGGGAGCTGGAGATCAGGGTGTTATGGTCGGATATGCGTGCGATGAGACTCCGCAGCTTATGCCAATGCCGACTGTTCTGGCACACCGGATCACACGTGAACTTTCGGCTTGCAGAAGAAGCGGATATATCAAAGATATCTTTTCTGATGGAAAAGCACAGGTAACCGTAGAATATGAAGATGGAAAACCAGTGAGACTGGAAAGTGTTGTTGTTTCCTGCCAGCATGGTGCAGAAAAGAGCCTGAAGAAGTTAGATGCCGAGATTAGAGAGAAAGTGCTTCGCTCAGCACTCAGATTACTGCCGCCGGATGAGGATACGAAGATTCTGATTAATCCGTCAGGAAAATTTGTGTGTGGAGGGTTTGATGCAGATACCGGACTGACGGGGAGAAAGCTGATGGTGGATACTTATGGCAGTATGATTCCGCATGGCGGCGGTGCATTTTCGGGAAAGGACTGTTCGAAAGTAGACCGTTCGGCGGCTTATATGGCAAGGTATATCGCCAAAAATATAGTAGCTGCTGAGTTTGCAAGCAAGTGTCAGGTGTCTCTGGCTTATGCAATCGGAGTAGCAGAACCGGTTATGATTGAGGTAGATACCTTTGGTACAGGAAAAGTGTGTGCAGATGATTGTCTGGCGGCAGCAATCCCACTGGTGTTTGGAGTGACACCCGTTCAGATCATGGAATCCCTTCGATTGAATCGTCCGATTTTCCGGCAGACGGCAGTTTTTGGTCATTTTGGAAGAAAGGAGTTTCCTTGGGAGCGGACAGATAAGGTACTGGCTCTTCAGGATACGATTCTGTAATGCCTTGGGTAACAGAAGAAGAGATTCAGGCAGCAAAAAATATGACTGCGTATGAGTATTTGCGAACACATCAGGCACAGAGACTGCAAAAGACAAGAACCAGAAATGAATGGCAGTTGACGGACCATGACAGTTTTAAAATCAATGAATTGTCGAGTAAATGGCATTGGAAATCCAGAGATATCGGGGGAGTGTCTGCACTGCGGTTCCTGATTGAAGTGGATGGAATGAAATTTACAGATGCTGTAAAACTGCTGTGCGAAGAGAGTCCGTCTTTTATTCCGACACAGTCTGCCGAAAAGGAAAAACCACTATTTAAACTGCCGGAGAGATATTGTAATTGCAGACGAATCAGGGCTTATTTAAACCACAGAGGAATCAGCGATGAAGTGATCACATATTGTATTTCACATGAAATCCTTTATGAAAGTGTCCCGTACCATAACGCTGTTTTTGTTGGGAAAGATGAATCCAGAAAAGCAAGATATGCATTCCTGCGAGGAATCTATGAAAAAAACGGGAAGGGATTCAAGATGGAGCAGACCGGGAGTGAAAAAAAGTACAGCTTTTGCATTCCACCTGAAAGAGAAACAAAGCGAGTTGTCGTATATGAAGCATGTATTGATGCATTGGCACACATGACACTGGAAGAGGGAAATAGGGATAAATATCGTCTTTCCCTTGGGGGAATCGCTGCTCCGAAAGAAAACGCACAGATACAGAGTGAACGTTTTAAAAAGCCGCCGGACGCACTGGAAGAATTTCTGAAGAATCATCCGGAAATCAAAGAAATTGAAATCTGTACCGATAATGACTTTGCAGGGAGATGGGCGAAAGAACAGATGAAAAAGCATTACGAGGGAACGTATCAGATTATTTGCAATCTGCCGGAAAAAGAAGGGGCAGATTATGCAGACCTTGCGAAAGAAAAAAAGCAGGCAAATAAATGCAGGGACAGACCATTAGAAAGAAGGTGATAGAGAATGGAAGAAAAAGGAACGATACACATACATCTGTTGACAGAGCTGACTGGAAATCTTTATTCAGAAGAATCCGAATGGGAAGAAGATTGGTCGGAGAGTGATGAATATGGAATGCCGTTAGATGGAACAGAACTTGCCGATTATGAAGAAGTCATCAGAGAAGAACTGAAACGCTATGGGGAAGATGATCTCATGCAGTATTTTGATGGAAGTGAGTCCATTCAGGGAAAGATACAAAGTGCAGTTGTTACGATAGAAAACAAAGACGGAATCCTGTACGGATGTACCAAACTGGAATTAAATGAACTTTTAAGTCAGGAAGAACTACAGGAATTCACTGAATACATTACAGGACAGTACAGTGACGGTTGGGGTGAAGGATTTGAGCAGAGGGATATCAAGGTAGATGGAGGAACGCTGAATGTGCATTTTTGGCATCCTGATATAGAACAGCCGAAAATGTATGAGAAGAAAACAGAGCAGATTCCGACAAAGCCTGAGAAACAACGTCCCAAGTTACAGCTCCTTGGACATAATGGGAATATTTTTTCCATTATGGGCGATGCCTCAACTCTTTTGAAAAAGAATAAACAGACAGCAGAAGCAAAAGAAATGTGTAAAAGGGTATTGGAAAGTGGGGACTATTACAAAGCACTTTTGATTATCAGTGAATATGTGGAAACCGAGTTGAGTCCACCACCAAAAGAAAATAAAAAGACAAAGAAGAAAAATCAGCCGGAACGCTGAGAAAAGAAAGGATGATGCCTATGACAAATGACCTGAGTTTGGAAGAACTTATGAAAGAGGGAATATACCCAGAGGAATATGCCGAAGGGGAAAACTGGAGAATATTACATGGAGATACATTAAAACTGGTCAAAGCATTCCAGCCGGGAATCTTTGATGCAGTCATTACCGATCCACCGTATGCGTCCGGTGGAACAAAGCAGAATGAAAGAAATCGTACTACAAACCAGAAATACAGCAGTATGAGTGCTGCGAATGCACTTCCGGATTTCGATGGAGATAATAAAGACCAGAGATCTTGGACACACTGGATGGCTGAGTGGCTTTATGATGTGCGGAAAGCCTGTAAGAAAGGTGCTCCGATCTGCCTGTTCATTGACTGGCGTCAGTATCCATCGATTACCGATGCATTGCAGTGGGCAGGATGGATCTGGAGAGGAACAGCGGTGTGGGATAAGGGAAACTCCCGTCCACAGAAAGGCCGTTTCCGCCAGCAGGCTGAATACATTGTGTGGGGCAGTAACGGACCGATGCCGATCAACCGTCCGGTATCTTGTCTGCCGGGTGTTTTCCGATATGGAAATCCGCAGAACCGGATTCATGTGACAGAGAAACCATTGCAGCTTATGAAAGATGTCATTCAGATTTGCGAACCGGGAGGTCTGATCCTGGACCCGTTTGCCGGAGCAGGAACGACTGTCCTTGCAGCGGTTATGACAGGTTATCGTGCAGTGGGAATTGAGGTAACAGATGCCTACTACAAACTGGGAAGTGACAGAGTGAGAATTGCATTAGAAGCAGAGCAGAAAGAGGATGAAAAGTAGCCGGGATGTCCAATTGGACATCTTGTTTTTTATAGAGAAAATGCATGGCATCCAACTGGATGCAGGAAGGAGATGGAGCGTATGGAACAGGCGCTGGCTTATGTGTGCTGTTCAGCAGAAGAAAGCCGGGTAAAAGTGCAGAAATATTGCAGAAAAATCTATGAACTTGGGTATGTACCAATCTGTCCGAGATTTGTATTCTCACCATTCTTGGAAGAGTCCGATGCAGAAGATATGCAGGGATATGGAAGAATGTCACATATCCTTTTGCGGAGATGCCGGATGGTCGTTGTATGCGGAAAAGAAGTGACAGGAACGATGAACACAGAAATCAGTATGGCAGACAGACTCCATATCATTTGTACGACACTTGATGGACTGGTACAGATCAAAGAATCGAAATAAATCAGAGGCGGGTATGCCGGGTGATACAGAGACTGGCGGTACTCGTTTTGCAAGCATAGCGTTTGGATATCCAAACGCACTTTGGGGAGAACCCCAATCCCCCAGACACAGACGGAAATGGAAAGGAAGGATCAAGTCATGTTAAGAAACGGAGTAATGATTGTAATCGCATTGATGAGCGGAGGATTTATAGGAGTGGTAGTAACCTGTTGCATGGTTGCAGCGAAAAAATCCGATGAGGATCTTGGCGGTATGATGAAAGAGGAAGAGAAAAAAGAAGGGACGGTGATGCAATGCGAAAACGAAACCATGTGATCCCTGTACGGCTTAACGCAAGGGAAGTCAGGGAACTGAATGAGCAGGTCGAAAGAAGCGGTCTGAGCCGGGAAGAGTTTATGCGTTCGTTGATTTTGGGAGCACAGGTGCATGCAAAGCCCTGTGAGCATCACCCCGAATTGCTCCGAAAGATTGCAGGCTTATGCAACAATGCCAATCAGCTCGCTCATGTTGCCAATGCTTCTGGAATGGCAAGTGAGCAGAGCATTCAGGAAATGCTGCGTCTTACCAAAGAAACATGGCATCTGGTAAAGGAAGAGTGGTAATGCCGGATGGCTTATACAAGTGTTATCCCCGTCCACCGCCTGGACCGTTCTATCGAATATGTGAAAGACAAAGAAAAAACCACACAGAAAGCAGACTCTCTGGAGGCTGCCATCGATTATGCCATGAACCGGACCAAAACGGAACAGGAGGTTTTTGAAGATACCATCGGATGTACCAATGAAAATGCGTATGAAGATATGGTGGCAACGAAAAGGAGATTCCATAAGATGGGCGGTGTAGAAGGATATCATCTGGTACAGAGTTTTGCAGAAGGTGAGGTGACACCGGAACTGGCACATCTCATCGGGCAGGAATTGGCAGACCGGCTCTTAAAAGGACAGTTTGAAGCCGTCATAACAACACATCTTAATACCAGACATTATCATAATCATATTGTCTGGAATTCTGTAAGCATGGTGGACGGACATAAGTACCATAGTAATGCCAAGAGTTATTATACGGAAATTCGCAAGATTTCCGATGACCTGTGCAGAAAATATGGTCTGTCTATCATTGAATCCAATCAGAAAAAATCAATCCCTTATGTACAGTGGAAAGCAGAACAGGAAGGAAAGCCGACATGGAGAACGGCGATTCGTTTGGATATCAGGGAATCGGTACAGGAAAGCTACTCCTGGTCACAATTTCTAAAAGAGATGGAAAAGCGGGGATATACATGGAAACTGAACCGGAAATACATTTCTTTAAAAGCTCCGGGGATGGAACGGTATATCCGTCTGCGTTCTCTTGGAAAAAACTATTCCGAAGAGGAAATACGTGGGCAGATCTTGCAGCCAAAAGTAAAACGCATCTATCAAAAGACGGTGCAGATTCCTCCAAAGAGGAAAATGACCGGGATACAGGCATTATATTATTCCTATCTATATCAGATGGGAGTATTGCCAAAAAGACCAAAACGGAGTCCATACGCTGTCAGAGAGGATATCCGGAAACTGGACCGCAGGATTGAACAGATTGAATTTCTAATGAAACATGACATTACAACCAGAGAGCAGCTTGCCGCATACCGAGAACCATTGCAAAAGCAGATTGCGGAACTTATGAAAGAACGCAGAGGATTGTATCGGAATGGGGGCAGCAAGACAGGAGAAGAACGATTGTCCGAAGTCAATGAGGAACTGAAGCGACTCCGCAAGGAAGTCCGTATGACCGTTCAGATTGAAAAGCATTCATTGGAAATCGAAGCGAGACTTCAGGAAGCAGAAGAACAGAGCCAGAATGAAAAACGTGTGGAAGATAAAGAAAGAATGCAGAAGAGTCAGGAGGTGAGATAAGTATGAATTATGGAGCAGAACCGGCTGATCAGGTGGTGCGGTACAGTTTGGAAGGAATGGAATACTCTTTGAAGATTACCGGAAATGTGGCAAAGCATGTGGCAATCTTTATTGCAGCCGCCTTGAAAGATCAGAAAAAGACAAGAGGGAAAACAAGACTTACCAGAATGTTAAAGGAACAGCGCCCGATGAAATTTTTTACTGTTCCGGGTGACCGCTTAAAAGAATTTGCGAAAGAAGCCAAAGCGAGAGGTATCTTATATGTTGTCATCAAAGATAAGGTGAATCCGGATCAGACAGAGGTCATGGTATTTGCAGATGATGCAGCGAAGATGAACCGGGTATTAGACCGCATGAACCTGGATTTTGTAAAAGCAGAATCAGGCTCTATGGTTACAGAAGCAGTGGAAAAAGAGAATGCACCGGAAAAGGCAGAGAACCAGATGGAAAAAGAAACCGGGGAGAATGTACGGACAGAGACCGTTGTCCTGCCGGAAGGCAAGATAGAATTTGAACTGGATGATGCGGAAGAAATGTTCCAGATCGGGGATGAGGCTTTCCCGGAGGGAAATTTTACACATGCGCAGGAGGGGAAAGCAAAGAATCCGTCCGAACCTTTCTCGCGCAACAAAAATATTTCTTCCGGTCGGGAAACTAGCTGGGAAGAAAAGAATGAAAAACCATCTGTGCGGAAAGAACTCGGAGATATCCGCAAGGAGCAGGAAGAGAAACGTAAACGGCCGGACAGACGGAAAAATGCCAGAGAGAGCAGGAAGAAACGTAAGAATATGAAAACGAAAGGAAGGTAATGTATATGGATTTAACAGATATGATTTCAGGTGGAACGGAAGAACAGCAGATTCCTGAACAGAAATTGACCAAGGAAGAATATGCAGCCAAGAAGCAGCAGGAAAGAGAAGAGGTATGGGCTGAAGTAGATTCACAGGCACAGGGAGTTTTTCAGGATGGAGAAAAACTGAAAGGTTTTCTGGACTTTATGGCAGAGTGTAATACACAGAGAACACCGAATCTGCTTTTGATCTACGGACAGCATCCAGATTTTAAGGTGGTAAGGTCTTATGAACGCTGGAGAGAAGAACATCGTTCAGTAAAAGCAGGGGAGCATGGCATTACTTATATGATTTCCACTGAATACGAAAAAGACGGTGAAATGCGGAGAGGGTATACGATCGGAAAAGGATTTGACATCAGTCAGATGTCAGGAAAGCCATTGGAAGAACGCCCTCAGCGAAGTCTGACAGAACTGATAGGAACTGTCTTAAAAGACCAGTCGGTACGTGTGCAGATTGAGGATGATCTGCCAGACAAAGTGCAGGCCCAGTACAATCCGAGATACCGTACCATTTATATCCGCAACGGAATGAGTGAAGTAACGACATTCCATGCACTGAACAGAGAACTGGCGTGTGCAGCGATGGATCAGCATACCGGAACCTACAGCCGACAGAAAGTCAGCGCACAGGCATATTGTGCGGCCTATGTGATTGCAAAACGTTATGGTGTGGATGTTACCGGATTCAATCTGGAGTATATTGCACAGAGGAATGAATGCGGAAAGAAAGATCCGCAGGAACTGAGAGACTTTTTAAATGATGTCCGTCAGGCTTCCTACAGTATACGAAACCATATCGAACGCAATTTTGGTGCAAAGGAACAGGAGTATATAACCGATGAGTTCGCAATCGGAGACCCTGTAAAAATACCGGAAACCAAGGATGAAAAACCATCTGAAAAAGCATCCGGAAAAGAGAAAAAAGCAAAGAGCCAGCAGGAACGATAAAAGTGAAAAAGTTGGACGGTTGGAGTAGCTATTACGGAGGTCTTGTGATATGGTTGGTGTAACAAAAAAAGGAGGTCAGCCAGATGACAAAATACTATTTGAAGATGGATAACATTATGAAAAATATGTTCGTGGTGGCACTGAATGATGAGCTGCAGGCACAGAGTGAGCAGGATGAATGTTTGGAAGAAACGAAAGCTCTTCTGAAAAAAGTAAGTGAATACGACCTCGCCCAGAAACGGCTGCAGATTACAGCCGGGGAACAAAGGCAGATCCGTAAGGCACTGAACAGGCTTAGAAGTAAATATCTTGCAGCCGGAAGATATAGTGATGGAATAGATAAAATCATTATTCAGGTTGCAAAACTGAATACCACCAGACACATGTTCTGGTAGAGAAAGGAGTGGTTGATTGGTCATTTATTCAAGAGAAAAAGTGGCAAGACTTAGAGAACAGTATCCGGCAGGAACAAGAATCTGTCTGAATTCGATGGACGGAGAAGCGGGTATGCCGCAGGGACTGGAAGGAACTGTGCAGTATGTGGATGATGCAGGCCAGCTCGGTGTTAAGTGGGACAACGGCAGAAGTCTCTCACTGATACCGGGAGTGGATTCCTTTCATAAGAAAGAAGGACAGGGACATCCAGAAGAAAAGCCACGCAAGAAAAGAGAATCTGACTTGCAGAGATAAGTACAAAAAAGCAGGACTGGGTTCTGTATCTTGTCTTTCTGCCATTTGTCTGGTGGGCGGCAGCGATTACCGCTTGTGCCATTACACCAGATAAGAATTTTATTCAAATCTTAGAAACGCTGAGCGAAAAACTCGAACAGCCGTTTTTTATCACGTATACACCGTATACGTTCAAATGTATTCTGATATTCACAGCAGCCTATTTCTTAGGCATTGGTATTTATGAATCCCAAAAAAGAAATTATAGAAGAGGCGTGGAACATGGTTCCGCAAAATGGGGCAACGTGTCCGAAATCTGCAGACGTTACTGTGAAAAGCAGTACACGAATAATCTGCTTCTGACACAGCATTTCCGCATGGGACTGGATGGATATAAGCATAAACGAAATTTAAATGTGCTGGTAGTCGGAGGTTCCGGGGCAGGAAAGAGCCGGACCTATGCGATTCCGAACATCATGCAGTGCAACTGCTCGATGGTGATCACAGATCCGAAAGCGGAACTTCTGCGCAAAACAGGAGGTGTTCTGGAACGGAATGGATATGAAGTCCGGGTTTTTGATTTGATCAATCCGGAGACTTCCTGGTGTTATAACCCGTTTGCGTATGTCCGGGATGATAAGGATGTACTGAAGCTGATTAATAACCTGATCCGCAATACAACACCGAAGGGAGCGCAGAGCTCAGACCCGTTTTGGGAGAAGTCTGAGACTGCACTTTTACAGGCACTTATGCTGTATTTGTTGCATGAAGCTCCACCAGAAGAACAGAACTTCCCGATGATCATGGAAATGCTTGGAAGCGCACAGGTCAAAGAAGATGATGAGGATTACCAGTCACCATTGGACATTTTGTTTGAAAGACTGGAAATGCGAGACCCAGAGAGTATTGCGGTCAAGCAGTATGCCATTTATAAGCAGGCGGCCGGCAAGACTGCGAAATCTATTTTGATTTCTGTTGGTGTCCGTCTGGCAGCGTTCAATCTGAAACAGATTGCCAATCTGACCTGTACAGACGAGCTGGACTTATACAGCATCGGGGAGAAAAAAGTGGCACTGTTTTGCTGTATTCCAGATGCGGACACCAGTATGAATTATCTGGTCGGCATGATTTACAGCAATCTGTTTCAGACACTGTATTATGTAGCAGACCGGAAGTACGGAGGAAGGCTTCCAATTCCGGTACACTGCATTATGGATGAATGGCCAAACGTAGCCTTGCCGGATGATTTTGACAAGATTCTGGCAACCATGCGTTCCAGAGGGATTTCCTGCAGTATCATCATCCAGAATATCGCACAGATGAAAGCCTTATTTAAAGACTCGTATGAGAGTCTGATCGGCAACTGCGATGAATTTTTATATCTGGGTGGAAATGAAAAAGAAGGACATAAGTATGTCTCGGAATTATTGGGAAAAGAAACATTGGATACCAATACCTACGGACAGACAAAAGGGCGTAGCGGCAGCTATTCGGTGAATTATCAGCAGACTGGAAGGGAACTTTTAACACCGGATGAAATACGGCTTTTAGATAACCGCAAAGCGATTTTGTTTATTCGTGGGGAGCGTCCGATCATGGACGATAAATATGATTTAAAAAAGCATGTGAATTTCAGATACACAGAGGACGGTGGTGCATCGCCTTATGATTATGCGAAAACACCACTGGCTCACGACGACCTAAAGATTGACATTAACAGATTAGACGACTACGAACTGCTGTCTACCGAAGACATCCTTGGTGAATAGCAGTTTTTTGATGGATTGGAGTGATGTGTATTGAAGAAATTTCTCACAGGAGAAAAGAATAGAACAAAAAAGAATACAACTGAAAAAATGACAACCCCGATGCCGATGGGGAGAAAACAGAAAAAGTGGATGAGCCTTTACATGGCACTGGTACTGACCGTAACGGTTGGAGCAACGACCGCATTCGCAGCCGGTGATCCGTTGTCCGTTATCAATAACCTGTCTACTTTTATTTTTTCCCTGATTCGTGCAATCGGTTTGATTTTGCTTGGATTTGGTGTTGTGCAGGTTGGTCTGTCTTTAAAAAGCCATGATCCAAGCCAGAGGGCAAATGGATTTCTGACACTGGCCGGAGGAGTAATTATTACGTTCGCCAAAGAAATCCTGGATCTGATTATGGCGTAAGCCTCTTTGAAAAAGTATATCAGGAAACAGCAGGAGTGCCGGAAGGTACTCCTGCATTCAAAAGTATGTTCAGGGAGGTGAAAGTTTTTGAGCGATAACTGGATTGCACAGAATCTGAACTCTGCGTTGTCTACATGGAGTGAAAAGATGGCAGAACTGTGGACACTGCTTACTGAAAATCCGGCAACTTTTAAAGGCGGCGGCATCTGGCGGATTATGACCAATATCAATGATGCACTGACAGCTATTGCCTATGGATTACTGGTGTTGTTTTTTGCAGCCGGAATCATTAAAACGTGTGGCAGTTTTACAGATCTGAAAAAGCCGGAACATGTGCTAAAAGCATTTATCCGGTTTGCACTTGCTCAGGGAGCAATCACGTATGGAATGGAACTTATGCAGGCACTGTTTTCCATTGTGCAAGGAATCGTGACAACCGTAATGAGTGGCTCCAGTATGGCAGGAAGCGTGACGGAACTGCCAACGGAGATTGTAGATAAGATCGAGAGTGTGGGAATGCTGGAATCCATTCCATTGTGGATTGTCACACTGCTTGGCAGTCTGCTGATCACCGTATTGTCATTTGTGATGATCCTGACAGTGTATGGCAGAATGTTCAAAATCTATATGTATACGGCAATCGCCCCGATTCCGATTTCCTCGTTTGCAGGAGAACCCACGCAGTCTATTGGAAAGAACTTTATCCGTTCTTATATAGGCGTGTGTCTGGAAGGGGCAATTATTGCACTGGCGTGTATTATCTTTTCTGCTTATGCGGCAAGTCCACCGGCAGTGGGAGATACGGAGCTGAGTGCAGTTACAATCGTGTGGAACTATGTAGGAGAACTGGTATTCAATTTATTGGTACTTGTTGGAGCAATTAAGGCATCTGACCGTATTGTCAGAGAAATGATGGGACTTGGAGGTTAAAAAATATGGATACAAAGAAAACATTAAGATATAACTGGGAATTCGGACGTGAGACAGTAGCGATACGAGTGAGCTCTTATCGGAACAATGGGAATTTATATGTAGGACTCTGCCATAAGGAAGGGAGAGACTGGGAAGATTTTGGAGATGTAACCATTAATCTGCTCTATCAGTTCTTAGAGCCAAATGAGGCTTTTATAACAGGAGATTTTACCAAGGATATGCTTCATTTTATCAAGGAACATAAACTTGGAAAAGTGTTGAATGAAACAGGAAGATCAGGATATGCAACCTATCAGAAGGTAGCGTTTGACCTTGCAAGACTTGCGGAATTTGATCCGGAAGGCGTTGCGGAACACTGTAGATTTGCCGGGATAGAAGTACCGAAAGAAAAACCACAGAAAACGAAGAAACAAAACAGGGGAGAGGAACGATAATTTATGGAAGTAAAGATGAACAAAGAAATCAGGGACTATCAAGAATCCATGTTTATGGGACTGGACCTGAGACAATGTGTGTGTTCTGTTCTTGCGATTCTTACAGCAATCGGAATTTACTTTGGAATGCGTGATATTACCGGACAGGAAATAACCGGATGGCTGTGTGTGCTTGGTGCTGCTCCATTTGCTGCCTGTGGCTTTTTCAAATATCATGGTATGACAGCCGAACAGTTTTTATGGGCAGTGATCAAATCCGAATTGCTGTATCCGAAGAAACTGGTGTTTCAGTCGGAAGATATCTACTACTCCTGCATGCAGGAGACCATCTCGCTGGGAGAAAAGAATCAAAAGGATGGAGCGGAAATCATAAAAGAGCGGGAGCAAAAAGCAGAAGCAAAACAGAGAAAGAAACGCAAGGGAAGGAGTGATGCCTTTGATTAAAACCTTAAGTCAGGCACTTCGGATGGATAAGGAACGCTTCAAAGTTCCGAAATCCGTCCAACAGGCAATTCCCATCCAGCGAATCTGGCCGGATGGAATTTTTCAACAGGGAACGAAATTCTCAAAAACATATCGTTTTACAGATATCAACTATTATATTGCGAGTAAGGACAATAAGACAGAAATGTTTCTGGATTATTCTGAACTCTTAAATTCACTGGATTCCGGCATTTCTGCCCAAATTACCATCAATAATCGGAGAATCAATAAAGAAGAATTCGAAAAGTCTATTCTGCTTCCAATGAAGGAAGATGGACTGGACCACTATCGGGAAGAATACAACGAAATGCTCCTGTCTAAGATTACAGGAACAAACAACAGCATCTATCAGGAACGGTATCTGACCGTCAGTGTACATAAAAGATCGATTGATGATGCAAGAACCTATTTTGCACGTATCGGAACAGACATCGTAACACATCTGGCAAAGTTATCGTCCACAGCAGAAGGACTGGACGCAGAGAGCCGGCTCCAGATTTTCAGGGATTTCTTCAAGGGAGATGTCCCACAGGCATTTCCGTTTGATCTGAAACAATTTGCCAAGAAGGGAACAAGTTTCAAGGACTGGATGTGTCCGGATTCTATGGAATTTGAACGTGACCATTTTAAAATCGGTGACAGATACGGAAGAGTCCTGTATATGCAGGATTATGCAAGTTATGTCAAAGATGACATGATTTCAGAATTGTGTGACTTTAGCCGGAATCTGATGTTGTCGATTGACATCCTGCCAGTCCCTACGGATGAAGCGGTAAGGGAAATCCAGAACCGACTGCTTGGTGTGGAAACTAACGTGACCAACTGGCAGAGAAGGCAGAACGCTAATAATAACTTCTCGGCAATCGTACCATACGATATGGAACTTCAGAGAAAAGAAACCAAGGAAATGCTCGATGATCTGACAACCAGAGACCAGCGTATGATGTTCGGGATTTTGACAATGGTACATCTGGCAGACAGCAAAAAGCAACTGGATTCCGATACGGAACTGATTCTGTCAATCGCAAGAAAGCATCTGTGTCAGATGGCAACATTAAAGTGGCAGCAAGTGGACGGACTCAATACAGTGCTTCCTTACGGACTGCGAAAGATCAATGCCCTGCGTACATTGACAACGGAATCAACGGCTGTTTTAATCCCGTTCCATACACAGGAAATCCTGCAGCCGGGAGGTATCTATTATGGGCAGAATGCAGTCAGCAAGAACCTTCTGGTAGCCGACCGGAAGAAACTGATGAATGGAAACAGTTTCCGGTTGGGCGTCAGTGGATCAGGAAAGAGCTTTTCGGCAAAAGAAGAGATTGTGCATCTGGCATTGAGTACCGATGACGATATCCTGATTCTTGATCCGGAGTCCGAATTTACAAAATTAGTAGAGGCTCTGGGCGGACAGGTTGTAAAAGTATCTGCGACATCAGACAATCATCTGAATGCAATGGATATGGACGCAGCCTACGGCAATGAAAAGAATCCACTGATTGAAAAATCGGAGTTTATCCTGTCTGTGTTCGAGCAGTTGGTTGGAGCAGGAAATCTGTCGGCAAAAGAAAAGTCGATTCTGGACCGCTGTGCTGCAGATGTGTACCGGGATTATATCCGAAGTGGTTATACCGGAGAAGTTCCGACATTGAAAGATATGTACCGACAGTTGATGTTACAGCCGGAAGAAGAGGCAAGGGGACTTGCACTGTCATCCGAACTTTTTATCAATGGAAGCCTGAACACCTTTGCACAGCCGACCAATGTGAATAAGAAGAACAGGATCATGGATTATGATATCCGGGAACTGGGGGAACAGCTTATGCCACTGGGAATGCTGGTTACCTTAGACAGTATTTTCAACAGGGTAATTCAGAACTGGAAAGAAGGAAAAACGACATGGATATTTGCCGATGAGTTCTATCTGTTATTCCGCTATGAATACAGTGCAAATTTCTTCTACCGACTGTACAAGAGAATCAGAAAATACAATGGATTCGTGACAGGTTTAACCCAAAATGTTGAGGAACTTCTGAAATCGGACACTGCAAGACTGATGTTGGCAAACAGTGAGTTTTTGATTCTTTTGAATCAGGCAAGTACAGACAGGGAAGAATTGGCAGCTCTTTTGAATATTTCCGAAAACCAACTGTCCTATATTACAAATGTATCGGTTGGCAGTGGCCTAATCCGTTGCTCTGGGAATATCGTACCATTTGAGAATACGTTCCCAAAGAATACAGACCTTTATAAACTAATGACAACAAAACCGGGAGAATCATAATGAAGAAAAAAGAAGAAGTAACGATAACTTTTTATGCTGCAGAGTGCGGTGAGTTCCATGATTTAGGAGAATATACAAAATGCAGAACGCTGGAAGAGGCATATAAAAAGTACCAGAAATATTGTAGAACATCTGCCAATATGTGTCCGGCTATTGAGTTTTCTATTCATGATCCAGAATCAATTTATTCAGACATGGAATATCCATTACCGTTGTCATCAAAAGACAGGGGAGACTTGGAACTTGTGCCATATTACAACGAACATCCACTGGTAAATGAGGCAATCAGACAGGTGGAGCAGTTGCAGAAACAGCAGGAAAAAAAGAAACATCGGGATGTTGCCCGATGAGATAAGAGATACGGAAAGAGGGTGACCGGATGAAAGATATCAAGGAACGGGTAAGGGATAAGAATCCGAAGATTCGAAATCCGGCTGCCCGACTTCCGAAAGAACTGGTTCGCTCAGCGGTTCTGGAAGCAAAAGAAAAGCCAAGGGAACTACATGAAAAAAGCAGTGGGCAGTCAGAATCCCCAACACAGTATGGAACTGAAAAAATAGAATCCGTACAGTACAGAGCGGCGAGTGTGGCAGGAAAAAGTATAGGGAAAACCACATATCAAGGTGGAAAAAAACTTGCTGGAGTGACCTACAGGAAGATAAAGGAAAGAAAAAGCAGACAGGAAGAAGCGAAAGCTGCCGAAGAAGCAATGGAGCAGGGGGCAGAAAGCGGAAAGAAATTAATCAAGTTGAAACCGGAGCAGGCAGCACTTGCCAAGGAGAATGGTAAACGGCAGGTGAAAGCAGCACCGAGAGTGGTAAAAGTATCCGGTCTGTCTCAAGAAAAAATAAAGACACAGGCATCCATGCAGAAACAGCAGATGGAAAAAAGTCTTCAGGCGATGCAGAAAGCAAGAGCAGCCCAGATGGCAAGAAAGTCAGCACAGGCATCGGCAGAAAGTGGAAAAGCAGTCCTTCAGGTAACTGGAAAGGGTTCAAAGTTATCCGTACAGGGAATTACAGCAGCGATTCAAAAAGGGGTAGTAGCTCTTGAAAAAATGGGAAAATGGATTGCTGCCGGAGGTAGTGCATTTCTTCTGGTATTTATTCTGATTGTGGGAATCATTGCAGGAGCAGCTTTCAGCAGTAATTCGGAAAGCTCCGAATCCCTAAGTGAAGAAGTGCTTGCGTATACTTCTGTGATACAGCAGTATGCATCCCAATACGGCATTCCGGAATATGTGTCTGCGATACAGGCCATCATGATGCAGGAATCTGGAGGCAGGGGAACAGACCCGATGCAGTGTTCGGAAAGTCCATATAATACAAGATTCCCACACACTCCTGGTTCTATTACTGATCCGGATTATTCGATAGAGGTTGGAGTACAGACCTTTGCAGACTGTATCAGACAGGCAGGATGCAGCAGTCCACAGGATCTGGACAAGCTGAAACTTGCATGGCAGGGATATAACTATGGAAATGGCTACATAGGATGGGCATTGCAAAGAGGCGGTTATACAGAAGCCAATGCATTGCAGTTTTCACAGGAACAGGCAGCTTCGCATGGATGGAGCAGTTACGGAGATCCCCAATACGTTCCCCATGTGATGCGGTATTATTCCGGTGGCAGCCTGTTTGCTGGTTTGTTTGGTAATCAGCAGATTGTGTCGGTTGCAATGGGGCAGCTTGGAAACAGTGGCGGTCAGAAGTTCTGGAGCTGGTACGGATTTGACAGTCGGGTAGAATGGTGTGCCTGTTTTGTAAGCTGGTGTGCGGATCAGAGCGGTCTGATTGCAAGTGGGAATGTTCCTAAATTCTCATTGTGCAGTGATGGAGTGTCCTGGTTTCAGGGAAAGAATAAGTGGCAGAGTGGCGGAACAACTCCGACAGCTGGAATGATCATCTTTTTTGACTGGGATCATGATGGAACATCGGATCATGTAGGAATAGTAGAAAAGTGTGAAGGTGGAAGAGTTTACACGATTGAGGGAAATTCCAGTGATCAGGTACGGCAGAGAAATTATGCAGTAGATTACAGTTCTATAATGGGATATGGGGTGATAAATTGATGGTTTCTTTCATAATTTGTTAAGGATTTTATAAGGGAGTTAATGAATTCTTTGGAAAATAGTCACAAAATAGGCACAGTTGATTGATAAATTGTTATTGTAACTTTTAGTGATAGACATATAAAGAGTTAGAAATCTTTATAATTGACTTGAATTAGGAGGTAGTGAATATGAGTGATCAGAATGTAAAAGCAGCACAAAAATATTTAAATGCGATGTTTGGTGGACATAAGGATTGGGTAAAACTGGATGAAGATGGAAAGACCGGAACAGCCGTGATGCAGGGAATCATTCGTGCATTTCAGATTCAGAATGGAATCTCAACGATTACAGGAACGGTTGGACCACTTACTATTAATACCATGAAGAAGTTAGCCATTATTACAAAAATGGATCCGAATGATACTCCGCAGGTTAATGTATGCTTGATTCAGTGTGCTCTGTTTTGCAAAGGATATGCTGCTGGAGGAATTACTGGAATTTATTATACATCAGGAGTAAATGCAGTTAAAAAGATGCAGGAAAATGCAGGACTGGAAGTTACGGGCAAAATTGATTGGAAAGTTTGGTCTGGATTGTTATCCCTAAACTGGTTTACAAAGGTTTCTGGTGGGGATTCCAATATTGTTCTTATTCAACAGCAATTAAATAGTGACTGGTCAGATGTTATTGGTGTTGGACCTTGTGATGGAATTGCCTCAAGACAGACAATTTTGTCTTTAGTTGGTGCATTGCAGGCGGCTGAAGGAGTTACAACTGAATTAATTACAGATTTGAATTCAGTTAATTTTGGCGATGCAACAACAAATGCGTTTCCGGGTACATTACAGAACGGACAGAACTCGACGAAATATGTTCCATTTAATAAGATTGCTCAATACGGACTATATTTTAACGGATATAATCCGGGAAGATTCGATGGCGTGTTTGATTCGACTACAGAGTCAAAGGTGTCAGAATTTCAGGAGTTTTATGGTCTGACAGGAATTGGACTTGTAACAAAAGGAAAAGTAAATGTTTCTACTATGAAATCATTGCTTACGAGTAAAGGCGATACAAACAGGGCAGCAAAAGCGTGTGACTGTGCAACAGTATTAAATAAACAACAGGCATTAGATATAAAAAATGCAGGGTATACTCATGTAGGACGTTATCTGACAGGTTCTGTTGGAAAAGAACATACACCGAAATATTTGACATCAACAGAAGTGAAAAACATTGAAAATGCAGGATTATCGGTATTCCCGATATATCAGGATGGAGGATATGAATTAAACTATTTTAAGGATCCGTCCCAGGGAAGTGTTGATGCACAGACAGCAATTTTAGCAGCCGAGAGAATCGGTATACCAAGTGGAACGACTATATACTTTGCAGTGGATTTTGATTGTTATTCATATCAGATTGATACATTTATTATACCTTATTTTGAACAGATTCACATGATCTTTTTCAGTTCGACAAATGATAAAAATTATAAAGTCGGCATTTATGCACCAAGATATGTATGTACTAAAGTTTATGAAGCAGGATTGGCAAGTAAATCATTTGTGGCAGATATGTCAACTGGATTTAGCTGTAATTTGGGATATTCGATGCCGAAGAACTGGGCATTTGATCAATTTTGTGAGTTGAACTCATTTTCTTCATCACCTTCGTTCCCACTGGATAAAGATGCATATTCAGGGAGAGATACTGGATTTAAAAAGTTCGATGCCGTATCGACAAAAACAGATGAGGAAATAGCGCAAGAAAATCTTCGGGCAAAGGTAAAAATAGCACGAAATCAATATGTCTATAATGTAATGGAGCCGCTTGGTTATCTGAATAAAATTATGGATGTGGGTGTGGAGTATGATAAGGAAATTTCACTGGGAACAATGATGAGTCCTCAAGGAGCAATTGATATTTCTACTAAAATATCCACATCGCTTGAAAGTTCAACTGGTAAAATTTATAATATAAAAGTGGATATAGGAAATGATGGAGAATTGACACAAACTTGCAAAAATCAAATTATGGAGATTTCATCAAATTTATCAGATACAGGTATAGAGGGAGCAGATAACTTTGGAAATACGATAGAAAAAATTGCTTTATCGGTTAAATCTGGTAATATTGCTTTTGAAATAAATAATGTTTTTGCCAATAGTGTAGAGTTTTCCATTGTATTTAGTACATCAGATTTGCTGCCAGAAGAGGAAAAAGAGTGGACAATATCGGTTGCTTTGATTTTTACAATGACATTAAATTCTAATAGTGGTCTTGAATTTAATGTTGTAGAATTCACAAAAGAGCATAGTAATATACTGGCAGGAGCCGTAATATTAGTTCTTGCGGGTGCATTAGTTGTAAATGCAATTCCGTCAATTATTGCTTTATTTTCAGCTGGAGCAGGTACTGTTTTTGGTTTGTTGATTCAAGCGCTGTAAATTGTAAAAGAATAAAAGAGACAATGGCCAGAGGTTCGATTTTATAAAGAGGACCTCTGGCAAAAGGGGGATTAAGAAGAATGCATATTAAATCAATTGTGTCAGATGAGGATAGGGAAGAATTAGAAAGAATGCTTTCGCTTGGGTTTATAATTCCTAATCAATTATTTAAAACAAGACAGAAAAGTAGAATGATTATCTATATTTTTACACCTGTAGAATTTTTACTGTCGATTAATTGTTATCTGTCGGAAAGTTATTTGATGTTTGGAATAGGGATTGGAACTTGTGTGGCTTGTGTGGCTTGGATTATTTGGTATCAAATGATTGGTAAAAATTTTGAAAAAAATGTTCATGAATTTGTCTGGGGTAGATCAGGATATGAAACGGTGGATATCGATGAAAACGCAATTAAAATAGATGAAGATCAAATTTATGAATTTAAAAATATTGATAGAATGTTCTTATATAAAAACTTCTTTTTTTTCATAACAAATGAAAAGAAAATATTTATATTTAAAACGACAGATATGGAGTCGGATGAACTTATAAAAATTATTAAAACAACAGGGATTTTATTTGAAAAAAAAGAAAAACCATTTAATATTTATAAGTATTGTAAAAAAGGAAAAAGTTTTTAAAAATAAGCAGAGGATGGTGGATTTATCATCCTTTTAGAGAAGAGCATGTATTTTAAAGGGAATCTGGTTTTGCAGGTTCCCTTTTTGCCATCAAAAACGTTGATGGTTTATCAAATGACGCTAAAAATAAAAAGAATAATGCAGGGGGTGACATTATTAGTTATCGCTGTAATATTTGGATAAAATATAAATAAAACATAAAAAATATAAATAAATTATAAAATGGCGACAGTTTTTTCTTGTTCAAGTGTTTATTATATAGAGGACAAAATAAGACAGCAAAGGAAGTGGTGCTGTTGCATCGGAAAAATGACACAAAATTAGTGATGTCCATTCGGGAAAAGAATTGAAGGGGATTCTTTTCCCCGTTTGTCGTGTTACGAAAGACTGAGGGTATGCTTTCTGTCCCGGTGATCAGCATTATAGTCTGTATCAGGATATTGCTGCCAGACAGAAGAGGTGTGCGGTCTACGATTGTATTATTCTTACTGTTTATCAATGTGTTTATTTTCTATCTGCACGATGAGGTTCAGAAAAGTTATATTGAAACAGCAAAACAGGAAGAGATGAAAATTCAGATGAGCCAGTATGCAAAAGAACTGGAGATGATGATGAAATCACAGGACAGGCTGAATAAGATACATCATGATTACAAGCACCATCTTACAACAATAGGGGCAATGGCAAAAACGGGAGGAAATGAAGAGATTCTATCGTATCTGAAACAAATGGAGAATATAGCCGGAACAGCCTTATGTCATCATTTATATACAGAAAACCGTAATATGAATAATCTGCTGAATTATATTTTGGAAGATTCGAAATCAGTAATTGAAAATCCGGAGATTTCTGTAGAAATACCGAATCATATAGGGGAAGAATTATTTGATATAAGTATAATAGTGGGAAATCTTATGGATAATGCTATTCGTGGGACAGCAGCTTCAGATGAAAGGAGATTATCGTTTCAGATGTATTATGGAAAAGGAATCATGAATATCTAGATTGAGAATAGCATAAAAGATACACCAAAAGTGCGGAATGGAATTTATCTGACAACGAAAAGCAGGAAAGAAGGACATGGAATAGGATTACAAAATGTGAAACTCGTAGTAGAAAAATATCATGGTCAGATGGAGATCTGCCATACGGAGAAATCCTTTCAAGTGAAAATATTATTATATATGAAATTAGATGAAAAATAGTAAGGCGATGGTGTCTTACTATTTTTTTCGACCGATTTCGTCTATTTTTGCCACCTCAAGGGGCATTTTTACCATTTATGAAAATTTTGTGATTTTTTAGATTATAGTAGTGCCAAAGTCAGAAAAAAGGAGGGTAGCGGTTATTTTGTAAAGGAATTATAGAAAAAGATTACAAGAGGGAGAAAGAGACTATGAAGAGATTTCGAAAGTCGGCTATAGCCTTAGTACTTGCACTCCTGATGGCACTACAGGGAACAGAGCCTATTTTTGTACAGGCAAAAGAGGCCATTGAGGATGTACAGAAGAATGCAGATTTCTCCAGACCAGAGGCTTTGACGGAAGAGGAAGCAGGGATTACAGATTCCACATCTGGAGAACAAGATAAGAGTCAGCAGTCTGATGCGGACGTACAAAATGAAACGACGCCATCAGAAGATACAGAGACGCAGGAAGAACAGACAACTCCAGCGGAAGAAACAGAAGAAAATCCGCAGGAAAAAGAAGTGGAGTTGAAAGAACCACAGGATTACTATCCGATTCCAGAAGAACCGGAAGGTGAACTGATTGATTATGATGCCATTTCCAAGACTTATAAGACAGGGGACAAGCAGTATACAACCGTTTATGGAGGTTATGTCGGAACTTATAAGAATGAGGATGGAGATACCGAGCTGGTTGATAATACACTTGTAAAACCAGAAGAAGCAGATACTCCGGCATCCGAAGAAGCACAGGAAGCCAGCAGTGTAGTGGCAACTGAAGAAAAGGAAGAGAAAACAGAAGTTTATCAGAACAAGGCAAACGATTATGCTATCCTTCTTCCGGAACAGATGTCAGAAGAGAATGGTGTAACGATTGAAAATGGAAAGACCAGAATCGGGATCATTCCGGTAGATGGAGATTATACACATTCCGTTATTAAAGACAATGCGATCCTTTATAATGAAGTTTACGAGGGCGCAGATGTTCAGTATACAGTACTGGATTCCAGCATTAAGGAAGATATCGTACTTCAGCAGCCAACAGACAGGGAAGTCTATGAATACGAGCTGCAGATTCCGGGGTATCAGGCAGAAGTAAAAGACAATCAGGTCTATATCTATCCGGAAGGGAAGACAATCAAAGATGCGAAGTATCTTCTGGAGACGCCATCAATGGAAGATGCTGCCGGGGAAATCAGTTTCCTGATCACATTGGAACTTCGGGAAGAAGATGGAAAAACAATCCTGACCGTAAAACCAGATAGGGATTGGCTTTCGGCAGAAGAACGTCAGTATCCGGTCAGGATCGATCCGACACCAGTAGAGATTCAGAAGAGTTCCTTTAACATGATCGGTGTGGAAGAGGGAAGTCCTACCAGTCAGATTGGTGACAACAATTATCCGTATGTCGGATTTGATGATGGTATTAAGTCTGGGAACCTTGCAGGATTTGGTACTGCACACCAGAACTGCCGGACTTATATCAAAGTAAATTCCAATTTTAGTCAGATTCCGAAAGATTCCAAAATTGACAGTGCAACATTTGCAGTCAGTCAGAAAACTGCATACAGTGGTGGTGCATCCCAGTTTGGACTTTATCGTGTAGATCAGTCGTGGAACACCTCCATCACATGGAAAACAAAACCAGTAAATCTTACGTTTCAGGATGTACAGAATGCAAGTACCAGCAGGAACAGCTATATCAATTATGACGTCAAAGATCTGGTCAATGACTGGGTGCAGGGAACTCATGCGAATAACGGATTTGCACTGGTAGCCATTGCCGAGGCAAATAACCTTGGAGCTTCTATGCAGTGTGAGGTACTGAATAACAGGGCATCCGTTTATGGACCGAAACTCAGCATCCAGTGGTCACCGGCTGAAGATCCATATCTGCGAGATATGTCACTGGATGAAACAACGATCCTGCTTCGCCCGATGACAGAAAAGAATACAAATGGAAAGCTGAAGTTTGATGCCGTATTTGCAGACGGAATTGCAAAGAGCAAATCTACAGTAGAATATTATCTGCTTCCAGATGAGGAAAATGAAGAACATCACGAAACAGATGCAAAACCATTGTATTCCTATCCAGACAGTACTGAATACAATAAGCAGTTCCCGGAGGCGAATAAGTATTACAGCAAAGATTCCAACTGGCAGAGTGCACTGTATTCAGGGCTGACGAAGGACAAGCTTTATAAGATCAAAGCAAAAGCATCGAAAGAGATTGATGGAAAGCTGGAAACAGGAAAAGAAGTGACCAGTGACAGCTTTGTGATCTATGAAGTGAAGCAGTTTGATACATTCCCGAAGATTGCAAAATATTATGGTGTTCCGCTTAAGAACATTATGAAAGACAATCAGGTTATGGACGCACTGGTAGTCGCAAATAACACGATCTTTATCCGTAACCCACAGACAAATGTTCCATATAGTCCTGCACCGCTTACCGATCAGGATAAGATGCGGATTGACGGAGCATTGATGGGAAGAGGCCTGCACTGTGAATTTGGATTTGAACCAGTCAACTTAAATACTGGTAACTTCTACATGGATCAGTCCGATGCGACGATGAATGAACTGAATGGAGAATTCTCCATTACAAGAAGCTACAATTCCAAAGGAACAGACCAGCATTCCATGTTCGGACGTGGATGGAGCTTTAACTATGACCAGTCACTTTCTCAAATGGAGGACGGAAGTCTTCTGTATATGAGAGGGGACGGAAGTTATCTGATCTTTGATAAGAATGAAGATGGAAGCTACACTGCTCCGGATGGTTATGTATATGATTTAAAAGCAGTCAGCTATAAAGATACAGACCATGACTACATCGGATGGGAACTGACAGATGCGGATCAGAGCGTCTGGTCATTTGATAAATATGGAATTTTACGTTATGTAACGGATGTGAATGGATTTAAGACAGTATTAGATTATGACGATGATTATAATCTGAGTAAGATTACAACACCATCCGGAAAAACATTCGGGGTAAAACAGGATAAATTCGGGCATATCAAGGAACTGTCTCTTCCAGATGGTGGAAAAGTTTCTTACAAATATGATGAGCAGGGAAATCTGATATCTGTAACAGATCCGAATGGAACAACAAAAGAGTACAAATATGATGATGACAGCCGTATGACAAGCTGGAAAGATGAGAATGGCAATACGGTTGTAAAGAATACTTACGATAAAGAAGGAAGAGTTGTAGAGCAGACTGATGCAGAAAAAGGAACGGCAACTTTCAAGTACGGAAAGAGTTCTACTACAACAACGGATAACGAAGGAAATAAGACCGTTTATCATTATGATGATCAGTACCGCACAACATCCATTGAATATCCGGATGGAACAACCTGTGAAAAGACTTATAATGCAGAGAATCAGCTTGCTTCCGAAACGACAGCAGCCGGAACAAAAACTTACACTTATGATACATTTGGCAATGTAGCAACGGAGACAAGAGAGGATGGAAAGACAGCCTCTTATACTTATAATGAGCAGAATAAGCTGACCAGTGCAACTGGATATAACGGAGCAACGGTTACTTACAGTTATGACGGTAATGGAAATATGGTCACATCTACAAAACCGGATGGAACAGCCATTACCTATACTTACGATGACAAACATCGTATGGTATCCCAGACAGACGGCAGAGGTGTCACAACAACGTATTCGTATGACGGACCGAACATGACCGGATATGTGGATGGAAATGGAGCAGCATGGGGATTCACGTATGACGCGATGAATCGTGCAGTTACCATGACAGATCCACTTGGAAATGTAACCTCGAACAGTTACGATGCGAATGGCAATCTGACTTCCAAGACAGCAGCCGATGGCGGTGTGACCGCTTATACGCTGGATGGTGTGGGAAATATTACAGCAAGTACTGACGCACTGGGGAATACCACCACTTATACTTATGATAAGATGTACAACATGACCAGTGGTACAGATCCGAAAGGAAATCAGATCAGCTACGTTTATGATAAGAATTATCAGCAGGTCAAAGCAACCGATGCAAAAGGAAATACAATTACTTATAAGTATGACAGCATGGGACGTGTCATAGAAGAGAGTAATAAAGATTTTGGAACAAAGCTCTATGAATATGACAAAGCAGGAAATCTGAAAAAATATACCGATGGAAATGGAAATGCAACCGTATCCAAGTTTGATTCTCTTGGACAGGTGCTTCAGTCCAAAGATGCAGTTGGTAATATAACCAAATATGAATATGACGCATTAGGAAATGAAACCAAGATTACTTATGGAGATGGAAGCAGCCATTCCAAGGAATATGATAACTGCGGAAGACTCGCTAAAGAGACAGATGAATTAGGTGCAGTTACCACTTATACTTATGATGCGGCAGACAATCTGGTATCAAAATCAGATGACAGTGGAAGAACCTGGACTTATACCTACGATAATACAGGAAACCGCTTAAGTGAAACCAACCCAGAAGGTGGAACTACCACATATACTTATGATAAAGCAGGAAATCTGGTATCTTCTACCGATGAAGAGGGAAGAACAGATACTTATGCTTACGACAAGGCAGGAAATCTGACTACATCCAAAGATGCCCTTGGATATACCGTATCCATGAAGTATGACTTAAATGGAAATCTGGTATCCTCTACCGATGAAAATGGAAATACCAGTACCATGACTTACGATGGTAATGGAAACATGACATCGGTAAGCGATGCAAAGGGCAACATTACAGCAATGAAATATGATTCCACCGACAATCTGGAACAGACGGTGGATGCCCTGAAAGGAAAGACCACTTACGAATACGATTCACAGGGCAACAGCACAAAGATGACAGATGCCCTCGGCAATGCGTATAGTTATGTGTATGATAAAGAGGGAAATAACACATCCATAATACTGCCGACAGGGGACAAGGTGCTGATGGAGTACGATGCCATCGGACAGCTTGTAAAATGTACGGATGCACAGGGACTCGTAATTACCTATCAATATGACGGAGCAGGCAACCTGATCCATTCCTCCGACAATGGTGGAAACAGTATGGATTATACTTATGATGGTGCCGGAAATGTACTGACACAGACCGATGAACTTGGCAGGACAGCAACATACAAGTACGATCAGTACGGCAGACTCCTGAAACTTACTGAAGCAGACGGAAGTATCACATCTTATGAATATGATGTTATGGACCGCATTACAGCGGTAACGGATGCGGAAGGTCATAAAACAACCTTTACCTACGATAAAGTCGGCAACCAGTTATCCATGACAGAAGAAGAGGAAGCCACATATAAATACGCTTACGATAAGAAAGACCGGGTTATTTCTCAGACAAATCCACTGGGAGCATCCAGCACCTTTAAGTATGACGGAAATGATAATGTGACGGAATCTGTCGATGAAAACGGTACGGTTACCAAGTATGCTTACGATAAAAATGACAATCTCGTATCCCAGACAGACGGAAATGGAAATACGACAACCTACCAGTATGATGAACTGGACCGCAAGATCGGTGAGACTTCTCCGTTAAAAGAAACAAATGAATACCGTTATGATGCCATTGGAAATCTTACCAAATCAAAAGATCCGATGGGACTCATTACCGAATACAAATATGACAGCCTGAGTAACATGACGGAACAGATTTCTCCAAAGGGAGCAGTTACCAAATATGATTACGACAAGCATGGCAATGTCATTTCTGTAACGGATGCAAAGGGAAATGAGACACAGTACAGTGTTGACCTGAATGACAATGTCACAAAGATGACACAGGCGAATGGTGGAGAGTATACCTATGGTTATGATAAAGCCGGACGTCTGAAGAGTATGACCAGTCCACTGGGTTATACTAAAAATTTCTCTTATGATAAAGTGGACAACGTGGTAAAAGAAAGCGACAGCTTAAAGAGTACCACTACTTATACTTACGATAAGCTCCATAACATGAAGTCTTCTACCAATGCACTGGATGGAACAACCAGCTTTTCTTATGATAAGTATGGCAATCTGGTGAAGGAGACAGATCCGCTTGGACGGAGCAATACCTACAGTTATGACCTGGCAGGTCAGATGACTTCTGCAGCTGATCCGCTTGGTAAGATAACTGCTTACACTTACGACCCGGCAGGAAATATTACTGAGATCACCAAACCGGGTGGAAGAAAGACCAGCTATGGATATGATAAGAATTATAATGTTACATCTGTAACAGATCCGATGGGCTATGTTGCAAAGACAGTCTACGATAAAGACAACCGTGTAACAGAAGAGACCGATGCACTGGGGCAGAAGGAATCCTATACCTATGATAAGGACAGCAGGGTAACTTCTATTACAGACAAGCGTGGATTCACAACGGGATTTGATTACGATGCACATGGGAATATTCAGGTTGTTACAGATAAGACCGGATTAAAGAGCCATCTGGAATATGACAAGAATGACAACCTGACCAAAGTAACTGATGCCCTTGGCGGTGTAACAACTTATGGTTACGACAACATGGATAACCTGGTGACCTTCACCAATGCAGCAAATAAGACAACGAATTATACTTATGACTTAGAAGGCAACCTGACATCCATCAAAGATCCGGCAGGAAGAACGGAGAAATTCGACTATGATGAAAAAGGCAGACTGACCGGACATACACAGGCAAGCGGCAAGAAAACCACGTATGATTACGACAAACTGAATGACCTGTTGGAGAAATCTTATCAGGACGCAAAAGGCGAGACATCCGAAAAGGACGTGACCTACGCATATAACAGTGCCGGGGAACGGGTATCCATGAAGGATCAGACAGGCAAGAGCAGCTACGAATACGATGCACTTGGAAGAATCACCAAAGTGACAAGCGGTTCGAAAAAGGATGTCAGCTACGTTTATGATGACGCAGATAATCTGCAGGCAATCGTATACCCGGATGGGACAAAGATCAGCTATGAATACGACTTAAATGATAATCTGGTAAAACTGACAGACCGTAATAGAAAAGTAACCACTTACAAGCATGATGCACTGAACCGTGTGACAGAAGTTACTAGAAGTAATGGAACAAAGACGGAAGTATCTTACGATGCAGAAGATCATATCACAAAGATTGTGAATACCTGTGGTTCCTGCGGCAAAGTAATCAGTACTTATGAGTACAAGTACAATGATCAGGGATATGTAGTTGGAGAAACAGCTACGGAACTGGAAGCTGGAACAAGAAAGACGCCAAGCTGGGAAGACTGGTACAACTGGGGCGATACACAGAAAGAGACAGACAAAGCAGACTGTGAGCATCAGGAAAAAGAGATCCAGACGACACGTACCTATGAATACGATGACAACTGGGAACTGACACGCTGTACAGAAAAAGCAGAGGGCGGTAAAAAGACAGTCCATAATTATACTTATGACAAGATTGGAAACCGGACCTCTTACGAGAAGATCGAGGATGGTGTCAGCAAAGCAAAATATAACTATAAGTACAACGATTCCAACCAGCTCATCAAACGCACCAATGCAAAGATCTGGGGCGATCCGGGAACAACCTACAGCTATGATAAAGATGGCAATCTGATCCAGGAATGTGATAAGACAAACAGTGCAGATCCGGTTACTTATGAATACACAGCAGAGAATCGTTTGGCAGTAGTAAAACAGGGTGGAACAGTCCTGATGGCAGCCATGTACGATGGAGATAACAACCGGGTATTCGAACTTGATAACACCTATAAATGGGAAGACTGCTATGGCGATGAAGTCCTGATCCCGGCGAACCAGCGTACCGAAGATGGAAACAGCCCGAAAGAGCAGCTTGCCTCTCTGGTAAAAGGCGGTTCCAATGCCAAAGGATACACACTGACAGAGTATATCAACGATATCAATCGCGAGAATACAGAAGTCCTTGCAGAGTATGGAGCAGACGAGAAAGTACGTCAGGCTTATACTTATGGAGAAAGTGGAATCGGAGAACGGGTAAGCGTTGATAAATCGGAAGAAAGCAGTTATTATTTATATGACGGAAGAAACAGCGTGACCGGAATCCTGACCGAAACAGCTAATCTGACGAACAGTTATCAGTATGATTCATACGGTAACCTTACATCAGGAACAGCAGACGGTGTCAATTACTACGGTTACAATGGGGAGTCCACAAATGTAAAAACAGGACTTCAGTATCTGCGGGCAAGATACTATAACGCAGAGAACGGAACCTTTACAACTGAAGATAGTGACCTTGGAACGACAGAAAATCCATTGACCAGAAACCGCTACGATTATACGACCAATAATCCGCTGAATTACAGTGATCCGACAGGACATTCATTGTGGAGCAGGATTAAGAGTACAGCTAAAAAAGCAGCGAAAGCAGTCAAGAGTGTCGGCAAGAAAATCGTTAATACTGCGAAAAAGGTAGTCAAAACAGTAGTAAATACAGCTAAGAAAGCAGCAAAAACTATTGTTAACACAGTGAAGGGGGTAGCAAAAACTGCCAAAAATGCAGCTAAACATGCAAAACAGACATATCAATCTGTGAAAAATCGTGTAACCAGTAGCAGTACATATCAAAAGATCACATCCAGAGGAAGTCAGTTTATTCGTTCTGTAAGCAATGGGGTACAGAAAATTGGAAAAACTTATACATCTTTCAAATCCTATGTTTCAGAAAGAACGGCAGAAATCCGCTCAGAAGTGGTACGACATATGTGTACGACAACAAATCGTATTACAGATAAGCTTGGAAAAGTAGACTGGAATGCGGTGAAAAAAGTAGCCATTGGTATAACTGCGGTTACAGTTTCTGGTCTTGTAGTTGCTGCAACAGGCGGTTTGGCTGCAGGAGCAGTTCTGGCAGCATTGCCAGCAATGGGTGGCTTAGGAACGGCGATGGTTTCAGGAGCAGTTATTGGAGCTATTGGTGGAGCTTCATATAGTGCAGTGAATTCAGGTTTGTCTGGAAATAGTCTGAAACAAGTAGCAAAAGATACGTTAGTCGGTGGTATTGCAGGAGCAGTGACAGGTGGCGTTATGGGTGGCCTTAGTTATGGGGCTGGGAAACTTTTGAATGTAGTAAGGAGTGCAGGAAGTACCCATAATGATGGGATTGATAAATCGTTTAAAAAATTAGTTGCAGAAGTAACCGAAACAAAATTGCCAGAAGGCACTTGGGAAAAACCACCATTAGAGCGAGGAGATATTATTGACAAAGCTATGGGAAATAACTTGGGACACAATTTCCCGACCATAGATAAAGTAGAAAATGGTGTTGTGACTAGTGTTAAAAGCCGAGACTTAGGTGCAAAGACTTATCAAAATGGTAATAAATTGGAAAAGGTAATTGTCAAGGACATTAATAAAGTTTCAGGATTTATAGGAGAAACATTTAATGGTAAATTTGTTAATGCGGAAGAAATAGTGGGTAGACAATTACAAGTAGTTGTTCCAAATGTAACATTAAGCGAAGCTCAGATAAATGCAGTTAATAATGCTACAAAACATGGTATTGATAAAGGTGTTAAACTCATTATTACAGTAGGAAAATAATAGCAAAGTAAATAGCTTAAGGGGAATATTTTATTCCCCTTAAGTAATAGAGAGGAGAAAACGGATATGATTTCTGTATATTATAATCAAAAATATGGTTTCTTAATTGTGCCTAATGCCATTGAAAGGTTTATGGGATGTTATATTTCTATCGAACCTACAATTGAAATTATGGCTGAAGAAACAATAGATAAGATAGGCTGTGCAATTAGAAAAGGAATAAAAATTGCAGAAAGTTCCCCAAAAGTAGACGAATCTCAATTAAACAATTTTTGGAAACAAACAAAATATAAAAGTTTTCCAACATTTTCCAAGAATTATCAAAGAATTGATTTGAAACAAAATGGAGATGAATTAGAAATTAGAAGATGGGAACGGAATAATAGAGGGGGATATTCGCGAAAAACGGAAGAAAAAGATTATATTAATTTTATAGAAATGTCGGATTATGAATTGGGCTTGTTTATAAAAAAAATGTTTGAACCATGTGAAATTAGAATTGATGAAACAGAAAGATTTGAAACATTAGAGGGGAAAATAATTAGTTATTCGATTCCAAATGAGCATTATAAAAATATTGGTGATGGTCATACAGATTCTTATATGACATATAGAAATGAAGATTATGATAAGTTGTATATTTCTTTTTTGATAGGTGATGGAACTGATTGTACAGATGAAGTAAGCATAAAAAATCATTACAAAAAAATATACAAGCAAATGTCGAATATTAAATTTGAAAGTAAATGTAATAAAAAATATGTACATTTTTTAACAGAAAATGGAGAAGTATTGCTGAGTTTTATTGATAATGGTTATGTGGAGTTTTTTATGTGCATTCCATATAATATTGAAAGAAAAGTTCAAAAGGAGTCAATAGAACAGTATTTAAAAATGTTATTTTCGATAAAAATTGAAGATAAATAAAGCGTGAAGGAGAGAATATGCAAAAGAAGAATTGTGTTTTGTGCATAAGTATAGGAATTATAGTATGTATATTGTTATCAGCTTGCTCCAGACAACCAGACTTTGATGCCAAATCCTACGTCCAAAGTTCTCTTGATGCACACTATCATGGAGAATATAAGGACTATGCGAATCTGTTAGAAATCTCGGAAAAAGATGCCAAGAAAGAAATCGAAGAGGATTTTAATGAGAGTATCCAACAGCAATTTGATGATTCCGATAACATTACGGATAAAGGAATTGCTGATTATGCGGAAAAACTGACAGAAGTAAAGAAACTGGCAAAATACAAAGTACAAGATGTGAAAGAAGAGGATGGAGTCTATACAGTAAGTGTACAAGTTGAACCATCCAATGTATTTCAGACATTGCAACAAAGCTCTACAGAGGTAAGCAATGAAAAAATAAAGCAGGGATTGGATGGAAATGATCCGGAAGTCTTTGCAGCTGTATTAACAGAAAGTGTCCAGAAGAGTCTTGAAAAGAACAGATATGGAAAAGCTGTTACTGTAAACGTATCCGTGGAAAAAGATAACTCAGGAAAATATGGTCTTTTGGATACAGAGATGAATAAGTTGGAAGCAGCGATGTTCCCAACAGAATAAGAATGAATGGAAAGCTATCAGAGGAAAAAAACTGGTAGCTTTCTTTTAAACTCCAAGACAAGAAAACTTGTTAAAAAAGCTATTGTAATAGTAGAAAAATTATAATAAATAATGGATGACAAGAGTCTTTTATTCATTATGAGAAAAAGAAGGAATCTCCTATGAACCAACAAGAAATATTCACGTAAGATGGAAAAAAGTGCTGTAATCGAAGAGGTTGCAGCATTTTTTTCTTCGACATTTTTCGAACATTATAACGTACCTATCCGGTCACCGCCATGCTCCGATTTGATTTCTATATCAAAAATCAGATCGGAGGAAAGATAAATGGCTTATAACAAGACAAGTGAAGAACGAAAGTGGAATTATTGGAAAGAACAGGAAGAAAAGAAATTGCGTGAACTGGGAATGGAAGAAGAGAAGATCCAAAAGCTGCGCCAGATGGACAGGGAAGACTTTCTGGAAGAGCGCAGATACCGGGAACATCTGGATGAAACGATGCAGGATATGGATTCCATAAAAGAAAAGGACAGCGAGCTGTTTGCAAGGGATGTAAAGGAGCTTCTGGATCACATAGGTGATAAGCGAATCTATGAACTATTGAAAGAAACGGAGCATCAGACACTGGAAATCCTCTTACTCAGTACATGGGGATATTCTGGAAGAGAAGTTGCTAAGATTATGGGAATGGCAGAACAGACGATTTATACCAAAAGAAACCGTTTGAGAAAAAAATTAAAAAATTTATCAAAAATTGAATAATTATGGCGTTTTTCGTCGGCTATTTAATAGGCAGGTAAATTTTGCCAGTGTACTTTGACAACCTCATACCAGCATTACAGGTACGTTCCCGTAAGTAGAAGCGTGGCAGGAAGACGCGAGGACAGATGAAAAGGGCATGGAAGAAATTAGACCAGAAAGTGAGAGGCAGAGTTCTTTTGTGGCGTTTTCGTTTCGAGCGAATCATCTTTAACTGAAACAGGACCGTGGCGGTCTTTTGCGAGGATCACTTACGAGGGGATAATGATACATAGGAACTGCCAGTGAGCAGAGGATGGACTTTGGGTTGTAATCAGCAAGACTTTTAGAAAATCCGTGAGCGGTGCAATGCCAAGCATCCGCCTGTAATGTTCCCGTAAGGCAATGGGGGAGTCGAGGACAAATACAACGCCAAAAATCAAAAGTATAAGAAATCAAGGAAGAATGTGTCGTTGATATCAGATACATACGGCTGTAGGGAGAAATCCTTTACAGCCGTATTGATGTGATATCAGCACGCATATCAGGTAACAAATTATGTATTACACAAGAGAATATCTCAATAGAGCGCATCGAGAAATTGATACTATTTTCCGAGTGCTGTTCCCGGAACATGGAATGGCAGTAAGGGAAGAACAGATTATGTTATGCCACAAAATGCTGGATAACCTGCTGGGAAGAAACATAGCACTGTGTGACGCGGGTGTCGGTATCGGCAAGACGTATGCCTATCTGGTGGCCTGTGTTCTGATGAGAAAATATTCCCTCCTTGCAGAAGGATGTTCCCCTTATGAGCAGCGTCCGGTCGTGATATCCACTTCCAGCATTGCACTCCAGAAAGCAATTCTTACAGAATATATCCCTTTTCTCTCCCGGATTCTTCAGGAGAACGGGACGATTCAGGCCCCTATTAAAGCTGTGATACGAAAAGGGAAAGAGCATTTTGTCTGCGATGAGAGGTTGGAGCACCGAATCGTTGCAATCGAAGAAAAAAACAAAAATGCGTTGCAGAAAGAAGCTCTGCTGTCGTTGAAAGAACATTATGATATGGACGAAGTGTCCAACTTAAGTGGGTTTGACAGAAGGATGGTGAGTGTACCGAAGTTCTGTTCGGGAGACTGCCCGAAAAGAGGCTCATGCAGGTATCAGCAGTATCTGGAGCGTTCCAGAGATCATGAAATGTTCATTCAGATCTGTAATCACAATTATCTGCTGGCTGATGGTTATCACAGGCTGCAGGATTACCGCCCGTTATTAAAAGACTACCGAGCATTGATTGTCGATGAAGCACATAAGCTGCCGGATGCGGCAAAGCAGATGTTTGGGAAGAGCCTCTGTTATGACGATATCCGAGAAATCTGCTTTTATCTTGGGAATGAGTACCAAGGCCCGGAGATAAGAAAACTGTCCGGGACGATCCGGATGGTGCTGGACATCATAGGAGAAAACCACAGAACCAGATATGGGATAAAAGAAGAATTCCACATGACAGAAGAGTGTGCAATGTATTTATATGAGGGGATACAGACCATGAATAAGATCATAGAAAAATTAGAAAAGAAGATTCCAAAGTGGATCAGAAACAAGCTGGAAGAAACCAGAAGTGTGCTGGAATGCTTTTTCCATCAGGATAAGAAGTATGTGCTGCATCTGAAGCAGGACCATGACCACCGGATTATATTGTGTGCATCCAGCAGACGGATTCCACAGTATCTGGACCAGATGTTATGGAGCAGAGGAATGGGAGCGATTCTGACAAGCGGAACTTTAAAAACCGGACAGGGATTTTCCCACATTCGGAAAATGACAGGATTACAGAGAGTGCGGAGAGTCCGGGAATATGTGGCAGACTCCCCGTTTGAATATCAGAAGAACTGTCTGTTATATCTGCCAAAGAATTTGAAGACATGCAGAAGAGAAAGTCAGGAAGAGGCAGAGATGATAGCAGACCATATCCATTCACTGATCTGTTCGACTTACGGGCATACGCTAGTGCTGTTTACATCTTATCATTTGATGGGAAACGTTTACCAGATGTTAAGGGATGAAATTCCGTTCCCGATGATAGAGGTGTGGAGACATTCACCGGAAGAGATCACAAGATTTAAACAGATGGACAATGCTGTCCTTTTTGCAGCCGGCTCCTGTTGGGAAGGAGTAGACTTCCCTGGAGATATGGTATCTTCGCTGATTATAGTAAAACTGCCCTTTGCTGTTCCTGATCCCATCAGTGAAGCACAGAAGAAGGAATATGCCAGCCTGAAAGATTATATTCAGGCAGTGATTGTTCCAGACATGCAGAAAAAACTAAGACAGGGATTCGGACGTGCTCTCCGCACCGAGACAGATACTTGTGTCGTGTCCATTTTAGACGAGCGTGCAGGAGAAGGTGGCAGGTATCATGAGGAAGTAATGTGTGCGCTTCCGAGCTGCAAGATGGCAAAAGATATCAAGGATGTCCAGCACTTTATTCGAAACCGGAAAGGCGTGGAATACTACCTGTAACCGTTCGTGGTTCTGCTACAGAAAAAGCAGATTTTGCACGAAAAGTTTGGTGGTATTTCAAGGGCGTTTTCGGTGGGATTGTTGGTATTGATGAATAGCTATTTCGGCATGAAGTGGGTATACTGTGTATAGCGTTAGAGGAAAGGAGGCAGCTTATGATATACAAGGTGGAAACGATAAAAGATGGAACAGAAAAATATTTTTTCATCAGAAATCTGGAAACAATGAGTATTGAAGAACTGCCAAGTAAATATCTAATGCATAAGATTAAATGTAAACGTTCACCAAATACAGTGAAACGCACAGCATTTTCAATCTGCTATTATATGAAATATATGGCAGAGAAAGAAATGGAACTCACAGAAGTCTATCAGTTAGATTATGAAAAACAGACAGAACACTTTGTGGAATTTTTATACTGGCTTAAAGCCGGAAACCATACAGAGCAAACGGCTGGAGAAAAGAAGTGTCCGAATGAAGGAACCTGCAACGCATACTTAAAAGATGTGTTCAGGTTCTATTTATTTATAGAGGCAGAATATGAACAGTACGGAAGTCTCAAAACCTTATCGTATAACCAGATTATAGCGGTTAATCAGGTGGGAGTAAAAAAGGTACTGCGGAATCATTCTTTTAAAGCCTATCTGAAGGAAGAGGAACATCGTGGGAGAACAGCAAAAGAAAATCAGATTATTACAATTTTACAGGCCTGTACGAACCGAAGAGATCAGCTTCTGTTACTTATGTTAGCAGAAACCGGATACAGAATTGGGGAACTACTGGGAGTAAAATATGTCAAAGATATTGATTATAGGAATCACATGATAAAGGTATGCTTCCGGGAAGATAATGAAAATGAAGCGAGAGCCAAAAATGCGGAATACAGAAGTGCCAAGATAAGTAATGATACGTTTGAATTTCTCATGGATTATCTGGCAAAATATCGGAAAATCCTGCAACATCAGGATTACCTGTTTGTGAATATCATGGGTGAGAACATTGGAAAGCCATTAAGAGTGGACAGTGTATATGATATGTTGGACCGAATGGAAAAGAAAACCGGAGTTAAAATCACACCCCACATGTTACGTCACTATTTTGCAAATATGCGAAAGCAGGCAGGATGGGAACTGGAAATGATCAGTCAGGCATTGGGGCATAAACATTTGGATACGACTATAAAGTATCTGGACTGGCTGGATGATGAACTGATAGAAGCAAGTAATGAGTTTTATGCACAACACACTGCTATTTATGGGGCGGAACGTCTGCTGGAGTAGGGAGGTGTGAGAAATACCTATATATTTATTGCAACAGGCAGAACACATAACAGAATCTGAAGTAGATATTGAGAAGAAAAAGCAGGAACTATATTCAGAAATTGATGCACTTGGAATAAAAAGCGATTCAAGAATTAACAAATTGAAAAAGTTCTTGGCAGATAGAAAAATCTGGCATCTGGAAGAAATGGATTATCCTTTGCGAAATTCGTATGAACAATATTTAAGAGGACAGATACGATCACAAATTGTATCTTTCTATTTGAAAATATATGATACGGTAAAACAACAACATATCTATCAACAAATGCAGACGCTAAATGGAAAGCGGATATATGAATGGAAATATCAAAATAAAATTTATTTTCTGAAGTATTATCCGGAAAAGGAAATAGCTGAGACCTTTGAAACTTCTTATAAAACAAACCTATTGGTGTGGGATTTTACACAAAATTGTTCAGAAGTTTTAAAGAAACAAATTTTTTATACGTTGAGTCGTATCATTGCCAATACTTCAATGTCTAAGGCTTATAGAAATGTCAGGTTAAAATCCTTAAAACTTCTTTATGATTCTTGTGTTCAGTTAAATATTACGGATATTGGATTGCTGGAAATGGAACAAGTGGAAACTATTTTAAAGAATTTTCCCGAAACGAGTCAACGAAGTATTTTAGGTGAATGCAGAAGAGATGCGTTTATGCAGCAGGAACAGATCCAATGGGAAGCAAATGTATGGTATCTGGAACGATTACATCTTGGAAAACATCGGATAGACGAAAGTAAATCCTTAATTAGCATTTCTTTTATGGAAGTCAAGGAAATACAGAATCGAGAAATTTTACAGGCATACATGAAATATGAACTGGGAATTACTGGACAGGCAGTCAGCACGATTGTACGAAGATTTGTATGTATTAGAAATTTTATTGAACTGCTGGAACAAGAAAAGATACTGGCGATTCATGCAACTGTCGCAGAAGTAAAAAAGTATGCAGACGGCTTGCGAGAACGGGGAATACAGGCAAAGGGATTTAATGAAAGAATTTTCGGTATCGGTCATTTTTATAAATTCATGGAAGTTAAACAGTATATTACAAGAATGCCATTCCGAATTGAATATTTCCAACAAAAAGAAGTAATAGTACATCATGATCGTAGCGTTGAGGAAACAGTATATATGGAAATTTTGAAAAAATTATATCTTTTTCCAGAGCGATTACGATGTATGTTCCTACATCTGTGGTGTCTAGGATTACGGGCGAGTGAAGTGTGTACATTGAAAGGAAATGCTTATTATCAGCAGGGCGAGGATTATTGGATTCAGGTGTATCAGGTCAAAATGAAGAATTATAAAAGGATTCCAATCCCACAGGCACTTTATCAGATTATGAAAGTATACTTGAAAAAACATGAAATTCAGCCTGAAGAATTCATTTTTAAAAACAGCAGAGGTGGTGCTTGTCTATATGGTACATTCCGAACTCAGATGATAGAAGCGTGCCGGGAAAATAAGATTGCAAATGGAGAATATTTATTTCAATCACACGATTATCGACATACAGTAGCAACTATGTTTTATGACAGTCATGTATCACTGCAAAGTATCAGGGATTATCTTGGACATACTTATGAAGAGATGACAAGACAGTATATTGATTATATGCCGCAAAGGATTGCAAAAGCAAATGATGAGTTCTTTGAAATGCAAGGAAGTAGTTTAGCATCATGGCTAAAGAAAGAGGAAAAAGATGGAAAATGATATTATATACTTCAGCGATTTCCCCAATTTACAAGAAACAGGGACACGTAAGGATAATGGAAAATTTGATTTAACGTTGCTTCCAACGCAAGAATTAAAGGAAGAGTTTCGAGGTTATATTATGTATCGCTGCAAAAACGGAACGTTTAGAGCATTGATTCAGGATCGAACAGCTTATAATCATATTGCAAAGTTTTTGAACAGCAGAATAAATCGGAGAATCAAAAGCCTTGGAGATAGAAATCCAGAAAAATGGATATCACTTTTAAAAGGCTGGATGTTAGAACAGGGAATAACTATTGTAAAAGAAAAGAAGAGTGTGTATGGTACAGTAAGCTATGGCGAAGCAGTGACGATATTATATTTCAGAAACGTACTGAAATTTTTAGGGCCAGAAGATTTACGGGATGAGATAGAAAAAGATGTTTGGGAACTAAAAAATCTGGATATTAAAATCAGATCCAATCCAATTTATAATGTAAAAACACTGGATTTCAGAAAAATATATCAGCCAGATATCAGGGAAGAATGTAAGAAAGCTGTTTATATGAATCTGCAGTATGAAGCAATAGGAACTGTACAGGGAGAATTGACAATAATGAGGATATTCTCAGAATATCTCCAAAAAGAGTATTCCAAAATAAAAAGCTGCAGTGAAATAGACAGAGAAGTGTTGGAAGAATTTTTGATACATCTGTCAACAAAAGATACTTCCCATAGTGCGAATAGTTCTTATGTAATTTCATTAAGACGACAGTTAGAGACAATCGGAAAAATTTACAGCTATGAAAGATTGGAGCATTTATTTATTAATACGGATATTCCACCGGAAGTAAATGCAGAATTTAGAGTGTATTCTGATGATGAAATGAAACGACTGAATGCGGAAATTACACAGATGGATGTACAGATTGCAAGATGTCTTCTGATACATCAGATGCTTGGAACTAGGATATCAGATACCCTTACACTGAGACCAGATTGTCTGACGAGAGAAAATGGCCAAGATATGATTGAAATATATCAAGTTAAAACTAAAAGATATAAAAAACCGATCAGTAAAGAACTTGCAAAACTGTTACAGAGTTCTATTGAATATACACAGGAAAAGTTCGGTGATACAGAATACATATTTGTTAATGAAAAAGAACCTGACCGCCCGATGCAGTATATGGCTATAAAAACAAAAGTCATGTCCATGATACAGGAAAAGCAGTTGAAAGATGATCATGGCGAATTATTCGGGTTTGGAACGCACATGTTCCGGCACTACTATGGCGTCAAACTTACAGAAATGCATCTGGATGACTGGACGATAGCGAGACTATTGGGGCATAAAAGACTGAATAATGTACAGCATTACCGGAAAATGAGCAATCAAAGAATGGCAGACGAAACCAGAGAAGTAAGACAGAGGATGAGTGACATCATATATATGAGTCTGGCAAGATGGGGTGAAGAATATGAGCAAATACGACAAGATGATTGAGGAAAATCAGAGAAAAAGTAAAGAGAAAATTGAACTGGCATTGCAAGCAATACAAGATATGCTGGCAAATAAAGAACGTATCAGCGTTCCAAAGCTGATGAAGAAAACTGGATTGTCGAGAGGATTCTTTTATAAAAATCCAACCGTCCGGGATACATTGAACCAAGCAGTAGAGCAACAGGCCGGAATGATAGATCCAAGAAGAGAAATTCTGAACATGGCGATGGAAAAACAGATTGAACTGTTGAACCAGAAGGTGGCAGCTCTGAGCAGAGAAAATAAGGAACTGAAGAGAAAGAACGAAAAGTTACAGAAGGCATTACGGAAACAGGATTTGAATTTTATTAAGAACTTATAACATTGAAAATAATGAGATGGAAGAGATGTGTGTAGACACATCTTTTCATCGTTGAGGATAAAACATATAGAATGAGAATGGGATTGTTTTATGGTATACTAAAAGTGAAATGCTAACTTTGATATGAGGTATAAAACAATATGACAGAAATACAAATTAAAAATTTAATTAAAGAATATGAAAAAGAATATATTGAGTTTATGGAAATTGAGAAATTACCACAGTATAAGATAGATTTTTTTGAAATTAATGTTGAGGAAAGCGATGCAGCAGGATTCGCTTCAGCCGCCCAAGCTTACTATAATACGAAAACAGATGAACATATATTAAGGATATGCAAAAGTTCGGAAATACCAAGGTATATTGTGTTTCATGAATTTACGCATATTTTAGATACGGAAATGTATGCAAAGCAAGATTCTTGGAAATATATGGCTTTGTCTGGTTATACAGAATATCATGCAGCACAAGTTGAATTGATGATAATGTTAGGAGCAGATAGTATACAAACTCAAGATTTTTCATTTACAGTTGATGTTGAAATAGGTAATAGTACAGTTAGGAATTACCTAAACTCAAGACATCAATTAGTAGTGAATATGATGAATAGAACAGATTTTCCAAGAGATATTGAAGCATTAAAAACAACGGTAGGTGTGCTATATAATTATTTTGGAGTGCGTTCTATATGTAAAATGTATACGAAAGATTATACTGAAGAAGTGGATAACACAATTATTATTCAGAAACTTTCAAAAGTATTATTTGAAGAGATAAATAGCTTTATGGTTGGATGGTTTAATGAAGCACAAGTAGAGCTGAGCTTTGTGTCATATATGAAAATAATGTGGCCTATGCTTCAAAGCTATTTTGGAAAAGAATGAAAGATAGTAACAGTAAACACAGTTTTGTATACAGTTAAACCCAGTAAAATCAACGCATGAGGGGAACTGGCTACATTTTAATTCCCTATCTGGTGGTATGTGGCTCCGACAATCGTCAATACATTTTTAGAAGCTTATGATTTCAGTGGTAAAAAGATCGTGCTTTTTGCAACGTCCGGTGGAAGTGGATTCGGGAACACTGTAAAGGAATTGCAGCCATCCGCACCGGATGCAGTGATCACAGAAGGCAGCCTGTTAAATCGTGGAACGAAACAGGAAATCAGTGAGTGGGTAAAATCTTTATAAATAACAGTGCTATGGAGGTATACAGAATATGGAAAAAATAGTACAGACAGCAGGACGAAATGCACTTGATGAATTTGCACCGGAGTTTGCACATTTTAATGATGATGTGCTTTTCGGTGAAAACTGGAATAACTATGATATTGACGTAAAAACAAGAAGCATCATCACAGTGGTTGCTCTGATGGCTTCCGGAATTACGGATTCTTCTTTAAAATACCACCTTCAAAATGCAAAAAATCATGGTGTGACACAAAAAGAGATTGCTGCAGTGATCACACATGTTGCATTCTATGCAGGATGGCCAAAAGCATGGGCTGTTTTCAATCTTGCAAAGGAAGTGTGGGAAGCTGGTGAAGGAGATTTGCCATACGAAGAGGAAGCGATGCGGGCGCATGCTAAAGAGATGGTATTTCCAATCGGTGCACCAAACGATGGTTTTGCACAGTATTTTTCCGGCAGAAGTTTTCTTGCACCGATCTCTACTTCTCAGGTTGGAATTTTCAATGTGACATTTGAACCAGGATGCCGAAATAACTGGCACATCCATCATGCAAAAAGTGGAGGCGGGCAGATTTTGGTATGCGTTGCCGGAAGAGGATATTATCAGGAAGAAGGTAAAGAAGCTATAGAAATGAAGCCAGGTGACTGCATCAATATTCCTACAGGTGTTAAACACTGGCATGGTGCTGCACCGGATGAATGGTTTTCACATCTGGCAATTGAAGTGCCAGGTGAGGAGACATCCAATGAGTGGTGCGAGCATGTATCTGACGCGGATTATGATAAACTAAAATAAAAAATCGGTATTTAACAAAAGTTAGCAAGAATTCTCCTTCCTCTACAGGTGGGAGATGAATTACAGAAAAAGAATGCAGAACACTTATTCTACATTGTGAGGTATGGTATACTATAATCAGTCGAAAGAATAGAAAGGACTGATTATATGGATAAAATGGATCATAATGCACATTCAGTATATTTGATGTATTATCATCTGATCATGGTTGTAAAATACCGAAGAAAAGTAATAGATGATCCGATTTCGGAACGTGCAAAAGAGATTTGGGAACGTATTGCACCTGATTATGGAATCACACTGGAAGAATGGAATCATTCTGGAGCCAAAGTTTCTGCCTGTTGACAGCGGGCGGGGCACCGATTGATGTTATTCGTAATTATATCGAGACGCAGGGAGAGAAAAAAAGATGAATATAGCATACCGTTTTCGTATATATCCAAACAGAGAACAGGAAGTTCTGCTCGCAAAAACATTTGGCTGCTGTCGTTTTTTATATAATCAGATGTTGAATGATAAGATACGGGAATATGAAGCATCGAAAAAAATGTTGCGAAATACACCGGCGAT